>JBKJIY010000110.1:0-27528 GCA_046598315.1 Gemmatimonadaceae bacterium
GCGGCAGCAGCGGCAGCGAGGGCCAGGCCCAGATCACCGGTCTCATGGTCGACGAGTTCATCAATGCGGAAAGCTTCCCCACGCGCATCGAGGTCGACCAACGCAACACGCAGCCGATCAACGCGACGATGCTCGGCATCTTCCGTGACATATCGCGCGCGCGCGCCACGGCCGACGCCGTCTCGGACCGGTTCAAGGAGTTCGATGCCACGAACCGTTCGTACGGCGAGGTGCTCGCCCTTGCCGGCTTCACGCGCGTTCTGCTGTCCGAGAACTATTGCTCGGGTGTTCCGCTCAGCAGTCCCAACGCCGACGGGTCGTTCACCTACGGCAAGCCGCAGACGACCGCGGAGCTGTTGGCGAACGCAATTACCAAGTTCGATGCGGCGATCGCCGTCGCTACGGCCGCCGGGGCGGGCGGTGCACCGCAGCTCAACCTGGCCCGCCTCGGCAAGGGCCGCGCGCTGCTGGATCTCGGCCGCTTCGCGGACGCCGCCGCGGCGGTGTCCGCGGTGCCGGATAATTTCCGCTATGTGATCTTCCATTCGGAGAACTCCGGACGGCAGAACAATGGCATCTTCGCCTTCGCCCAGCTCGGCCGTCGCTTCGCCATCCCCAACCGCGAGGGCATCAACGGTCTTCCCTTCGCCTCGGCGGCGGATCCGCGCGCACCTGCGTTCCGCGCGTCGGCCACGGCGATCGGGTTCGACGCCGTCACGCCGCTCATCGTGACGTCCAAGTACTCGGCTCGCGCCTCGTCCACGCCGCTCGCCGAGGGCTCGGAGGCACGTCTGATCGAGGCCGAGGCGGCGCTGCAGGCGGGAAACACGGTGCTCTACCTGGCCAAGCTCAACGCGGCGCGCGCCGCGGCTGTCACCTATCCGGCCACGGCGGCCGGCGGCGCCAGCGCGCCAAGCCCGGCGCCGATCGCCCTCGCCCCGGCGACGCGGGATGGGCAGGTGGACCTCCTCTTCTCGGAGCGCGCCTTCACGATGTTCCTGACGTCGCACCGCCTGGGCGACCTGCGCCGCCTCGTGCGGCAGTACGGCCGCAATGCCGAGACGGTCTTCCCCACGGGTGCCTACTTCAAGGGCGGCGTCTATGGTTCCGACGTCAACCTGCCGGTTCCCTTCGAGGAGCAGAACAACCCTGAGTTCAAGGGTTGCCTGGACCGCAAGGCATAACACCTTCGGGACATGACGTGACGACGGCCCCGCTAGCTTTGCTCGCGGGGCCGTCGTCACGTTCGTACTGCCGCTCAGCGGCCGAGCCAGTACGTCGCCTTGAGCAGGAACACGTTCGTCGGCCGCCCGCGGAAGATCGCTCCCACGTCGCGCCCCGCGGCGAAGTCCCCGATCGGTTCATAGTCGCTGCGCTGCTGCTGCCAGACGAAGTAGAGCGCCGAGCCCGGACGGTAGTCCCATCGCATCACGGCATTCCCTCGCAGCGAGCGGATGTTGAAGCTCGGGTCGCCCACCACGAACGCCGCCGCCGGCCCCTCTCCGTCAGGATCGACCGTGAACGAGCGCGTCGCCGCGTCGTAGCGGCTCGTCCCGCGATCGCGGCCGTATACGGCGAAATCGTAGCCGTCCGGGCGCAGGAATTCCTTGAGATCCTCGTACCGGCCGGCTGAGACGAACGGCTGCGCGTACATCACGAAGCTCAGCGTGGGGCTGAGCGTGAAATCCACCCGCGTGTCGATCGAGAGTGTCGTCTGGTGCAGGTCGGCGAAGAGGTACCGCCGGCCGAACGTGGCTGTGGCCATCGGCTCACGCACGGAACGAACGAACTGCGCCGTGTTGTGCTGCCGGCTCAGATTGGGGCCCACGCTCACCCGCAGCGTGGAGGCGGGGCGGAGGTCGGCCGAGACGGACACGAATTGCGACCCGCCGCCGGAGGCGTCGTCGGTGAACCCGCCGGAGAGATTCCCGGAGACAGGTCGTCGTGAATCGCTGTATGCGTATGCGTTCGCCTGATACGTGGCTGGCAGCCTGGCCTGCGGGCCTCCGCGCAGCAGCCGGTCGCTGTAGATATTGCCTGGCTGATATGCGATGCTTCCGCCGCCGCCCCAGAGATTGAGGAGCGAGAAGTTCGCGCTACTCCCGTACGCGTGCAGGATCGCCGTCCCGTCGAAGTTCCACGTGTCGTTTGAAAACGCCACGGCCGAATACTGCCGAAAACGCTTTCCCGCGGTGTTGTTGCTGTGGCCGGCGACCGTCGATAACGCGCGATAGTCCGTTCGACTCTGGAAGCCCAGGTCGTTCAGCTCCAGCCCGGGACTCGTCTCCTTGTAGGTGATGGAGCCAAAATTGGCGCCGCGTCGGGCGAGGGCGATCTGCCCGATGTAGCCCGCGAGCGCCGTGCGGGTAGAGTCGTAGCTCAGGTGTGCGGCATCGGGGCGCTGGAAGTAGTGCGTGCTGTTCTCCTGCGTGGACGCGATCGCCCGCGGACTCCCCCGGACTCGGCTGCCAGCGACGTAACCACTCGCCACCACGCTCCGATTGCGCATGTTGTGCTCGAAGTCGATGCCGCCAAAGCTGGCGTCCGAGCGGAGCAGGGACACGAAGGCCGTGTCGTCCACGGCGCGCGACGTGTGCTGCAGCATCGCGCCCACGGTGCTGGCGCCGCGGCGGAAGTCGCGCTTGAGCCGGCCGGCGAAGTAGTTGGTGCGCGGCTCGACGGCGGCGTCGTATCGTGCCCCGCCGGGCGACAGGACGCGCGCACGTTGCTCGAGGGTGACGGCATCGAGGAGGCCCACCGTCCAGGCGCCCACCTTGCCCGTCACCTTGGCCGCGCCGGCGATGGACGCCTGCTCGGGAGCGTCCACGAACCGCGCATCGCGCACGGCGCGCTGCGGCTGTCGGCCGATGCGGCGAGAGTAGAGAAAGAACTGGCCGCCGTAGTCGTTCTGTCGCACCACCTGACCGAAGCCGAACACATCCGACCCCTCGAGAAAGAACGGGCGCTTTTCCGGGAAGAAGGTCTCGAAGGCGGACAGATTCACGACGGCCGGGTCCACCTCCACCTGTCCGAAGTCCGGGTTCACCGTGGCGCTCAGGGTGAGGCCGCTCGGCAGTCCGTACTTGATGTCGCCGCCCACGGAGGGCTTGCTGCTCGTCCGCCGATAGAACGGGTTGGCGGCGTCGCCCGGGGCGCGCGTGACGCGCGTGCTGAGGTACGGCATCACCTCGAGACGCTCGGGCTGCGGTACGCCCACCAGACCGGCAAGATCACCGAACCGGGAGACGAAGCCACCGTCCTGCGGCGTCCACGGCGCCCATGTGTCACGCTCGCTGCGCCGGGCGATCTCGCGCTGAACCTGGAAGCCCCAGGTGCGCGCCCCGTCCTGCCCGGACGCGCCGTATCGAAGCTGGCTCAGTGGAATGCGATATTCCGCGACCCACCCCAGCGAGTCCACCTGCGTGCCGACCTCCCACACCGCGTCCCAGTTGAGGTCTTCCTGGCCATCGTTGTAGTGATAGACGTCCTTCTGCACGCCCCGAGGCGTGGCGGAGAAGCGGAACGCGGTACGGCGGTCGTGATACGAGTCCACCACAAGGTGCACCCAGTCGCTGTAGATCCCCGTCGCCCCGGTGGCATCGCGCCGCCCCAGCCCGCTCGCGATCGAGTCGGGACTCGCGTCGAACATGCGGACGCCCACGTAGAGCGCCTGGTCGTCGTAGAGCACCCGGACCTCGGATCGCTCTGTCGCCGCCTTGCCGGGCGCTGGCCAGCTCTGAAGGAAGTCGCCACTCGGCTCGGCTTCGCGCCAGGAGGCGTCGTCGAGTTGGCCGTCGATCCTCACCGGCGCCGTGCGACGAACGGCGCGGGCGACGCGCACGGGCGCCGATGCCCCGGTGGCGTCGCGTGCCGGCGTTACGGGCGCCTGGGCGCCGAGCGACAACGCGTTGGTGGTGGTCACTACCGTCAGCGCGAGGCGAAGGAGACGCATGTCAGGGGCAACGTGAGGGCGGACCGGTGCGGCGGGCGATCTGCGGGATCCACCTGCACTGGAGAAGCATCACTGCTTGGACATCCGGATGGCCGAAAAACGTTGGCTCGGATGCGCAGTGGCCCTACGACACGTGCGCGTCGTGCGTTTCGAACGCTCTCTGGTGAGCCGCGCGCCTCGGTGCCACAGAGGGACGGCAGGGCGGCGACAGCTTCCAGGGGAGCGTGGCACCACCAGTGACCGGAGCGGGAATCGAACCCGCGACCTGAAGATTAAAAGTCTCCTGCTCTACCAATTGAGCTATCCGGTCGAGACTACAAACATCATCAGTTGCCGTCTCGTGGACAATGGACGCAACGGCCGCCGGGATCGCGGGTATGAGCAGGAAACACGGCGTGGCGCGGACCATGCGCGTCGATTTCCGGACGATCGCGATGGAGGAAGGCGAATGCAGCTGCAGTGGACGAGATGGTCGCTCTATCCGGCATTGGTCATCGCCGTCGTCGCGGCGTCGTCGCTGTTCTCCCAGCCGGAGCGCGCCGACTCCCTCACGCGCGATCAACGAGACGCACGCAGCGGCGCTCCGCTTCGTCGCGTGACGTGCCGCGCCGGCCAGTCCTGCCGCGCGCCTCGATCGGCCTCGCTCTCCACGTCCGACACGGCCAGCTCGTACGTGGAATCGCTCCGCGCCTCCGACTCGCTGCTGCGCCGCTGGCCGAACGCGATGGCGCAGCCCATTCGCGTCTGGATCGCCGATGGGACGGGGGTGAAGCATTGGAAGGAGCGCGATCGCATGATCGCTCGCGATGCCTTTCTCGCCTGGAGCAGCGCCGGGATTCCCGTGCGATTCGCCTTCGTTGCCGATTCGCTCGACGCCGACGTGCGTGTGCACTGGTATCATCGTCTCCCCGAGCGGCGCGCCGGTCAGGTGACCCGCCAGACGGATGTGGCGGGCTGGCTGCGCCGCGCCGACCTGGATCTCGCCACCGTGGGCACCCAGGGTCGCCCGCAGCCTGGTACGGTGCTCAAGGCGGTGGCCATTCACGAGGTGGGGCACGTGCTGGGGCTGGAGCACAGCCCGAACGAGGGCGACATCATGGCGGCGTGGGTACGCGCGCGCGCGCTGAGCGCACGCGACCTCGCCACGGCGCGCTTTCTCTATCTGGTGCCCGAGGTGCGAGCCGAGTAATCGGGTCGCGCTCGCGCGTGCATGGTCGCGCCTTGCTGGGTCGCCGTGCGGCGGCGCTCGAACGCGACCCATGTGCCGAACAGCCACGTGCTCCCGATGAGCAAGCCCCCGATGACATCGGTGGGCCAGTGGACCTGCAGATACAGCCGCGAGTAGCAGGTGGCGATCACGATGAGGAGCGCGGCGAGCATCGGCCATCGCCATCCGCGGGCTCGCAGCAGAACGAGTGCGATGGTGAAGAACAGGGCCAGCGAGAGGATCGCGTGCCCGCTGGGGTACGATGCCCAATTGTAGATGCCGCGTGCCGGATACAGCTCCGGCCGGGGCCGTCCCAGCGTGTACTTCATCGCCACGTTGAGCGCGAGCGAGCCGGCGCACACGGTCACGAGCTGGATGGCGAGCAGACCGTTCCCCCGCCGGCGCCACAGCCACAGCCCCACCGCGATCATCACCGGCAGCAGGGTCAGGTTGGTGCCCACATACGGAACGATGAGCATGGTCTGGTCGAGCGGCGAGGGCAGGGGATGCGCATCCATCCATCCCAGCAGCGCGCGCTCCCACTCGGCGCCGGTGCGCCAGCTCGCCGACGGTCTGAGCGCGAGCCCGAACCCTACCCCCACCAGCCAGGCGGCGACCCATGCGCCTCCGGCCTCGAGGAGCAGCCGTCGCGGAGTGACGGGAGGCGAGACGGCCGAGCCGATCTCCGACTCCTCAGACGCCAGTCGGTGGCGCCCCATCGCCGCCACCGATCCATCGGCGAACCTCGGCGGCCACAGCGCGCGGCTCCACCGGCTTGGCGAGATACGAGCTGAAGCCCACCGCGGTCGCCCGCTCCCGGTCGTCGGCGAGGGCGTGCGCCGTGAGCGCAATGATGGGAATCGCCGTCGTCGTGGGGTCGGCGCGAAGGATGCGCGTCGCTTCCCAGCCATCCACCTTGGGAATGGAGATGTCCATCAGGATCAGGTCCGGCAGCAGGCTGCGAGCCAGCGCGATCGCCTGGGCACCGTCCACCGCCTCCACCACCTCGTAGCCGACGTGACGCAGCACCGTACTATAGATGATGCGATTGTCATCGTTGTCCTCCACGAGGAGAATCGTCCGGCCAACGGGTGCGGCGGAGTGCACGTGAGGCGTAGGAGAGGGAGGGCTGCGTTCAGTGCCACGGCAAGCGCAAAGGTAGTGCCCGCTGCCTGCTGAGCCAACCTAGTAACCTGATCGGGAGCCTTCTGTTCCGGTCACGTGAGTCCAGACGAGGCGGGCGAGGTCGGCGATGAGCGCGCGGGCGACCCCATCGTCGCGTATCCCGCGCGTCAGCACGACGAGCACGAACGGAGCGCGGCCTGGCGGGTACACGATCGCCGCGTCGTGCAGCGTGGCCGTGATGGAGCCGGTCTTGTGCGCGACGGGGGTGCCGGGAGGCAGACCGGCCGGAATCTCGCCGTTGTGCTCCTGGCGCAGCAAGATGTCCTTCATCGTGGTCGCCGCGTTGGCGCCCAGTGCCTGGCGTCGCTCGATGCGCTCGAGCAGGACGGCGAGGTCGGCTGAGGTGGTCGTGTTGATCAGCCCAGCGGCGAACGCCTTGTCGTCCTCCACGCCGCGAAGCACCCGGATGCGCGACGCCCCCAGCGCCCGCGACCGCACAGTCGCCTGCTCGGCGCCGACCAGCGCGATCAGCACGTTCGTCGCCAGATTGCTGGAGCGCACGATCATCCGCTCCATCAGCTCGCGCACAGGAACGCGCGAGCCGATGCGCGCGTACAGCGTCGAATCGCTGTCGTCGCCCGCGTCGAGCGAGTAGGGCGAGCCATCGACGATGGAATGAAAGCGGTTGACGAGCAGGATCGGCTGGTCGAGCGACAGCCGCCCGTTCTCGACGGCGCTGAGCACCTCCAGCATCACCGGAATCTTCATCGTGCTGGCAGCGTGGAAGTCCACGTCGGCGCCGAGGTCGAGCGTCTGCCCCGACGCGAGATCGCGGAAGCTCACCGCCACCTCGGCGCCGGACACGCGCGCGATGCGCTCCACGATCCGGCGGCGCAGTCCCTCCACCTCCGGGCGTTGTGCCCCGACCGTTGCGATCGGGCACGAGGTGCCGATAATGGTGAGGAACGTCACGACGAGCACGGTACGCATGGGGCAAATATACCGGCATCCCCTGACGCCGACAGCACTTCCACGTTGCGCTCGCCCATCTGAATCGTAAGGGAGCACACGGGAGCGACGCCGCTCCTCCCTTTCTCGGGCCACCCGACCACCACCGAGATGCCAGCCAAAACCGACCGTCTTGCCGGCCACGGGCGCAATATGGGCACTGCCACTGCCCGTCCGGAGCGGCTGCGTTTCACGGCGTTTCAGTTCAACCGGTCGCCGGCTGGACGCGTGCTGTGCGAGGTGTCGCTCGAGCTCGGACCGGGTGAGCTATTCGTCGGCCGCGCGGAGGGACAGGCCAGTCCGTCGGGCGATGCTCGCCTGGGCGCCGAAGCGGTGATCCGCGCACTGGAGACATTCACGAACGGCGCGATTACCTTCGAGCTCGTGGGCGTGAAGGTCGTCCGGGCCTTCGACGCCAACGTCGTCATCACCTCGCTCGTCCAGCATGGCGACGAGGGACCCGAGCGCCTCCTCGGCTGCTATCTCGCCGACGGCGACACCATTCGCGGCGCCGCGCTGGCCGTGCTCAACGCGACCAACCGCGTGCTGGGCAACTTCCTCCTCGCCCGCTAACCTCGGCCCGCCGGCGCCCGCCGGCATCGCCTCCTCCCTTGTAACCTGCCTCCACGTTCCCCGAGGCGGGCGAAGTCCACCGGAGATCGACGTGCGGTTCCTCTCCTCGCTCCTCGCCACGGTCGTCCTGGCCGGCTGCGTCACGCGTCCCGTGACCGCTCCCTCCCCGGATCGCGCCGAGGACGCGCGCTCGAGCCGCGGGTCGGTCGCCACAGAGCCCCTCGCGCCCTCCGTCGTTCTCGCGGGGTACCCGATGACCCCGACGGCTGCCGCGGACGAGGCCTCGGACGATGCCGCGGACGATCCGCGGTGGGACATCGACGTCCGCTCGTACGAGACGCACGAGCGCGTGGCGCATTACGTGACCATGTTCACCGGGCGCTCCCGGCAGCGCATCGCGCACCGGCTGCAGCGAGGCACGCGCTACGAGCCCATGATCCGCGCGTCGCTTCGAGCGGGGGGGCTGCCCGAAGACATGTACTACCTGGCACTTGTGGAGAGTGGATTCGACAACCACGCCTACTCGCGCGCCGCGGCGGTGGGCATGTGGCAGTTCATGGCCGGCACGGGCCGCGGTGTGGGCCTGCGCATCGATCCGTGGGTGGACGAGCGCCGCGATCCAGTTCGGTCCACGCAGGCCGCCGTGCGCTACATCCGCGAGCTGCGGAAGCAGTTCGGCTCTCTGTATCTCGCCGCCGCCGCGTACAACGGCGGACCCAATCGCGTGGCCAAGGGGCTCGCACTCCACGCTGGGGACGTGCAGGACCCGCGGGGGGACGACGCCTTTTTCGTGCTGGCGGACAAGGAGTATCTCCGCAACGAGACGCGCGAGTACGTCCCGCAGCTCATCGCCGCCGCCCTCATCGCCAAGGAGCCTGTCCGGTACGGTATGGAGCTGACGCCGCAACCGGCCTTCGTGTACGACTCGGTCAGGGTTCCGGCTGCCACGCCGCTCACAGCCATTGCCCGCGCCGCGCACGCCAGCCCCGAGGAAATCCTCGATCTCAACCCGCATCTCCTTCGCGGCATGACGCCACCGCGGGAGCGCTACCTCGTGCGCGTGCCCGTGGGCGCGGCCGCCGGCTTCAGCGAGGCGTTCGACGCGCTCCCCGACGCCGTGCGCGACGCCACCCGGACGGTGCGCACCCGGACGGGCGATACAGCCGCCAGCCTCGCTGCCGCGCACGGCATCAGCGAGCGGACACTTGAAAGCTTCAACCCCGGACTGCACCGCGCCGGCAAGTCTGCCCGGCTCGTCGCAGGCCAGGAGATCCTCCTCCCCAGCCAGGCCGTCGCCGCGACGGCGCTGACCATTCCCGATGCCGTCAGCGTGAAGCAGCCGCCCCGCGTCGCCGCACGAGTCACTCCGGCGTCGGCGCGCACACAGGCGGTCGCTCGCCACCGGCAGCACAGGCGATCGGGCGCCAGCTCGAAAGCCGGCGCCCGATCGAAGACAGCGGTCCTACGGAAGGCTCGCTGAGCCTTTCGGCTACTCGATGACTCCGCGGCCGTGGTATCCCCTGGTGACGATGCGATCGTAGCCGTTGGAGGGGTTGTCGCCCTCCGCCTGAGCCCGAGCGACGGCCACCGGACCGCGATTGTAGACGACGAGCGCGAGCTTCACGTTGCCGTCGTACTCCTTCACCAGCCCGCGGAGATACCGGAAGCCGACGCGGAGGTTGGTGGTGGGATCGTAGAGCCGCTCGCGCGTGATGTTCTTCTCATAGAAGCGGGCGGTGGCTGGCATCAACTGCGTCAGCCCCACCGCTCCGACCGGGCTGGTCGCGCGCGTCTTGAAGTCGCTCTCCAGTTTCACGAGACGGAAGGCAAGGTCGGGATCGATCCCTTCAGCCTGGGCGGCGTCCACGATCTTGCTGGCGAGGTCGGCACCGATCTCGTATTGGGTGGAAAAGGCGATGACTCGCGACGCACGCTCCAGCGCCGTCCGAGTGAGCTCGAGCTCGCCTCGGGTGGAATCGAGCGCTGTGTTGAGGCCGGCACTGGTATAGAGATCGAGCGAAAAGCCGTCAGAGCGCACCGGTGCGGCTTCGGCATCGGTCGCCGCCGACGGACGATTGCCCAGCAGGAAGGCCGTCGCACCGAAGAAACTGAGCGCGAGAACCGTCTGTTTGGCTCGAGTCCGCCGTCGGTTCTTGTCTCCACGATGCACGTACGTGCCTCGAAGATTCTTCATATGTTGAACCCTGGTAAGGGTTTACGTGCAGAGGTCCAGCTCGCTGCATATGGACGTTAAGTCCATGGCGACCCGCCATCAAGGCCTTGCGAAGGTCCCGCTCGCTCCACCTGTTTTCTCGGCCAGGGCGATCTGGCCGATGGTCATGCCCCGATCCATGGCCTTCGCCATGTCGTAGATGGTGAGTAGCGCGACGCTCGCGGCTGTGAGCGCTTCCATCTCCACCCCCGTCTTCCCCACGGTGCGCGCCACCGTCTCCACCCGAATGCCGGGCAGTGCGTCGTCCAGCGTGAAGGAGACCGAGAGCTCGGTGAGCGAGAGGGAGTGACAGAGCGGAACGAGGTCGGCGGTCTTCTTGCCCGCCATGATCCCCGCCAACCGCGCTACGCCGAGCACGTCGCCCTTGGCGATGACATTGCCGCGGATGGCGGCAAGGGTCGCGGGGGCCATGCAGATGACGCCCGTCGCACGGGCCATGCGCTCGGTGTCGGACTTCGCGCCCACGTCCACCATCCGCGCCGAGCCGTCGGGGGCCACATGCGTGAGACGATCACCCGTGCTCATGCGAGAATGGTGTCCAGGCGCCGGAGGAGCTCGGTGGCGACGAGCTGCGGGTTGACGTTGCCGGCCGCCCGCTCCTTCGCGTCCTCCACGACATCGAGCGCCCGTGCGGCAGCGAGGGCGCCGGGCCCATTCGCCCGATCGGTGGCGGCGCGCATCCGATCGTGCAGCAGGGTGGTCAGGGCGTCCAGCGAGGTGGCAAATGCCCCGCGCGCCTTCGTCGATCCCTGCCCGAACGCCACGCGCATGCGTTCGCGCCGGTCGCCCGAGCTCGCCGCATCCAGCAGGCGCTTCGCACCGGACAGGGCGTCGGCCCAGGCGGCCCCGCCCAGCAGGGATCCCGGCGCCCCGCCAGCGGCGCGGAGCTGATCGGGAAGCGCCGGTGGCCCGCCGGCGCTCGCGACGGCCTGCTGCATCGCGGGCTCCGTGAGCACCGACTCGACGTCGATCGGCAGGAGCCGCGGAACTCGGATCGTCACCACCCGCGAGCGTATCGTCGGCAGCAGGGCGCCCGGCTCGCTCGTGGTGAGGATCAGGTTGGTGTTGGCCGACGGCTCTTCGAGCAGCTTCAGAAAGGCGTTCGCGGCCTGGTCGGCCCCCTCTTGCGGCACCATGCGCTCCGCGTCACCGATCACATACACCTTGCGGGCCCCGAGCGCCGGCGCGAGCGCCGCCGACTGCACGATGGTGCGGACGGTCGCGACGTACAGGGCGTCGGTGGGCGCTGGTGGGGGGTATGCACCGGTCTTCGCACGCTCGCCGATCGCCTCGCGGTAGTCGTCCTTGACGTCGTCGGTCGACGCGTCCGAGTCCTTGAGCCGGGGACGCGGGAAATACCAGTGGATGTCCGGGTGCCCGCCGGTGACCGCGTATCGACAGCTCTGGCAGGCGACGCACGGGCGCTCGCCTGGACCGGTGCAAAGCAGGCGCTGCGCGAGCCAGAGCGCGAGGCGCTGCTTGCCGACGCCTCGGGGCCCGTGCAGCAGAAGCGAGCCGGGCAGGGCGTCCCGGGCGATCGCCTCGCCGAGGCGCTCTCGGAGCGCCACATGACCGTGAATCCGAAGGAGAGGCACGGGTAGAAAGTACGCCTCGGCGAGGGTGGCTGACAGTGCGATCCGAGCCAATCGTCTCGTATCCACGCGGGTGGATGGCTCCTCCGGCATGGATCGTGACATCCAATCGACCCTACACATCATCTCTGGAGGGCGCCATGGAATCCGGTCTCAACGGTCGCAGGATCGCCATTCTGGCCACGGACGGCGTGGAGCAGGTGGAGATCGAGGAGCCGAGGCGGGCGCTGGACGGCGCGGGCGCGACGACGCACCTGATTGCGCCGCTCGAAGGCTCCATCCAGGCCATGAACCACGACGAGAAGGGAGCGCGGCTGCCCGTGGATCGTACTCTGGAGCAGGTGAAGGCGAGCGATTACGATGCGCTGCTGCTTCCCGGTGGCGTGGCCAATCCCGACCGGCTGCGGACGGATGAACGCGCCGTGCAGTTCGTCCGTGAATTCATGTTGTCGGAGCGCCCGGTGGCGGCCATCTGCCACGGCGCATGGCTTCTGGTGGAGGCAGGCACGGTGGGGGGGCGAACGCTCACGTCGTGGCCCTCGCTGAAGACCGACATCAAGAATGCCGGGGGAGCGTGGGTGGACGAGGAGGTCTGTGTGGACGACCGGCTGGTGACCAGTCGCAAGCCGGAGGATCTGCCGAAGTTCTGCGCTGCCATTCTCGAAGAGTTCGCGACCGGGATCGATGAGGTTCGGACGGATTCGGTCAGTGAGCAGAGCTTTCCGGCGAGCGATCCGCCACCGGGACCCAGCGCGATCGGGGGAGAGGGCGCGGCGCGGAGCGCGTGAAAAAATGGGCCAATTCGCCCCGTCCGCCTCTCTTTGTCGTGCAAAGCACTTGACAGAATGCCGGATCCTGGTGATTCTCCCTTCATGACGCGCATCCTTCGCTTCCGTCCGCCAGAGCCACCCGAGATGCATGCGCGGGCGATGGACAATCTGCGCTTCATCCGCAAGACCATGGAGGCGGCCGCCACCTTCACCGCTGTGCCGGGGTGGGGAACGGTGGCCGTGGGTGTCACGGCGCTCGTCGCGGCGGTGCTCGCGTCGGCGGCGGACAGCACCGCGCGCTGGCTCTTCATCTGGATGGGCGAAGCGGTGCTGTCGGTCGCCATCTCCATCTATACGATGGGGCTCAAGGCGCGCGCGGCCGGCCTGCCTCTCTGGTCCGAGCCGGCGCGCAAGATCGTCTTCAGCTTCGCGCCGCCGCTCGCGGTCGGCGCGCTCCTGACGCTCGTCTGCTACGAGCGCGGGTTGCTGGACCTGCTGCCCGGCATCTGGTTGCTGCTGTATGGCGTGGGGGTGATCGCGGCGGGCACTTTCTCCGTGCGCATCGTCCCGGTGATGGGGATCGCGTTCGCGCTGCTCGGCACGCTGGCGCTGTTCGCGCCAGCCGCCTGGACGCCCGTCTGCATGGCCGCCGGCTTCGGTGGGTTGCATATCGTATTCGGAGCGTTGATCGCACGGAGGCACGGTGGCTAAGCACGTATCGGCGGCCACGCGCGCGGCCCACCGGTCAGCGGCGCGACCAGCCGCCGCCGACGGCGCGCGCACCCTGCGCGCGGTGGATGGCGCGGGCGGACCATCGGACGAGGCTGACCAGGGCGCGCTCTCGCTGGACCGGCTCATCCACGAGCGCATGCGGTTGGGCATCGTCAGCGCCCTGGCCGTGAACGATTCCCTCACCTTCAACGCCCTCAAAGGGTTGATGAAGACGACCGACGGCAATCTGAGCGTGCATGCGCGCAAGCTGGAGGACGCCGCGTACGTGCTCTGCACCAAGTCGTTCGAGGGGCGGGTGCCGAGGACCGAATACCGACTGACGGCGGTGGGACGCCGGGCGCTCGGGCGATACCTCGATCACATGGAGGCGCTCATCCGCGCCACGCGGGAGCGCTGACGCACCGATGCCTGGCTCACGACACACGAGCGCGTCCGTCGCGCATCCGGCCTTTGGTGGGCCGCACGTGGCGATCATCATGGACGGCAACGGGCGATGGGCCACGGCCAACGGGCTCTCCCGATCCGCTGGCCACGACGCGGGACTCCGCACCGCACGCGACATCGTGGAAGCGGCGGTGCGGGAGGGCGTGGGCACGCTCACGCTGTACGCCTTCTCCGCCGACAACTGGAAGCGGCCCACCGGCGAAGTGACCGCCCTCATGCGTCTCTTTCGCCGCGCCCTGCTCGGGGAAGCCAAGCGCTGCCTCAACAACGGCGTGCGGCTCACCATTCTCGGACGACGAGACCGGCTGCCATCGTCGCTGCGTCACACGGTGGAGCAGGTGGAGACGCTCACCGCGCCCGGCGTGCGCATGCATCTGCGCGTCGCCGTGGACTACTCGGCGCGCGACGCCGTACTGCGCGCCGCCACCGCGATGCGCGGCGCCGTCGTCTCGCGCGAGGCATTCACGGAGTTGCTCGCGCGCGCAGACCACGACCGCCTGCCGGCGCGCGACGTGGATCTCGTCATCCGCACGGGAGGCGAGCAGCGACTGAGCGACTTCCTGCTCTGGGAGTGCGCGTACGCCGAGCTGCTCTTCGTGCAGAAGATGTGGCCGGAGTTCTGCGCCCACGACCTGGCGGAATCGCTGGCGGATTTCCGCAGCCGGAACCGGCGGTTCGGTCTCGCTCCCGAGCAGGTCGCCTCCTAGGGCAGCGCTTCGGAGGATCGCGAGCGAACGCGGCGCGTTCGGTCAATATTCCTCACCATCGGCCGATACTTGATCGCGAGTCCACTTCCCCCGCGATCTCCCCGATGCCAGTTCACACGCGCGTGCTCGTCGTCGACACAGAAGGACCCGCGGCCTCAGGGCTGCGGCATCTTCTGACGGCGGCCGGTTATGAATCGAGCCATGCCATCGACACCGACCACGCCCTCGATACTCTCGAGCGTGCGTCGACGGATGTGGTCCTGCTCGGGCTCGGCGTCGCCGGACTCCACGGGCTGACGCTGCTGGCGTCCGCGTCGGGCGCCGCGAGCGGAGCACAGATCGTTCTGCTCGCCGGCCCGGACGATGGCGCGCTGGTGCGCGACGGCCTGCGTCTGGGCGCATTCGACAGCGTCGCTCGGGGAGGCGATACCGACACGCTGCTCTTCGCGGTGGAGCGAGCCGCGCGTGAAGGGGTGCTGCGCCGCGAGCTCGCGATGCTTCGCGCGCGTTCGAGCGACGCCTCCGCCACCTCGCTCGTCGGCCGCTCCGGCGCGATGATCCGCGTTCGGGAGCTGATCGGACGCGCCGCTGCCTCCCGCATGACGGTCCTCGTGACCGGAGAGGAGGGCACGGGGAAAGACGTCGTCGCTCGGCTCGTGCACGACCTGTCGGATCGTGCGGCGCGGCCCTTCGTGACGATCGCGTGCAACGGCACCGATGGCATGGCGTTGGAGGTCGAGCTCTTTGGCTCGGGGCGCACGGCGGGTGGTCTCGCGCGATGCGGTCTGTTCGAGGAGGCGCGCGGGGGCACGCTCGTGCTGGACGAAGTCTCGGACGTGCCGCACAGCCTGCGCGTCAGACTCGCGCGGGTGCTCGCCGAGCGGGCCATCCGCCGCGTGGGGGCGGGAGACCTCGTGCCCGTTGACGTGCGCCTCGTCATGACGGCGCGCGAATCCCTGGACGTGGAGCCGATGTTCACGAGCGGCGACGAGCTGCTCGGCCGACTCAACGTGCTGCCGATCTCGCTGCCGCCGCTGCGCGAGCGGCGCAGCGACATTCCCCTGCTCGTGCAGCACTTTCGCAGCCGCCTCGCCCGGGAAAGTGGGGACGAGCGCCCGCCCCTGAGCACCGACGCCCTCATGCCGCTCATGGGCAGGGAGTGGCCCGGGAACGTGCGGGAGTTGGAGCACTGGGTGGAACGCTCCGCCTACGGTACGGGTGGCGCGCCAGCGCCGGACGAGGCACGCGGCGGGCACGTCGACCACGATCGGTTCGCGAGCCTCGAGTCGGCGCGCTGGAGTCTCGATGAGCTGGAGCGACGCTACATCCTCCACGTGCTGGATCAGGAGGAAGGTCATCAGAGCAATGCCGCCGACCGGCTCGGCATCGACCGGCGTACGTTGTATCGCAAGCTCAAGCAGTATCGCGACGAGGGTATGGAGCTGCGTCAGGCCATCTAGCCGCCCACGAGCGTGGCTACTTCACGTGATCGATGGCCCATGTCCAGTAGATGGCGTCCTCCGCCGACATTCCGCCGCGCGGAAGGAGGCGCGCATCGGCGTACCCGTACTGTCCGATGTCGATGAGATACTGAGCGCGGCTCACGAGGGTGCCCCGGCAGACGCGCTCGCCATCCGTCGCGTGGCGCATGGCGGTGTGACGGGCGGCAAGGTCGTCGATGACGTGCTGGGGGATGCATGCCGAGTCGCTCGGATAGACGAAGCTGCACATGAGCAGATAGCTGTAGAGCAGAGGCCAGTTGTCGCCATACCGCTCCATGAGCCGATCCCAGGCGAGGTGCGGTCCGCGCGCGCGAAGGATGTGCATGAGGTCCGCACCGTCGTATCGCTCGCGTTCCATGACGAACGACTTCTGCCAGAACAGCTCCTCGCAGGGCACGATCTTCACCGGCATGTTCAGCACCTGCGTCTCCACCGCGTGCTCGAACCACCCGTCGTCCACCGCGCAGATCCCGTTCCCCGAGCTGAAGACGAGATCCACGAAGTCGTCGTGCTGCCACGCCTTGCCCAGCCAGTGTGGAAAGGTGAGCTCCGTGCGGTAGCCCGCGCCGCGCAAGGCCTCCATGGCGCGGTCCATGTCGCCGCGACGCAGGAAGAGATCGAAATCCTTTGTATTGCGCGCGATCCCGGTGTATTCGAGAAACGCGTGCGACCCGCCGACGAGAAAGGGTACCGACGCGTCGCTCAGCACATGGAGCGTGCGACGGTAGAACGCATTCGTGTCCTGCGCGGACTCGTCGAGCGTGGATTGGCCGGACATGATGAGCGGGGAGAGGGGGTCGGACCGACGGGAAGTGCAAGGTGCGGGCTAGCTGCGTCGCACACGCCCCGAGCCCGCTGGCCCGAAAATCTCAGTAGCGAGCGGGACACCACCTCATCGAGCCCGATGCCCCCGAGCGAAACGATCAGAATTGCTGCCGTGGCCGACGTGCACTACGGGAAGTCCTCCCAGGGTGCCCTCACCTCCCTGTTCGCGCAGATCAACCGGCGGGCCGACATCCTCGTCATTCCGGGCGACCTCACCGACTACGGAACGGCGGAGGAGGCACGCATTCTGGCGCGCGATCTGACGTCGGCGGTGAACATCCCCATCGTCGCCGTCCTCGGCAATCACGATTTCGAGGCGGGAGAGCCCCAGGAGGTCAGCCGCATTCTGACGGAAGCCGGCGTCCACATGCTCGATGGCGATTCCGTGGAGATTCAGGGCCTCGGCTTCGCCGGGGTGAAAGGGTTCGCTGGCGGGTTTGGCCGTGGCGCGCTCGGCCCATGGGGCGAACCGGTGATCAAGCAGTTCGTGCAGGAGGCCGTCAACGAGTCGCTCAAGCTGGAGTCCGCGCTCGCCCGCCTCACGACGCGCCACCGCTTTGCCGTGCTGCACTACTCCCCCATTCGCGAGACAGTCGAGGGGGAGCCCGTGGAAATCTGGCCCTGGCTCGGGTGCAGCCGGCTCGAGGAGCCTCTCACGCGCTTCGAGGTGACGGCGGCGTTTCACGGCCATGCGCACAAGGGCACACCCGAGGGTCACACGAGCACGGGGATTCCCGTGTACAACGTGTCCATGCACGTGCTCGAGGCCAGCTACCCTGGCAAACCCCCGTTCCGGATCATCGAGGTGCCGCGTGACCCATCGCCGGCCGAGCTGGCGGCGCAGGCAGGCCAGGCGCGCGCGCGACGTGCCTCCGATCGCGAGCCAGCGGTGGCGCGGGTGTCCGGACCGGTACGCGTCGAGCCGAGCGAGCCCTAGGCCGAGGTCGCCGTCGCGGCGTCGTCGCCGAGGTACAGGCTGATGCGCCGGATATCCGCCTCGAGCTGGTCGGCCCGAGGCGGGGTGGCGAGTGCGTAAAGCGCGTCGGCGAGTCCACTTTCCAGCACCCGATATTCCGTGGACACCTTCACGCAGGTGCCCCCGGCCTCTGGCGTGAAGCGAACGGCGCCATGTGCCTCCACGGACGACGTGCCCACACTGCGCCAGGCAATCACGTGGTTGGGCACGTATTTGGAGATGACCGTGTCCCACTCCACCGTCCCGCCCGACGGCGTCGTCGCGCACCAGTGCGAGCGCCCGTCGCTGTAGTCGTGGACTTCGCGAAGCGCCCGGATGAACCTGGGAAAGTTCTCGAAGTCGGCGCAGAAGCCGAAGACCTTCTCCACCGGATGCGCCACGACGAAGCTGAGCTGCAGCACGGCTGACCGACGCCGCGTCCCCGCCTGGCGTATCGCGTCCATGATCGGGGTCCGGGCGGACAGCGCGATCAGGCACAGCGCGGCAATCGTCGAGATCGCGTGCGCGTCGCGACGTCGCGGGCGCGCCGCCAGCAACGCGCCGCCCGCGACTCCCGCCAGCAGCGGCGCGAGCGATGGGGGCGTGATGCGCCGCCCGGTTCGGCTCATAGCGCCGCTCTCGCCTGCTGCACTCGCGCCAGAGCCTCGTCGAGCGTGGCCCCTGTCGCGGCGAGGTGACCCATCTTGCGCCCCGCCCGTGGTGCGCCCTTGCCGTAGAGGAAGAGCCGCGTGGAGGGCACGGCCAGCGCGCGGGAGAAGTCCGGGGTGCGACCGTCCATCCACAGATCACCGAAGAGGTTGACGATCGCGGCGGGGCGAACAGGCGTCGTGTCGCCGAGCGGCAGGTCGCAGGTGGCGCGCACGAGTTGCTCGAACTGACTGGTGGGGCAGGCGAGTTCGGATGCGTGGTAGGAGTTGTGCGGACGCGGGGCAAGCTCGTTGACGAGTAGCCGGCCGTCGTTCAGCAGGAACATCTCCACGACGAGGATCCCCTCGAGCGCCAGCGAATCGGCAAGGTGAACGGCGAGCCGCTCTGCCTCTCGCTGCACGTGAGGCGCGAGCGGGCCGGGGAGCGCGCTCCATGCCAGCACCTGCTCCTCGTGGACATTCAGCGCCGCAGGGTAGGCGATCATCTGACCCGAGGGCCGACGCGCCACGAGCACGCTCAGCTCGAGCGCGAGGTCGAGTCCCTCCTCGGCCACGGCCCGCCGCCCACCGAGCGCGGCCATGACCGCCGGCGCATCGGTGTCGGCGCGCACGCGGAACTGCCCGCGCCCGTCGAATCCCCCCTGACTTGCCTTGACGAAGAGATCCGGTCCGAGCAGGCGCCGCGCGTCGGCCAGCGATGCGGCGGAATCGACGATGGCGTAACGACCGATGGGCACGCCCTGCGCTGCGAGCCAATTCTTCTGTCGGGCGCGATCCTGCACCATGCGCAGCACGGCCGGCCCCGGACGCGCCGGCGCATGCGCCAGGACGGCGTCGAGCGCGTCGCTCGAGATCTGCTCGATCTCCACGGTGACCACATCGCAGGCGCGAGCCAGGTCGGCGGCCGCCTCGGCATCATCGAAGGCGCCCACGACTACGCGGTCCGCCACCACGCTCGCGGCGCAGGTCGCGCTGGGATCGAGGACCTGTACGCCGTAGCCCATCGCGCGGGCGGCGAGGGCCGTCATTCGTCCCAGCTGCCCTCCTCCCAGAATGCCGATGGTAGCGGGAGGAAGGATGGCGGTGCTCATGGCAGGGTTCCCGAGATCTCGGTGTCGGCGAGGACGTCCGCCGTGCGCGCGGCGCGCCAGGCGCGCAGGCGCTCGCGCACTTCGGGATGCCGGCCGGCCAGGATCGACGCCGCCAGCAAGGCGGCGTTCGCGGCGCCCGGCGCGCCGATGGCGAGCGTTCCCACCGGCACCCCCTTGGGCATCTGCACGATGGCGAGCAACGCATCCACGCCATTGAGCATCGTGGCGGGGATCGGCACGCCGAGCACGGGGAGTATCGTCTTGGCCGCCACCATGCCGGGCAGGTGGGCCGCACCACCGGCGGCCGCGATCACGACCTCCACCCCCCGGGCTTCCACGCCTGCGGCGTATTCGAACATCCAGTCGGGCGTGCGATGCGCCGACACCACGCGCACCTCGTGCGGGATGTCGAGCGCCGCGAGGATCTCTATCGCGTGCTGCATCACCGGCAGGTCGCTGCGGCTCCCCATGATGACGGCCACCCAGGGGCTGCGGTCGCCGGCGGGGGATGTGATGTCGTTGGACATGCGCGTACGGGAGAGAGGCGGCGGGTGGCGGGCGTAAGATAAGCGAAGTGCGCGCCGCGACCAGCGTGCTGGTCGGTTGCTTGCGAGGAGCCGCGCGAGCGGCATACTGTTATTGGCGCCGCCGCCCTTCCCCACGGCCTCTCCCCCCCACGTGATGCCTTCTCGCCTCCGCCGTCTGCCTGGACGCGCCGGCATCGTCGCGCTCGCCGTTTACAGTGCCATCGGCTGCTCCGGTGGCAAGCGGGATGCGCGCGACCTTGGCATCGCCGTCGCGCTCAATCCACAACGCGCCGGGATGCAGACGATCTACAACGGTGTCGAGCTCGCGGTAGAGCATCTCAATGCGCAGCGCGGACGGGGAGTGGCGGCGTCGTTCCGGATGGTGAAGGGCCAGCCCGACGTGTCCGATCCGGTGAAGATCGCCGGCACCTTTCGCGATGACGCCGCGGTGGTGGGCGTGGTAGGTCATCCGGAGAGCGGAACGACGCTTGCCGCCGTGGACGAATATGCGGATACGCGCAACGACGGCCGCAATGCCGTCGTCGCCATCACGCCCACCGGCACCAGCCCGGCGATCAGCGGCGCCAACCGATGGCTCTTCCGCATCTGTCCGAGTGATGCACAGTCGAGCGCCGCCGTGGCGCGCTTTCTCCTCGATTCGATGAACGCCCGCCGCGCGAGTGTGATCTATCGCAACGACTCGTATGGCAAGGACTGGGCGAAGTCGTTCGCCGAGACGTACCGCGCCAGCGGCGGCACCGTGGTGCAGCGTGACCCCTATCTCCAGGGTGCCACTCCGTGGGATGCCTATGCCCGCTACATCAGGCAGCTCGCGCCGGACGCGGTGCTGTTTCCCGGAAATGCGGAGGACGGGCTGCTCGCCCTTCGCGCGCTGCGTGCTGCCGGCGTCAGCACGCCGTTCATCGGCGGCGACGCCGCCTCGGCGCTCGAGGACAACGCCACCGAGTTTCCCGACGTCCGCTACACGGCGTTCTTTCTCGCCCGGCGTGCTGTGTCGGCCGAGGCCAGGGCCTTCGTCGCAGCCTACAGCACCCGCTATCGTGCCGCGCCGGACCAGCGGGCCGCGCTCGCCTATGATGCGGCCATGCTCATCGGGCGGGCCGCACTCGAAGTGGGCCGCGATCGCGCGAAGATCCGTGATCACATCGAGCGCGTGCGCGGATCGCGCGCCGTGCAGGGTGTGGCGGGTCCAATCGACTTCGACGAGCAGCACGATGCGATCAACAAGGTCGTCGTCATCGCCCGCGTCGGCCGATGAGACTGCGCACGACCATCCGGGGACGCCTGCGGCTGGGGTTCGGCATCACCCTCTCACTGATCCTCGCCGCCGGCCTGCTGGCGGGGCTCGGGCTGCAGAGCGCGGGTCGGCGCAGCGAGGCGCTCGTCGCCGACATGCGACAGCAGCAGGAAAGCGTGCAGCAGGTGGTGAATCGCATCCTCCAGGAAGTCGCGGCCGGCATGCGCTATCTCAACACGGGGTCGTCGGCCGACGGCGAGCGCTACGCGACGCGCGCTGAGGAGGCGGATCGGCTGCGGCGGCAGGCCGTCCAGCTGTCGGCGCTGTCGAGTGCCGAGCGCCAGAAGCTCGAGGAGTTGGGTGCACTGCAGGGCACGATGGAAGTCGGCATCGCGGTGGCGCACGCCTACACGGCGATCGGCGAGCATCGGGCGGCCGCCGCGACGCTGGAGCGCAATGCGGTGACCTTGAACGAGGTCGATCGCACGCTGGAGGCGCTGCGCGCCGAGGGCCGGCGACGGATGGGCGAGCGCCAGGACAGCGCGTCGGCCATCCTGCGCCGCAACGAACTGTGGCTGGGGGCGGTGATCCTGGCGGCGCTCGTCGTCGGCGTCCTCTCCAGCGCGACGACGTCGCGCGCGGTGACGCGGCCGCTGGCGGCGCTGTCGCGCGATCTCGGTGCGCTCGGCCGCGGCGACCTGCGCCGCAGCGACCTGCACCGCGAGACGCTCGGCGCCGCCGAGTACGAGGCCCTGGCCGATGCCTTCGATCAGGCGCGCGAACGCCTGCGCGGCCTCCTCGCCGAGATGCAGGCCCAGTCGAACGACGTTGCCGCGGCGGCGGCCGAGCTGTCGGCGGCGGTGAGCGGCGCATCGGAGAGCACGCAGCACGTCGCGAGCGCCGTCACGGAAATGGCGCAGGGCGCGGGACTGCAACTCGACGTCCTGGTGGGCGCCGGCACGGCTGTCGCGCAGTTGGCCGCGTCGGGGCGGACGATCACCGAGGCGGTGCGGGAGAGCCAGGCACGCGGCCGTGAGATCCGCGTCTCGGCCACGGCAACGGCGCAGGAGATCGCACGCGCGGTCGATACCCTGTTCGCCGCGCGCGCGCTGTTCGAGCGCAGTGCCAGCGAGATCGCCGCACTCCGCGACAGCCTCGGCGTCGTGGACGCGTTCGCGACCACGATCTCGGAGATCGCCTCGCAGACCAACCTGCTCGCGCTCAACGCGGCGATCGAGGCGGCGCGGGCAGGAGACGCGGGTCGCGGCTTTGCCGTGGTGGCGGAGGAGGTACGCCACCTGGCCGAAGAGAGCCAGCGGGCCGCGCGCCAGGTGGCGACGAACGTGGAGCGCATTCGCGACGGGGTGCTGGGCACGTCGCGCGCGGTGGAGAGCGGTGCCACGCAGATGCGCGACGTGACCGTCGTCGCCGACGCGGCACGCGGCGCGCTGGCCGACATCCAGGCCGCCGTCGCGCGGGTGGAGCAGGCCTCGACCCTCGTCGGCGAGGCCGTCGCCGCCAATGCCACCGCCCTCGCGTCGGTGGAGGAAGCCATCATCAGGGCGGCGGACACGGCCCAGAGCCATGCCGCGTCGGCCGAGGAGGTGGCCGCGGCCACGGAAGAGACGTCCGCCTCCGTGGAGGAACTGGAAGCCACCTCGCATCTGCTCACCGATTCCGCGCGTCGCGTTCGCGCCAAGGTCGGCGAGTTCGTGGTGGAGTAGCGGTGTCGCGCCCAGTGGAGGCCGCGACGACCGCGGCGCGCCTGCTGCTCGTGGCCACGGCGGTCACGCCGCTCCTGCTCGTCGCCGGCGTCCTGTTTCCGTACGTGACCACCAGGGCCGTCTTCTTTCGTGTCGTCGTCGAGCTGGTCGCGCTCGCGCTCGTGTACGTGATGGCACGCCGAGACGTGGAATTCCGTCTGTCGAGCGATCCGTTCTTCGTCGCGCTGCTGATGTTCGTGGGCGTGCAGTTCGTCGCGGCATTCGCGGGAGTGGCACCCAGCCGCAGTCTCTTCGGGGATCTCGAGCGAATGTGGGGGGTGTGGGGCTGGCTGCACCTGCTGCTGTACTATGTCGCGCTCCGCGCGCTGATGCGCGCGCGCGACTGGCTCCTGTTCCTCCGCACGTCGGCCGCGGTGAGCGCGCTCGTTGCCGGCTACGGCGTCTGGACGCTCGTGGCTGCCCGGCGCGCGACTGGCCGCACCTTCGCGATCGTGTCCACGGTGGGCAACCCGGGGCTGCTCGCCGCGTCGCTGCTGCTCAACCTCGCCATCGTCGCCTTTCTGTTCGCCCGTGAGAACAGGCGGCGAGTGCGCGGTGGGCTCATGTTCATCGCGCTGCTCGACGTGACGGCGCTCGTGCTCACGCAGAATCGGAGCAGCGTGATCGCGCTGATCGGTGGGCTGTTACTCGCCCTGCTGCTGGTCGGCCGGAAACGTGGCCTCGTGCTCGGGGGCGCCCTGCTCGTGGCCGGCGTGCTCGTGCTCGGGCGCACCCAGCCCGGTGTGCGCGCACTGTTTCCCACGGTGATGCAACGGATCGTCCTCACCGGCACGCAGGCGTCGGACGTGGAGCGCCGCTCGCAGCTTCCCGTGCTGATCGCCGGCGTGCGGGAGCATCCGCTGCTTGGCGTGGGACCGGAAAACTTCGACTACCTCTGGTCCACCATGAGCGCCGACGGCGGCGCCAAGGTGCACGACCGCGAGCACAACGCTCTCCTCGAAGCGCTCGCGACCAGCGGCGTGCTCGGCGCCGCCGCATTCCTCGCGATGTGGCTCGGGGCCTGTGTCGGCCTGCGGCGCGCCTATGGCCTCGGGCGGTTCACGCGCGTCGAGATGGCGATCGTCGGCGGATTCTTCGGAGCCTACGCGCTGTATCTGCTGTTCTGGTTCGTCGATCTCAACAGCGTGTTTCTCTGGATCGCCGTGGTGGCCTTCGTGGGCGCGAGTGCCGCGGACGCACCGCTCATCACGCTCGGCGATGAGCGGCCGTGGCGGGGCGCGACGCGCGTGATCGTGGCGCTCGCCGTCCTCGTCGTCGCCCTGGTGATCCACGTGCACGGCGTGTCGCCGCTGCGCGACGCTCGCGCCCTGGTGCGCGTCGTGCGCCGGAGCGCGCCGGTCGAGGACAATCTCGCCGGCCTGAATGCCGTGCTGGCGTCGCCCGCGCCGCAGAAGTCGCACGCCATGGTGATCTATGTGGACTACATGACATCGCTCGGCCCGCAACTGGCCGAGGCTCGCCGCGATCCCTACCGCGCGCCCATCATCGATCGCGCCTTTCGGCGGGGATTCGGCGAGCTGGCGGCGCAGATGCGTCGCGAGCCGGGAAATGTGCGCATTCCACGACTGCGGGCGCGGCTCGCCATGCTTGCCGCGAGCTTCTACGCGGACTCGTTGGCCGGCGCGGCGACGGCGGGCGTGGGGCGGCCCGGGCCGGCGACAGTGAGCGCCACGCCGGCGCGTTGACCCCGCACGCACCACGGCCCGGCGAGCGATCGCCGGGCCGTGGTGGAAGCTCCCCAGGTAGGACTTGAACCTACGACCCTCCGATTAACAGTCGGATGCTCTGACCAACTGAGCTACTGGGGAATGGCGCGGTACAGACCTGAAAATTTAGTCCGCCGATGTGGGAAGTCAATCGGAGACGGTCGCCTCAGGAGACGCGCGCCCGCTTGCGCACGGACGACCCGGCGACCCGCGGCGGCCCGGTATGCGCGGCCCGCGTGCGGCCGGCCGGCGTGTCCCAATCCGGCAGGACCGACCGGAGCCACTGCCCGGTGTGACTCCCCGTCACCGCCGCGACGTCCTCCGGCCGACCCATCGCCACCACCTCCCCTCCACCGCTCCCCGCCTCCGGACCAAGATCCACGACCCAGTCGGCCAGCTTGATGACGTCGAGATTGTGCTCGATCAGCACGAGCGTGTGCCCGGCATCCACCAGCCGGTCGAAGACCTGGGCGAGCTTGCGGATGTCGTCCAGATGCAGGCCGGTCGTCGGCTCGTCCATGATGTACAGCTTGCGCCCCGCCTTCTTCGCGCCGAGCGCGAGCTCTCTCGCCACCTTGAGCCGCTGGGCTTCGCCGCCGGAGAGTGTCGTCGCCGGCTGCCCGAGCCGCAGGTAGCCCAGGCCCACCTGCTGGAGCTGCCAGAGGGCCTGCCCGAGCTTCTCCTCGTATGGAAAAAAGCGGATGGCCTGATCCACCGTCATCTCGAGTACGTCCGTGATGTTCCGGCCGAAGTAGCGTACCTCCAGCACGTCGGCCTTGAACCGCTTCCCGCCGCACTCGTCGCACGGGACGAAGACGTCGGCCATGAAGACCATTTCAACCTCGAGATAGCCGGCACCTTCGCATGTCTCGCACCTTCCGCCGGCGACGTTGAAGCTGAACGTGCCCGCCGTGTAGCTGCGCTGCCGCGCCAACGGAAGCGCCGCGAAGATCCGGCGAACCTCATCGAACGCCTTCACGTACGTGACCGGGTTCGATCGCGGCGACTTCCCGATGGGGCTCTGGTCCACGAGCACCACGTCGTCCAGCGACTCGTAGCCCGTGAGGTCGTCGAAATCCCCGACGCGCTCGCCGAGATGCTGCTTGGCCGAGTGCTCACCGGTGAGCTTCGTCTCGAGCGCGCGCATGAGGACGTCGTGAATGAGCGTGCTCTTGCCGCTGCCCGACACCCCGGTCACCGCGGTGACCGTGCCGAGCGGGATGCGGACGTCCACGCTCTTGAGGTTGTGCTCACGCGCGCCGGTGAGTGTCAGCCACTGCGGGCCGATCCTGCGGCGCGATGCGGGAATGGGAATGGTGCGCTCACCCGTGAGGTACTGCCCGGTGAGAGGACTCTCGCTCACGCGCGACATCGGGCCTGCGAACACCAGCTCACCGCCCTTTTCCCCGCTTTCCGGGCCGAGCTCGATCATGTAGTCGGCAGCGCGGATCGCATCGAGGTCATGTTCAACCACGAGCACCGTGTTGCCACCGTCGCGCAGGCGCAGCAGCAGCCCCAGCAGACGGTCCATGTCGCGTGAGTGCAGCCCGATCGACGGTTCGTCGAGAACGTAGAGTGTGTCGACCAGCCGGGAGCCGAGCGAGTTCGCGAGGCCGATGCGCTGCGCTTCACCGCCGGAGAGTGTACGCGTGGCGCGATTGAGGGAGAGATAGTGCAACCCGACGTCACAGAGGAAGCGTACGCGGTCCTGCGCCTCCTTGAGGATGTGTGCCGCCACCTGCCGGTCGAACACCGACAGCTCGAGCGCATCCAGCCACGCGGTGAGCACACCGACGGACAGGTCGCTCACCTCGGCGATGTTGCGTCCGCCGACCTTCACCTGGAGTGACTCGGGCTGGAGCTTGGTGCCGTGGCAGCCCGGACATTCCTGCGCCGTCTGGTATTGCCGCAGGAAGACCCGGATGTACTGCTTGTATCGCTTGTCCTCGAGTTCCCGAAGGAAGGGAAAGATGCCCTTGAACCCGCGCACGTTGGCGTGGAGCAACCGCTCGCGGTGCTTCGCTGGGAGCCCCTGCCACGGGAAGTCCATCGGGATGCCTTCTTTCTTCGCATACTCAGCCAGCGTACGGCGCTTGTTGTCGTAGCGCGGCTTGGTCCAGGGATCGATGGCGCCGTCCCGCAGCGAACGCTCCGGATACGGGACGATGAGGTGCTCGTCGTACTCGAGCACGGCGCCGAAGCCGTTGCACTGCGGGCAGGCGCCGCGCGGCGAGTTGAAGGAGAAGAGCTGCGGCGTCGGCGCGGGCGCGGTGGTGCCGTCGTTGGGGCACTCGAAGCGCTCGGTGAATCGCAGGCGCTGCACACGCGCGCCGTCGAAGGGCGACGCAACAGGCTCGGCGAGCAGGATGACCGCGTCGCCATCACCTTCGCGAAATGCGGTGGATACGGCGTCGGCCAGCCGACCGCGGGTGTCATCGGCCACCACGAGGCGGTCGATGACGACGAGCAATTCCTTCGCGAACGTGACATCCACGGGCGCGGTGTTCAGGTCGTCGAGGTGGATGATGCGGCCGTCGAGGCTGATGCGAACGAACCCCTGGGCGCGGAGGTTCTCGACGACGACCTCGTGCGAGACCTCGCTCGACAGCTTGAGCGGTGCAGCCACGTGGAACCTGGTGCCGGCAGGCAGGGAGAGTACGGCATCCGTCACGGACTGCACGGTGTCCGGCCTGAGCTCGCGCGCGCACACCGGGCAGAGCGTGTGCCCCACGCGGGCCCACAACAACCTGAGGTAGTCGTAGATCTCCGTGGCCGTGGCAATCGAGCAGAAGAATCCCACGCGGACGTCGCGCTCCACGGTCGGCACGGCCACGGAGATCTACGACTACCTCCGGCTCTTGTGGGCCCG
>JBKJIY010000041.1:0-26098 GCA_046598315.1 Gemmatimonadaceae bacterium
TGTGCATCGCGCGGGAGCCGGACGTGCGCATGCGAGATGTCGCTCATCTCGTAGGCATCACGGAGCGCGCCGTCCAGCGGATTGTCGCCGACCTGGAGGGAGCAGGATATATCGAGCGGATTCGCCATGGTCGCCGGAATCGCTACGAGGTCCGAAGCGATCTTCCGCTTCGGCATCCGATCGAGCGACACGAACGGGTCGCCTCGCTGATCGTGCTCGTGCACGGCAAGCAAGAACGCGAGCGCGACGGCCGCGCTCGACGGTAATGCCGCCGGTGAGCGCGAGAGCCATCCGCGGATGTGTTGGTCGTGGAGATGCCGAGTCGCTGTTCGGTCGGCGTCAAATCGTGCGGATGTCGGATCGCGATCGCGATGACCGTCCGATGCTTGGCTTCAGCCTCGGCAGTACGGAAAGCCGGCGCGATACGCTCGGCGTGCTCGTCATGGGCGTCACCGATTCGACGCTTGCACGAGGAGATCGCGAAGCTCGAGCCCGGCTCGAACGCCAAGCGGCGACTCCGCCAGCGCCGCGTGCCCCCGCCACCCCGCTGTCTCGAACGAGCTTCCTGCAGGACGCTCAGCGGATCTTCGCCACGCCATGGCCCGGCGTGGGAAATCGCACGAACACCGCCGGATCGTGCCCGGGGACGACGAGTCCCCTTCGCCCGGCCAGCCGCAGCATCCGTCGCTGCGCCCGCCGGTTCGATGCGGAATCGAGAGTCTGCGTGATCGGCGTCGTCGTCGCGAGGTTCTCGTACAGATACGCGTTGTCCGACGCGAGCACCACGGTACCGTTCGCGGTCCGCACGCCGGCATATTGCGACGCAAAGGTATGCTTGCCGCCGGTGTACACGGTGAGCCCGGGCAGCACGCGCTGCGCGTCGCCATTGACGAGCCGGACCCGGCCAGCGCCCTGAAGACGCGCGAGCATCGCCGCATCGAGCGAGTCGATGGCTCGGTCGCGCGGCAGGCCCGTGCCGTCCACATGATGCGCGTACTCGGCCCGCTGAATCCACAGTCGTGCATTGGGGAAGAGGTCGGCGCCGTCCAGGTGGTCCCAGTGCACGTGCGTCACGATCACGTCGGTGATGTCCTCGGGCCGGACGCCCACGGCGCGAACCGCCTCCGACGGGTTCACGTAATCGGCCGGCTTCCATCGCGTCAGGAACTTCTCGCGGTAGAAGCCCGCGTCCACGAGCACGTTGCGGCCGTCGGGCCGCCGCACGAGCCAGAGCGTGAGGGCGATGTCGGCACGGCGCGCCGTGTCCGCGCCGGCGACGAGTGCGGCAACGGGAAAATCGCGGAGGGTGCCGTAGCGGATGGCGTAGACCTCCGTGCTGCGCGGCGGTGAACTCTGTCCGCGCGCCGGCGCGGGAGCGGCTGCGAGCGCCACGGCCACGCCGACCGCCGTCGAGACGACTCGACCGGCGCGTTTCCATCGTTCCGGCATCATGGCGTCATCTGAGGATGTGCGTCAACGTAGCGCCGGCCGCGTCGCGGAGCGTCGCTGAGTACTGACCTCGCCGCTGGCGCCGGCTGCTGTCCGGCTCGAGCCGCACGGCCGCCGCGCCCAGCGCGCTCACCAACCCCCGAAGCTGCGTCGAGTCGCGCAGCAGGAACACCCGCATGTGCGTCCAGGGAAGCGTCGTGTCGCTTGCCACATAGGTGGAGACGTCGACGAATGCGCCAGCACGCTGGGCCTCGCGATCGATCGGCTCCGCCTGTTCGCGGATGTAGCGCGAATACTCCCCGAGCATCCCCGGCCGGGCACGCCAGAAGTAGATCTGGGCGATGCTCGCATCCGCGTGCGGCGCGTTCACGATCGCAGGGGCGCGCGACGTGGCAGCGCAGCCCATGGTGAGCGATCCGATGACGACAAGCGTGAAGACAGCGGCACGTCTCATTGTTGTTCTCTGGTGTGAGGTAGACATGACCGGCGCGCACATGCGCCGGTTGCGTCAGCGCCGACTGGCATCGGCGTAGGCAAAGCGGACGAGGTCGGCCCCCTTGATGAAGCCCCCGCCCCAGATCGCGTCGAATTCGGCGGTGGGTCGAGCCGCGAGAACCTGCGCCAGTGTGGCACCCGTCGCGACCTGGCGCTGCACGCGGTCGCGTACGGTGGCGATCATGTTGCGGTACGCCCGCAGCGTGGCCTTGTCTCCGCTCGCGCCGTGTCCGGGAATGACCCTGGTGCTGTCGTTGATGAGGGCCAGGATGCGATCCACGCCACGCAGAATGCCACCGAGCGAGCCGCCACTGGAGATGTCGACGAACGGGTAGCCGACCACGTAGACGTCCCCCATGTGGATCACGTTCTCGCGGCGAAAGAACACCGCCGCGTCGCCATCCGTGTGCGCCGCCGGCAGGTGGATGGCAACCACCTCGCCTCCGTTGAAGTGAAAGGTCGCCGCATCGCTGAAGGTGACCACGGGAAGGGCGCCCACTGGCGCGGGCAGCTCCTGGCGCTTGATGAACTCGATGAACTGTCCCGTGGACATGCGTCGGCGAACGTTGTCATGGGCGACGAGCAACGCGCCGGCCTTGCCCATGTTCTCGTTGCCGCCCGTGTGATCGAAGTGCCAGTGCGTGTTGAGCACGAAGCGCACGGGTCGCTCGGTGAGCGAAGCGATCGCGGCGAGGATTTTTGGCGTGAGGGGCGCGAACTGGTCGTCGACGACGAACACCGCGTCGGGACCGATGGCGAGGCCGACGTTGCCACCGGATCCGCGCAGCGCGTAGACGCCCTCGGCAAGGCGTTCGGTGCGGATCTGCACCGAGTCCGGATTCTGTGCCGTCGCGCCGCGCGCCGCGGTGAGCGAGACTGCCCCGAGCGTAGCGGCGAGGAGAAAGCGGCAATGGATCGGCATGGATGGGTCTCCGTCTATCGTTGGGCGGCGATGCACTCGATCTCCACACGCGCATCGAGGGCGAGTCCGTTGACTCCGGCGGCCGTGCGCGCGGGCCGTCGGCCGACGGCGAAAAAGGTGACGTAGATCTCGTTCATGGCGGCCCACTCGCGCATGTCGGCGAGGAAGACCGTGCACTTGACGACGCGATCGAGCGACGAGCCAGAGCGTACGAGGACCGACCGGATGTTCTCCATCGTTTGGCGCGTCTCGGGCTGAATGCCTCCGGACACGACGCGCCCAGTGCTGTCCGTACCGAGCTGGCCCGCGAGAAACAGGAACCCGTTGGCGCGCACCGCTGGCGAGAAGGGCCGCACGGGTCCGGCGGACGCGACGAGAAACTCGGGTGCGCGCCGCGCTGGTGCGCAACCGCTGGCAAGCACGGTGACAACGATGAGCGCGATGAGTCGCATATCAGCCGTAGTGGGGGAAGGTCGTGCGAGTCTCCGCGAAGTCCGGACGCGTGAGTCGCCATGTCACGACAGTATCATGTCGTTGCGTCGCGGCTGGTTCATCGATGCCGTCGGGTACGATCCGCTGTGCCGTGTAACCGAGCCGATGCGGTATCCGAGCACTCGCCGAGTTGCGCGGGTCAATGCGTATGTCGACCTGATCGATGCCAGGCATGGCGAACGCCAATTGCGTGAGGGCTGCGGAAGCTTGCGTCGCCAGCCCGCGCCCGATGTGCCCTACGGACAGCCAGTAGCCGATCTCGATGGCGCGCGGTCCCACGCGCGGATACAGTCCACACCCGCCGAGCACCTCGGCGCCGCGCAGCGAGAACATGCCGTAGACCCACTCCGCCCCGGTGGCGAAGTCCGCGGCGTGCTGGGCGAGCCGACTCTCCAGGGAGCGCCCGGGCACGCGGCCGTCCACGACCCAGGGCGTGAAGGCGCGAAGATGCGCATCGCTGGCTGCGAGCGTCTGCCGAAGCGCGGCGGCATCGTCCGCCGACCAGGCTCGCAAGGTGAAGCGCGGGGTGTCCAGACGCAGGGGCGGCGTGGGCGTGAAAGTAGGAGGGGCGCGGTCGTACCGGCTGCAAGGTGGCACCGCACCCGCGCCCGCGCGAGAGTCCGCTGGTCTGGCCTTTCGTCCAGAACGTCATAGGTTGGTGCGTCCGCCGAACACACCGGTTCCACTAGGACTCTCACAGGCGTCCCATGAGCACCGAACCCTCAGCACCTGGTGACGGCACCGGCTTCGCCCAATCCGGCCCCCTCGTCGCCGGCTCCCTCATGGCATCGCTGACCGGGAAGGACCTCGCGACGAGTCTCGCCTGGTACCGGGACGCGGTGGGGTTCACCGTGGACCAGAACACCGGCGAAGGCATGTCGCTGGCGTTCACGTCACAACGACACTGGTCGCATCGATGACGACCTTCATCGCGCTGCTGCGCGCCGTCAACGTGGGGGGGTCGGGCAAGCTCGCCATGACCGATCTCAGGGCCATGTGCGCATCAGCCGGTTTCCGCGCCGTCCGAACGTACATCGCCAGCGGGAACGTGGTCTTCGAGAGCGAGCACGGCGAGGCGGCCGTCGCCAATGCACTCGCTGACCAGCTCCTCGCGCATGCCGGCGCACCCATTCACGTCGTCGTGCGAACCGCCGCGGAGATGGCCGAGGTGCTGGCGCGGAATCCATTTCCGCACGCGCCAGCGAATCGCACCGTGGCCATCTTTCTCGGCGCAGCCCCGCCGCCGACGACACTGGAGGACATCTCCGGCTGCGTGGACGAAGCGGTGGCGTTGGGACGCCGCGAGATCTACGTGCGCTATGGCGCGAACATGGGACGCTCCAGGCTGAAGATCCCCGCGGCGAGCAGCGGCACGGCCCGCAACATGAACACGGTCGCGAAGCTCGCCTCGATGGCTGATTCGGCCCCGTGACCGGTCAGGAGAGCGTTCAATGAGCATCGCACAACAGAGTGCCCAGTTCGAGCTCGCGACGTACAGGAAGGTGGCGTGGCGCCTCATCCCCTTCCTCTTCCTGCTGTACACGCTGGCATACCTGGACCGCGTGAACGTCGGGTTCGCCAAGCTCCAGATGTCCGCCGACCTGTCGTTCAGCGACGCGGTCTACGGCACGGGTGCCGGCATCTTCTTTCTCGGCTACTTCTGCTTTGAAGTCCCGAGCAACGTGATCCTGCAGAAAGTGGGTGCCAGGCTGTGGATCGCACGCATCATGATCGTGTGGGGATTGATCTCGGCGGCCATGATGTTCACCACTGGCGAGACCACCTTCTACGCGTTGCGATTTCTTCTCGGCGTTGCCGAAGCCGGATTCTTTCCGGGCATCATCCTGTACTTGACCTACTGGTTCACGCGCAGGCACCGCGCAAGAATGATCGCCGGGTTCATGACGGCGATCGCCTTCTCGGGCATCGTCGGAGGGCCCCTGTCCGGGTGGATCCTGGCGCATACGAGCGGGATGGGCGGCCTGAAGGGCTGGCAGTGGCTGTATCTGCTCGAAGGACTGCCGTCCGTGGTCGTCGGTGTGGCGGTGCTGCTGTATCTCGATGACGGCCCCGCTCGGGCGAACTGGCTCACGGAAGCGGAAAAGACGCTTCTGTCCCAGCGGCTGGCCGAGGAGGAGACGATCAAGAACGCCGAAGGCGTGATGAGCCACTCGTTGGCGGACGCCTTCCGCAGCTCGAAGGTCTGGCTGCTGTCGCTCGTCTATTTCGGCATCGCCATGGGACTGTACGGCATCTCGTTCTGGCTGCCGCAGATCATCAAGGACACCATCACCGCCGATCCCGTCGACATCGGCCTCATCTCGGCGATTCCGTGGGCGGTGGCGGCGCTCGCGATGGTGCTGAATGGCTGGCATTCCGACGCCACCGGCGAGCGTCGTTGGCACCTCGCCCTCGCCTGCCTGATCGGCTCGGTGGCCTTCGCCGCCAGCGCCATGCCGGGAGTCCGCGGCTGGGCCGGCATCGCGGCGCTGACCGTGGCAACCGCCGGCATGATGTCCGCGCTCTCGTGCTTCTGGTCGTTGCCGACTGGCATCCTTTCGGGAACGGCAGCGGCTGCCGGGATCGCCCTGATCAACTCGGTCGGCAATCTCGCGGGATATCTGAGCCCGTTTCTGGTGGGTCGAATCCGCGACGACACGCACAGCATGACGCTGGCCCTGGGAGCGCTGGCCCTGTCGTTGACCGCGTCCGGATTGCTGGCGCTCTATGTGACTGGCCACGGGGGCACGGCGGAACACGCACGCGACGCGACGTCCGAACGCGAACTCCTGCCCAGTCCGTCCGAGGATCGCGTGGACTAGCGCAGCAGTCCGTTGCCACCTGTCGTCATCCTCAAAACGCCGGCCCCAGTATCATCGCATTCAGCACCAGCCGGTCCAGCGCCCGCCACCATCCCCGAAACATCGGCTCGTTGGCGAACATCACCACGTGCCCCTTGCCGAGCGGCTCTTCGATCAGCAACGAGGTCCCGCGCAGGAGCCGCTCGGTGTTCCCGGGCCAGGTGAACCCCGCCCGCACGAGCTTCCCCGTCGTCGGAAAGGTCGCGACGTTCGTACCCTCCCTGGACGGCTTGAGGAAGAGATCCCCTTCCATCATCACCGTGAGACGCGGCGCCTCGTAGCCGGCCGTCAACCAGTGCGTGCGGTCCAGCAGCACGTCGGCGTGAATGCCGGGCACTGCTTCGGGATCGCCAGCGCTCGCCGAGGGACTCTTGAACGGAATCAGCTCCTCGGCCAGACGATCGGGTGTGGTCGCCGTGCGCAGTCCGCGCGCGCTGTCGGCCGGCGCGCGTTTGCTCGCGCTGCTGTCGCCCTTGTCCGCCTTGGCGGCGGAAGAATCCTCGGCGACGCGCCGCGCGCTGGTGAGTCCCACCCCCTCGTCGGCGGCCCAGGCGGTGGCGTTACCCATCGTCACGAGCGTGCCGCCATTTCGCACCCACGTCTTGATGCGCTCCACCCCGTCCTTCGTGATCCGCGACCCGTAGCTGCCGGAAGGGAATACGATCGACGTGAACTTGCCGATGTCGCCACCGCCGAGATAGTTGAAGCCGATGGGCGTGAACTTCACGCCGTAGCGACGCTCGAGGCCGTACCAGATGGCACCGTATGCGGTCTGCGACACGCCCTCGTCGGCAACGACGGCGATGTTCGGCAGGGGGATGGCGACGATGGGCTCCGACGCGACACCATACTGACCCGACTCGGTGAACGCAGAGTTGACACCCGTCACTTCCACGCCGCTCTCACGGGCGATCGCATCGATGCGCGCGCCCAGCGTGGCCTCGTTGCGTGCGACGTGGACCACGTACGTGCCGCGCGGCCAGGTCTTGCCACCCACGTCCAGCGGCTCTCGCGAGAGCTGCACGCGAAAGCCCTCGGCGAGAAGTTGCGTGACCAGCCGCATCGCGCCGTTGCGCTCGGGTGAGAACACATACGCCGACGTGGCCCCACGACCGGCGACGACGCCGCTCGGCACCTCCACCGCGAGCAGCTCCCCGCCGACACGACGCGGCTGCTGCTGGGCCAGCGGGAGCGACGGCTCTTCGGCGGGCAACGAGAGAATGTCTCCCGTCACGGGCGACAGGTCGCTCGTCCAGTAGGCCTCCACACCGAACGCCACGGGGAGCGACCAGGCGGTCACGTCGTAGAATTCGTAGCCCTCGCCCGCCGTCTTCTTGCCCCGGCGCTGATTGCGATTGAATCGGTCCACCTGCGACTTGGCGAACACGGGGTCGAGCTCCGACGACGGCTCGAGAATGGACTTGGCGAGCTTGCCCTGAGGCTGCCCGATGTCCACCACATACGCGCCCGGCTCGAATCGGCGCGCGGTACGGGCGTCGTCGTAATAGGCGTGCGCCGACACGGACGAGAAGCTGCTCGTGGCGCGCCGCACTTCGATGCCGCCACGCACGAGGGCGCTCGCCAGTTCGGCGGCGCGCCCGGGGTCGCGCCCCGGCACGAGGACGACGCGTTTCATCGACCCGCTCCGCCCCTCGCTCACGGCGCCCTGCCGGAAGCGGAGGTAATCGGTGACGCGCTCGCGGGCGCGGCCGGCGGTGGTCTCGATGGTGGCCATCGACGCCACGTAGTGCTTGGCGATGCCGTCGCGAAACGAGAGCAGCGAGCCGTCCGCGCGGCGCCAGAGCAGACCGCGGTGACCGCCACCGTCGGTCTCGAAGGTCATTCCGATGGCGCCGTTGAGCGAGGGCCACGTGTCGTAGTAGCCGGGATAGTACAGGTCGAACACGTCGCGCGAGTAGTACAGCCAGCCGTACTTGTCGAAGGCCGACGCATTGCCTCGGCCCAGCGCCTCCAGCCACTTCAGCGCGTTGGCGCCGATGTCGCCGTTCACGGGGCGCGCGGCCGGCGGGAAGAAGTAGCTCGACACATGTCCGTGCAGATCGGCTGTCACCATCGGGTGCCACTTGAGCATCATGCGCATGATGCCCTGCACTTCACGCTGCGTGGAGGCGATGAGGTCACGGTTCATGTCGAACCGGTAATGGTTGTAGCGTCCCTGGATGCTCCACGGCTCGCGATGCTCCTGCGCGTCGGGATCGGGGGCGGACACGTTGATGGAGTTGTACCAGACCGAAAAGCGCTCGTGGCCGTCCGGGTTGGAGCTCGGATTGATGATGACGATGGCGTTGCGCAGTGCCGCGAGCGTCGCGGGCTCCTCGCTCGCAGCGAACTGGTAGAGCAGCTGCATGCAGGTCTCGAAGCCCGGCGACTCGTTGCCGTGCACGGACCCCGAGATCCAGACGACGGCAGGCGTGCGCGCGGCGATGACGTCGAGCTCCGCCTGCGGCGTATTGCGTGGATCGGCCAGCCGGTCCAGATCGGCGCGGATCGCGTCGAGCCGCGCCATGTTCTCGGGCGACGAGACAAGATAGATGCGCATGGTGCGCCGCTCGTACGTGGTGGTGAACTCCTCCACGCGGACCCGCTCCTTGCTGGCGGCGGCGATGCCGAGCATGACCGCCTCTTGCGCCGAATACTGGCTGTTCATGTCGCCCACCGGGTACCCGAGGACGGCCTCGGGGCGGGGGACGCCGGGGCGATACGGGCCGCGGTCGTAGAACGAGAAGCGTGCGTCGTCCCGGGTGATGTCCCGGATGGGGACGCGCTGGGCGGCCGCGGAGGAAGCAGCGGCGAAGCTGAGCGCGGCGGCGAGGAGCGCCTGGCGAAATCTCATTGAGCGATGCGCGGTGAACGGTGAACGGGGAACGGTCACGGCAACCGCTCCGGAAGTGACGTTCGAGAGCCTGTTGCTAGAACTCGATTTGCGCCCCGAGCTCCACCACGCGGTTTGGCGGGATGTGGAAGAACTCCGTGGCCGACCGGGCATTCCGCGACATCAGCGCGAAGATGCGCTTGCGCCAGCGCCACATCTTGGCCGATCCGGTGAGCACGAGCCGCTCACGGCCCAGATAATAGGAGGTCTCCATGGGCGGAATGGGCACGCCCTGCGCCGCGGCACGCTGCAACAGGTCGGGAATGTGCGGCGTCTGCATGAAGCCGAAGGTGGCCACCACACGAAAGAATCCCAGGCCGAGCGGCTCCACCGTGAGGCCCTTCTCGGCCGGAACGTCGGGAACCCCGCGCGTGTGCACGCTGAGCAGCACGACGGTGTCGTGCAGCACCTTGTTGTGCTTGAGGTGATGCAGCAGCACGACGGGCACGCCGTCGGCGCTCGACGTCATGAACACGGCGGTGCCTTTCACGCGCACCGGAGGGGTGCGCTCGAGGCCACCGAGAAACAGGTTGAGTGGCAGGGCGCCCGCCGCCTGAATCTCCCCGAGCTGCACTCGGCCCCGCTTCCACGTGCTCATCAGCACGTAGATGCCGACGCCCATCACGAGCGGCACCCATCCGCCGTGCTCGATCTTGACCACGTTGGCGAGGAGAAACGACACGTCGAGCACCAGAAAGGCAGCGGTGAGCAGGATGACGTGGGCCTTCGACCAGTTCCAGCGCGATCGCGCCACGACGGCGAAGAGGACCGTGGTAATGGCCATCGTGCCGGTCACGGCGATGCCGTACGCGGCGCTCAGCGCGCTGGACGTCTTGAACCACACCACGAGCAGCAGGCAGCCGACCATCAGCGCCTTGTTGATCTCGGGAATGTAGATCTGCCCCGCCTCCTTCACCGACGTATGGATGATCTGCATGCGCGGCGAGTAGCCGAGCTGGATGCTCTGCTGGGTGAGCGAAAAGGCGCCGGAGATCAGCGCCTGCGACGCGACGACGGCCGCCGCCGTCGCGATCACGAGGAGCGGGATGGTGAACCCCGGTGGCGCCAGCAGATAGAATGGGTTGCTCGCCGCGCTGGGATCGCGGAGCAGCAGCGCCCCCTGGCCGAAGTAGTTCACGAGCAGCGCGGGCAGCGCGACGGCGAACCAGGCGATACGGATGGGCCGCTTGCCGAAGTGCCCCATGTCGGCGTAGAGCGCCTCACCACCCGTCACGCAGAGCACGACGGCACCGAGCGTGAGAAAGCCGGCGATGCCGTTGTTGTGAAAGAACTGCACGCCGTGCCACGGATTGGCCGCCACGAGCACTTCGGGATCGATGAGAATGGACCGCGCACCGAGATACCCGATGGTGACGAACCAGACGAGCATGATCGGCCCGAACGCGCTGCCGACGCGCGCCGTGCCGAAACGCTGCACCATGAACAGCGCGAACAGGATCACCACGGTGATGGGGACCACGTAGCTCGCCAGCGCCGGCGTGTTCACGTTCAATCCTTCCACGGCGCTCAGCACCGAGACGGCCGGCGTGATCACGCCATCGCCGTACAGCAGCGCCGCGCCGAACAGCCCGAGCGCCACGAGCATGAAGCGGCGCTTCTTGTCCTCGTCGCGCCGCTTCTGCTGAAGCAGGAGGGCCAGGAGCGCGAGGATGCCCCCTTCACCGCGGTTGTCAGCGCGGAGGATGAAGATGATGTACTTGATGCTGACGACGAGGATCAGCGACCAGAGAATGAGGGAGAGCACGCCGATGACGTTGTCGGGCGTGCGCGGAATCCCGTATTCCTTGTTGAAGCACTCACGAAGCGCGTACAGGGGGCTCGTGCCGATGTCGCCGTAGACGACGCCGAGCGCGGTGAGCGTGAGCAGTCCCAATCGCTTGCCGGTGGCGGGCACCCGGTGATGCGGATCCGGCTCGAGCGTGCTCGGGGAGTCAGGCGACATCGAAACTGGGAGAGAGCCGGGCGTCGGGCGCTGCGCAATCGACGCGAAGCCGACGACGCGTCCGCGTTGCTGGCGTCTCAAACATACGCAGGGGAAGCGCATCCGGCAGCCGAGTCCGCTGGGCTTGCGCCCCCGTCTCGGTCACCGCCCGATGGGACGCGCCCGACCGATCTTGACCCCCACGACCAGCTCCCGCGGCTGGCCCGGCTCGAACGCCACCGGGAGCCCGTTCACGACGTCGGGGTTGAGGAAGGCCGAGCCGATGTAGCGTCGGCCAGCGACATTGGTGACCGTCACAAAGACATGCGCGCCTACGCCGGCGCCAAAGGCGGCCGGCCGGTCGAGGCTGAGCGTGGCATTGAGCAGCACGTACCCTGGCACGTCCACGAGATTGGCATCGTCGGCGAAATACCGGCCGGCGCCGGTCACGCCCGTCTCCAGGCGGAGACCGGTGATCGCGCGTGGGGAAAACGCGAGCGACGCGCCATAGTGCACGTCCGGCACCCCCACGACGCGGTGGCCGGCGTAGTCGGCGAGACGGCCCGGCCGTCCGTAATGCACGGAGTCCACCACATATCTGGTGTAGCGGTGCCGGTTGAGGGTCAGCGCCCCTCGCGCGCTGAGACCACCGGCGGCGTCAAGGGACAGGCCGAGCTCCGCGCCCTGCCGGCGGACCGTTCCGGCGGAGAAGTAGAACCGTCCGCCTCGATACGGCACGATCTCGTTCCGCACCTCGGTATCGTACAGCGCGGCGTCGTACTCCATGCCGCGCAGGAAGGGCACGCGCTCATCGAAATGCATCACCCGTCGGGTACCCAGCTCGTACGTGGTGGAGAGAATGGGCTCGAGCAGCGGATTGATTCCGGTGACGGTGTCCTGCCCGAAGGTGCTGGCGGGGTCCGTCTCGTTTCCAGCCGGCGCCTCCACTCCGCCGCCCACGCTCGCGTACACGCTGTGCGCGGGCGCAACCTTCCACACAATGCCCAGCTTGGGCGTGACGCGACCGAAGGTGCGCGATGCGCTCAGGGACGGAGCGCGGTGATCCTCGTTGCGATAGCTGATGGCGTCGCGCCGGGCGCCGGCCGACACGAGCCACCGCTGACCGATCGCGAGCTCTTCCTGCACGAACACGCCGGCGTTGTTTGCACTTTCACGCTTGTCGGCGCGAAGGGTCGTGCCGCGTGTCCCCTGCGGCGTGAGATCGTAGAACAGGATCGCCCCGTCCTGATACGCCTCGTCCACCCCCGCGCTGAACCGCCCGGAGAGGGTCTGTCGAGCGCCGTGCGCGCGCCGGTACACGATGTTTCCACCCACGTGATACCGGGCGAAATCGCGAAAGGTGCCGCGCTCGGAGCGTTGCAGCGCCCTGGGTGCGGCAAACAACATCGCGCTCACGGACTGCACGCTGTCCAGTTGATGCGCCAGCGTGGTGCCGAGCCGCACGATCCGATTGCGGCGGCGTTCGTCGCGCGCGGCATAGGTCGCGTTCGCGCGTCGCGGTGCCGCCTCCGCCTCGGCACGCGTGAGGGGACCGGGAATCTGGAACCGGTGCTCGCCGCCCGACGCGAGCACGCCGAGCACGGTGCGCGAGCCAAGCGGCGCCTGCACGCCCCCCAGCAGCGTCAGCCGGTCCGTCGCGGAGTGCGATCGCCACCCGTCGAGATGCGTGCGGGCGACGCTCGAGTACATCGTGCCCGCGCCCGCTGGAGCCGCGGCGCGCAGCACGACCCGGCGCAGCCCGAACGAGCCGGCTTGCCCCTGTACGTCGAGACGACTGGTTCCGTCTGCGGGGACCGTGCGCAGGTCCACGACGCCGCCCGCCGCGTTGCCGTACAGCGCGGACGCATTGGAGCGCACGACTTCCATTCGCTCCACGAATGCCAGATCCACGAGATCGAACGAGGTGCGGCCGTCCGGCTCCGTCTCGGGGATGCCGTCCACGAGCACGCGCACGCCGCGGGAGGTGCCGGCGTTGGAGCGGTCGCCGGCGCCGCGAGCGCCATACCCACGGATCGTGAGGCGGACGTCGCTCCCGCCACTGCGAGACTGGGCGAAGACGCCTGGAACCAGTGCGAGCGCCTCGTCGAGACCCAGGCCGCGCCGAGTGCGCAACCGCTCCGGGGGGACGAGCGTGGTGGCGAACGGGACGTCGAAGATGGACGCCGGCGCCCGCGTCGCCGTGACGCTCTGTGCTGGAAGCGCCTGCGCCGTGTCCCGCACCTGGGCGCCAGCACTGCCGGCACTGCCGGCCGAAACGCAGCAAAATGCGAAGACGAGACGACGTTTCATCGGGCGTGACTCAAGGTGGACACTGGACACCGCGCCGCCGGTGGCTGCTGGGCTCGCTCTCTCCGGCTCGGCATATCGTTTGCTTTGTCCAGAGCCATCGGATCACGTAAACCCCCTACTCGCGAGGATATCACCATGGCGGATCTCGGCACGGATGGCCTGGGCAATCAGATCAAGGGTGCGGCGAAGGAAGTCGCTGGCAAGGTACGCGGCGCCGTGGGCGATGCGACCGACAACCACAGCGAAGAGCTGAAGGGAAAGGCCCAGGAGCTCGAGGGCAAGGCACAACGCAAGGTCGGTGAAGCCGAGTCGAAGATCGACCGCAACACCTGATCGCGCTCGGACGATGCAAAACGGGGGGCGGGCTCACAGGAGTCTGCCCCTTTTGCCTTCTCGAGCTGCGTTCAGAGGTTCGCCGGAGGCCGGCGCCGGGCATGCGCCGTCGCTGACGAAGGCTCAGCCCCGCCACCCGCGCTGCGCGCGCTTCCGGTCGGCACCGTGGCGTGCTTCGTCGTCCTTCCGGCGCACGTCGAGCCGGGCCTGCTGGGCTGGCGTGAGGATACGGCCGATCTGCACGCGAGTGGACGCCTTGATGGAGTCGAGCACCGGCTGGATCGGCTTGAAGACCGAATCGAGCTGGCAGTTGCGAGCGTCGAACAGGGAGTCCATCCGCGCGCGCTGCGACGGCTCCAGCTTCAAATCGTCGTACATCGCCCGGCGCTTGGCATTGATCGAGGAATCATCGCGCCGTATCGCGCGTTCAGCCGAGAAGCCGACGACACCGCCCACAAGCACGGCGCCGAGCAGGAAGGCGAGCGCTTGCTGTTTTGGTCGCTCCATGGCCGGTCTCAGTGCGCGATGAGGAGATGGATCGCCGCGTCTCCATCACCGAGCGACGCCGCGCGGGACGACGGCTCGATGGAGGCCGGCGCATTGGCGATGACACTGGCGTAGGCGCTGCGCGTTTCGAGCTGCCGGGATCGGAACATCGCCATGCTCGCCAGGAGAATGAGCGCGGCAGCGGCAACGAGCCCCGGCCGCAGCATGCCGGGCAGCTCGGTCCACCAGAGCCGCCGCTCGTATCCGAGCGCGACGTGGGCGAGGATGCGCGCCTCGAGCGACTGCCAGTAGGACTCATCGGTCGGCGCGGCATAGAGCGCGCGCAGCGTCCTGGTCAGGTCGGCGTCGTCGGTCGGCCGGCGGTTGTGCGTCATGGTATGCTCCTCAAGTCCTGCAAAAGCCGGCGCAGTGCCGCGCGGGCATGGTGAAGATCGGAGCGGGCGGTGCCCTCGGGAATCCCGAGCGTGCGACCGATCTCTCCATGCGTGAACCCTTCCACGTCGTGCATCACGATCACCGCCCGCTGCCGCGGGGTGAGGTGGGCGAGCGCGCGCTGCAGCCGCTCGCGCAGCTCGCCGGACTCCGCGGGATCGCGGAACGGCATCGGCAGCGACTCCGGGAGCTCGTCGGCCTCGCGCACCTTGCGGCGGCGCACGAGATCCAGCGCGGCGTTGGCCATGATCCGATACAGCCACGCCCCAAACGGCTGATCGGGGCGAAACCGGTCGAGCGCGCGGTGCGCGTGGAGAAATCCTTCCTGCACCGCGTCCTCCGCGTCCTCGTGTGACAGCACGATGGACCGCACGATGGCGTACGCGCTGCGCTGGTGGATGCGCACGAGCGCCGAAAACGCGTCGTCCTCTCCAGCCTGCGCGGCCACCACGATCGCGCGCTCCTGCGACACGCGTTCAGCGGGCGTGGACACGGGCGAATGCGACGGGTGGGCAGCGATCGCGAGCATCTCTCCGACACGAGGGGAATCCGAACAATCTACGGCACCGGGACGGCAGGTGTTGAGATTGGGTGGTCAGATGGAGGTGGGCGTCCCGGCGAGGCCCAGTGCCTCCGCCGAGCCCTGCATGGCGCCGATCACGCGCGTGATGTGCTCGTCGAGATCCACCTCCAGCGCGGCGGCGCCCTCGATCACGTCCTGTCGGCTCACGCCACGCGCAAACGCCTTGTCCTTCATCTTCCTGCGGACCGAGCGGGCGTCCACTTCGTGCACGCTCCGGCTGGGGCGGACGAGCGCCGTGGCAGTGACGAGTCCCGTGAGTTCGTCCACGGCGAACAGCGTCTTCGACATGGCCGTCACGCGGGGTGTGCCGGTGTACAGCGCATGGCCCATGATGGCGTCGAGCATGTCCTCCGGCCAGCCCCGGGCGCGGAGGATCCGCACTCCCTCGCTCGGATGCTCGTCGGTGGGCGAGTGCGCGTCGTTGGGAAACCGCTCGTAGTCGAAATCGTGAATGAGCCCGGTGAGTCCCCAGCGCTCGGCGTCTTCGCCGGTATGGATCGCGTAGGCGCGCATGGCTGCCTCCACGGCCAGCATGTGCTTCCGGAGGGAGTCGCTCGCGGTGTACTCGTGGACGAGCGCGAGCGCGTCGGCGCGGGAGGGAAGGTCGGTCATGGCACAGGTGGGGAGTGCGACGTGGAATTCAGGCGAGCGCCGGCAGAGCCGAGTGACGTGCGGAGCTGGGCGTGCGGACGCTCGGGTGGCAACGGCAAGGACCGCCACATGCGTTAGATCCGTGCCGATGCCATCGCGCCGGAGGGTCCCCAACAATATGCCGGTCGCCGGGAAAGCGCCCGCCGCCGCGGTTCCCTTCTTCGCGAGATTCGGCGCCGGGGCGGTGGGGACGAACGCCAGGTTCCATTCTCCGTACCCGCCGTGCGCGGCGAGCTGCTGCAGCGAATCGACGAGTTGGAGATCGAGTATGCCGATCGCTCGCCGTGGGCAAGGGGACTGGCAATGGGGCCGGCGCGCACCTCGCTCGCGGAGATGGATAACCGCTACGGCACTGACCTCGATGCCAACTCGCACGGGCAGGGGTTCCTGAAGCTCTTCCGGTCCCGGTTCGTGCCAGGCGGACTCTAGCTGCTCGACGAGCCGGAGGCGCCGCTCAGTCCGCAGCGCCAGCTCGCGCTCATGGTGATGATCGCCGACATGGTGGAGCAGGACGCGCAGTTCATCATCGCGACGCACTCAGCCATCCTCCGCGCGTTCCCCGGCGCCACGATCTACAGCTTCGACCGCATGCCGGTGGAGGAGGTGGAGTACGATACGCTCGATCACGTGGTGCTCACGCGGGAGTTTCTCAACGCCCCGGAGCGTTACCTGCGGGCGCTGCGAACGGCGAGGGGTGCCGAACGAGCTCCCTTCGCGCCTGAGGTGCCGAGCCTCAGTGCGCGGGCGCTCCCACTGCGGCCGGTGTCTCGCCACCCGCGCCGTGCTTCGCCTGGTAGTACGCGCTGGTGAGTCGCACGATGGCGAACACGATGACGAAGATGGTGATCCCGCCGAGGATCAGGCCGGTGAACCCGGCCGACTTGTCCCCAGGCTGCGGGCCACTCATGAAACGCGCACCGAGTTCATGACGTCGTCCTTCTTGATCTGCTTCATGATGTCGAGACCGCCAGTGATCTTGCCGAACACGGTGTGCACGTTGTTGAGATGGCGCGTGTTGTCCTCGGAGAGCACCATGAAGAACTGGCTTCCCCCGGTATCCTTGCCAGCGTGGGCCATGGACAGCGATCCGACCTCGTGCCGGCGAGGATTGCCGCTCGTCTCGCACTTGATCTTCCAGCCCGGGCCGCCGGTGCCGACGCGCGGATCGCCCGCGGGGAGATCGCGTGAGAGCGGATCGCCGCCCTGCACGACGAAATCGCTGATGACGCGATGGAACTTGACGCCATCGTAGAACTTGTCGTTGGCGAGCTTCTCGAAATTCTCGACGGTCTTGGGGGCGTCCTCGTCGTAGAGCTCCGCGGTGATGGTCCCGCGACTGGTCTCGAAAATGGCTGTCTTCAACGGCGTCTCCGCAGGGGGGGAATGCCTAAACATACTCGCCTTCCTGCATACCGTGCCACCTCCCGCCCGTCAGGCCCGCGGGGCCGTGCCTTTCGTGGCGCCCCACTTGAAGATTCGCGGCACCTTGCAGCCGGCCAGCTCGGCCGGCTCGAACGTCCACTTCGCCACGGCGCTCCGTGCGCTCGACGCAAGCCAGGGGTGCGTGCTCTTCACGACGGTGTAGGTGCGCATGTCGGCCCGGCCGAGCGTGTCGACGAGCACCGTGATCCGCACCTCGCTGTACCTGGACTTGCGGACGGCCGCGGGCATGGTCTTGCCCGGCAGGGGCGCAGGCACGAATGCCCTGGGCGCGGGCAGCCGGTCCACCTCCAGGTCGGGCTTGGCCAGCGCTCGGCGCACGGCGTCCTTGCAGTCGCCGTACTTCACGGCCCCGACCGGCGGCGCCACACGAACGGGCATGTCCGCCACCATGTCGGGCTCGCGATTGCGGGCACAGGCGGCGGTGAGCACGATGCTCAGCGAGATCAGGCGCAGCAGGACGCGACGGCGAGGTTCGGTCATCGGGGGGAGTTGGAAGGGCGCTCAGACGAGCGAGGAAGGGCAGACGTCGGCGAGCATGCACCGCCCGCACCTGGGAGACCGGGCATCGCACACCTGCCGTCCATGTTCGATCAGCAGATGGGAGAGGAGCGTCCAGCGTTCGCGCGGAAAGAGTGGCAGCAGCGCCCGCTCGATCTTCACGGCGTCCGTATGGCGTGTCAGCGCGAGCCGGTGGCTGAGGCGCGTGACATGCGTGTCCACCACGATGCCGTCGTTGCGGCCGAAGGCAGTACCGAGGATGACGTTGGCGGTCTTGCGCCCCACGCCCGGCAGCACGACGAGCGAGTCCATGTCCGCCGGCACCTGGCCACCGTGACGCTCGACGAGCCCACGCGCCATGCCGATCAGGCTCTTCGTCTTGCTGCGGAAGAAGCCGGTGCTCCTGACGAGCTCCTCCACTTCGTCCTGTCCCGCGCCGGCGAGCGCCTCCGCCGTGGGAAATGCGGCGAACAGTGCGGGCGTCACCATGTTCACACGCTTGTCCGTGCATTGCGCGCTGAGAATGGTGGCGCAGAGGAGCTGGAAGGCATTGGTGAACTCCAGCGCGCAGTGCGCGCCGGGATACTCGGCGAGCAGCCGCGCCAGCAGCACATCGGCATGTGCGGACAGCGCGCGCCCGCGGGGGCGCGGCCGGGCGCGTCGTCGCACGGCGGTCATCGTGCGCCGCGACGGCGCGCCGCTGCGAAGGCGAGCACGTCGTCGGCCGTCCGTGCGTTGAGGACGTCGCCGGCGCCGAGCGCACCCTTGCGCGCGATGCCCACGCCGTACGCCATGTTGTCGAGCGCCTGGGTGGAATGCGCATCGGGTCCGATGGCGAAGACGGCGCCGCGCGCCCGCGCGAATGGAATGTGCCGCCAGTCGAGGTCGAGGCGGTGCGGATCGGCGTTGATCTCCACGGCCACGCCCACGTCCGCGGCCTTCTCGATCACCGCCTCGACGTCGACCGCGTACGGCTCGCGCGAGAGCAGCAGCCGGCCCGTGGGATGTCCGAGCACGGTGAGAAACGGGGAGTCCAGCGCGCGGAGCATCCGGGATGTCATCGTCGATCGATCCATGTTGAAGCGCGAGTGGATGGAACCGACGACGAAATCGAAGCGCTCGAGCAGGGACTCGTCGTAGTCGAGCGTACCGTCGGCGAGGATGTCGGCTTCCACGCCCTTCAACACCCGAAACTCGGAAAGGGTCGCATTGAGGGCATCGATCTCGTCGTGCTGCGCGCGCACCTCGTCCGGCGAGAGCCCGCCCGCATAGAACGCCGCCTGCGAGTGGTCGGTGATGCCGATGTAGCTCCACCCGCGCTCGCGCGCCGCGGCGGCCATCGCGGCGACGGTCGCCTTGCCGTCGGAGTAGGTGGTATGACAGTGCAGCGCGCCGCGAAGCTGGCATGGCGTGAGCAACGCCGGCATCGGCCCAGCGGCCACCTCGCGCAGCTCGTCGCCGCCCTCGCGCCGTTCAGGAGGCACGAATGCCAGGCCGGCCAGCTCGTAGAGCGCCTCCTCGCTCGCCAGGCGAATCTCGCTGCCGGTGTGGCTCACCGCATGGTACTCGTGCAGCACGATGCCGCTCGTGGCCAGCCGCTCCGAGACGAGCCGCACGTGTTCGGCGGAACCGGTGGCCCGCCAGAGGGTGAGTGCGAAGCCCGAGGCCCTCGTGCAGAACAGGTCGAGGCGCGTGCCATCTGCATAGGTGATGCGTGGGGAAGCGGGCCGGGTCAGGTCGGCCTCGCGAACGCCCGGCGCGCGGGCGAACGACGGGCCCACCTCGCAGGGATCGCCGCTGCACACCACGACGACGTCCACGTCGCCGACCGTTTCGCCCAGCCGGCGCACCGAGCCGGCCACGTGCGCGAGGCGTACGTCCGGGTGCGCACCGATCGACGCGAGCAACGCGCGCGCCTGCTCGGCGCCCCGCGGAAAGAGGACCCGCGCGCCGGCGGCGCGAAGCACGGTGATCCCCTTGAGGATGCGCTCGGCGGTCTTCGGGCCGAACCCCTTCAGCGACGCCAGCGACCCGTCACGCGCGGCCGCCTCGAGACCATCCACCGAGTCCACGCCGAGCGCGCTGTGCAACAGGTGGATCTTCGCCGTGCCGAGTCCCGGTACGCGCAGCAGATCGAGCAGGCCGGGAGGCGTGTCGTTTCCGAGCTGCTCGAGGTAGCGTGACTCTCCGCGCTCCACCAGGTCTCGCACCACGCTCAGGGTGGCCGGTCCGAGCCCTCTGGTGCGCGCGAGCGTGCCGTCGCGGTCGAGGGCGCCGAGGTCGCCGCTGTCCAGCTCCACCAGCGCCCGTGCGGCCTGCTCGTACGCACGGGACTTGAACCGCTTCTCCCCGCGAAGCTCGAGGTACGACGCGATCTGGCCGAGCACGTGCGCGGCGGTGCGGGAATCCATGCAGAAAAATAACGGGTTCGCGATTCCGCTCTCCCACCTCCTCCTTCCCACCGGAAGGCCGACCGGCGCCCCTCAGCCTTCGATGCCCGCGAATCCCTTGAGCTTCTCCACGACATCATGCAGTTGTCGCTCGGTGAGCTCGATTTCGGCCGCCGCGCCGTCGGAGTCGAGCAGGCCGGCGCGCATCGAGATGGCCACCTGGTTGAGATAGCGGATCTTGCCGAGGATCTCGTCCGTCGCCCGGCGCAGCCCCGTGAAGCGCCGCTTCTCGGCGAGCGCCCGCCGGTAGCGCAACAGCATGTCCTGCGTGGTCAGCTTGCGGGCGAGGGCGAGTACGTCGTCCCGCGTGCGCCCCGGAATGGCGCCCCGGTCGGGAAGCCCGGCATCGTTCCACGAGTCGTCGGCGAACCAGAGCCGGCCCACGTATTCGATTCCATCGAAGGCCACGCGGCAGGTGACGAGGTAACGCCGGCCATCGTAATCGAGGGTGGCGATATGGGGTTGGACGAGCTCGTCAGGCACCGAGGATCAGGTGGCGAGTGGTGAGCGAACCGTCGTCTCGCGAAGAAACGCGAGCAACGGCGGAAAGAGCGAGGCCGGCTGCTCCACATAGGGCACGTGACCGCAGTCCTCCAGGACGATGCACTCGGTACCGAGGGCACGGGCCGCGGACTCCGACGACGCGAGCGGGATCGGGTCCTGCCTGCCGTGCACGACGAACGCCGGCACCCGGATATCCGCCAGCCTGGGCACCAGATCGAAGTCGCCCAACGAGTCCCAGACCGATTGCTGCACGCGACCAGTCACGCGAAAGGGGGTGAGGTCGCGGGCGCGCCGCGGATCGGCGAAGTAGCCGGCGACGCTCAGCTCGAACGTCCGGTGCCGGAAGGCGTCCGGATCGAGCTCACGCAGACCCGACGCGAGCAGTTCCGCGCGCAAGGCCGTCATCTCGGTGCTCGCTTGCCGGCGCGCGAACTCGAGCTCGAACGCCACGCGGAAGACGCGCGACACCGGGGCTGGATCGATCAGGGCGAGCAGCTCGGGAGCGGGCAGGCCCGTGTCCAGCGCCTCGATCGTGTAGAGCAGGGCCAGGAGGGCGCCCCAGGAATAGCCGACGATCGCGAGGGGGGCCATGTCGAGCTCCTCCGCGACGCGCGCGACGTCGCCGACCTGATCTCGCCACGAGACCGTTGCACGGTCATCGTCGTGTCTGGAGCGGCCCCCGCCACGCTGGTCGTAGCAGACGAGCCGATGATCCTCCGCGAGTGCGAGCATCTGGGGGAGGAGATACTCGTGGCTCGCACCCGGCCCGCCGTGGAGCAGCAGGAGCGGCGGCGCAGCAGGGTCACCGTACTCTGCCCAGTAGAGCGGGACCGGAGTGGAACGTGTGAGCCCGCTGGCACGCGGAGGGGGGGTGGGCGGCATCGCATGAACGTGACGCCTCGGGCCGTCGTTTGGAAGGGGCAGGGGAATGGGGCGCGGGTCTGCGCTCGTCGTACTGTGTTCAGCCGAACGACGCCGCGATTCGCGCCGTGTTCACGTGCGCCTCGACCGCGTCGGCGATGTCGTGCGGGACGATGACCAGACGGTGAGCGGCACGTCCGCCCTACCGCGCGCTGAAGTCCGTCTCGGCGGTGATCGTCCGGCAGAAGTCGGCGAGCAGCGTCGCCGCATTATCCACGTCGACGAGCGAGACCATCTCGTTGGGCGAGTGCATGTAGCGGTTCGGGATCGACACCAGCCCCGTCGCCACGCCCTCCCGCGCAATGTGGATGGCATCGGCATTCGTCGACGTATCCCGTCCCACGGCGTGCACCGTGTACTTGATCTCGCTGGCGATCGCCGTGTCTCGCAGGATGCTGAAAACGACGGGCGAGATCAGGGCGCCCCGGCTCAGAATGGGTCCCCCGCCCATCTTGTGGTCGCCGATCTCCTTCTTCTCCACGTTGGGATGATCCGTGGCGAAGGTGACGTCCACGACGATGGCCACCTGCGGATTGATGCAGTGGGCGCAGACGAGCGCGCCGCCGCCGTGCCAGGCGATCTCCTCCTGGGTCGTTGCCGCGGCCACGACCCGCGCGGCTCCCGGCTTCTCCGCGTAGCGCCGCAACGCCTCGAGGACGATGAACGCGCCGATGCGGTCGTCGATGGAGCGGGAGACGATGCGATCGTTGGGAAAGTCCAGGGTCCGGGAGTCGATGACCCCGGGATCGCCGACGCCCAGCCGCCGTTCCGCCTCGTCCCGCTTGGTCGCGCCGATGTCCACCCAGAGATCGGAGAACTTGCTGGCGCGTTCGCGGTCCTCCGTCTTCATCAGATGGATGGGCTTCTTGCCCACCACGCCGAGCACGTCACCCTCGTGGCCGAGGAACCGGATGCGCTGGCCGACGAGTACCTGCGGATCCCAGCCGCCGATCGGCGAAATGTAGACGTATCCGTCGTCGTCGATGTACTGCACGATCACGCCGATCTCGTCGATGTGCCCATCGAGCATGATCGTCACGCCGCCGCCGGAGTTCACCTCCGCCATGCTGTTGCCGGCGACGTCGACCGAGACGTGCTCAGCGAAGGTCTCCGCCTCGGCACGCCAGACACGCGCGGCAATCGTCTCGTACCCGGAGGGCGCCGGGGTGTCGAGCAGGCGCTTGAGAAAGGCGAGCGAAGTCGGACTGAGCATATGCGACGATTGGCAAGAAATGAGGGGCCTGCGGCCGCTAACCCTATCCCTCACATCGTCGCGAAGGAAGCACTAATATAGCCGACGCCACCGGGTTACCGGTTTCAGGCAAGGGCCGTTCCGGCTCCGTCCGCGCCGATTCGCCGCGCATGGTGGGCGGGCGGCGCAGCGAACAGCCTCGGCGCGAACATCGACGCCATGGCCTCCACGGCATCGACCAGCCGGGGCCCGGGCCGGCTGGTGAGAGCGTTCCCGTCGAGCGCCCACGTCGCCACGACTCGAGCCCATCGCCATGCCGGAGTGGCCAGCAGCGCATCCGCTTCGCGCGCGGCGCGTGCCAGGCCGAAGCCGCATGGGGCAAAGATCAGCACGTCGGGCTCCGCGGCGCGGATCCGCTCCACGGACGCCATGATGGAATGATCGCCTGGCGCGGCGAGCACGTCGGTCCCGCCGGCTCGGCGCACGAGCTCGGGGGTCCAATGGCCGGCGGAGAACACCGGATCGAGCCACTCGATGACCGCCACCCGCGGCCGGGGGGCGCGCGCCTCGCGGAGCCGCTCGTGCACGGCACGAAGCCTCGCGTCGAGTGCGCCGAGCAGGGTCGCGGCGTCGGCCGTTCGCCCGACGGCGGCGCCAACGGCCGCGATGTCCGCCCAGACGCCCGCGAGTGTGGTGCCGGTGAGCGAGAGCACTCTTGCCGGTGCGTCCATCAGGCCGGCCACGGCGCGCACATCGTCTTCGGTGACAGCGCATACGTCGCACAGCGTCTGCGTGAGCAGCAGATCAGGTCCGAGCCGCGCGATCTCTTCCGCGTGCAGGGTGAAGATGGGCGCGCCGGCGGCCGAGAGCTCGCGCACGGAGGCATCGATGTCGCGGGAGCTGGCCTCTCGGTCCACCCCGCTGCTCGTGACGCGGGGAAGGCGTTCCACGTCCGCGGGAAAATCGCATTCGTGCGTGACGCCCACGAGGGAGTCGAGCGCGCCAAGCGCCGCGACGATCTCGGTGCCGGCCGGCAGGAGCGACACGACGCGCGTCGCCCGCCCGTGCGCCGTCACCGAGGTTTCTCGTACACGGCCTTGCCGCCCACGTACGTCGCCAGCACCGCGGTCCCGAGGATGTCGCCGTCCGGAACGGTCATGATGTCCCGGTCGAGCACGACGAAGTCGGCGAGCTTGCCTGGCGTGAGCGAGCCCATCGTCCGCTCCTGGAAGCCCGCGTACGCCGGCCAGATCGTCATCGACTTGAGCGCCTCGTCGCGCGTCATGCGCTGCTCCGGGTGCCAGCCGCCGGCTGGCCAATTCTCGGCGTCCTGCCGGGACACCGCGGAGTGAAACGACAGCAGCGGATTCACGGCCTCCACGGGCGCGTCGCTGCCGTTGGGCACGGGAATCCCCGTGGCGAGCAGCGACCGCCACGCGTACGCGCCGAGCAGCCGGCCCGCGCCGAGGCGGTTGCCCGCCCAGTACATGTCGCTGGTCTGATGCACGGCCTGCATGGAGGGGATCACGCCGAGCGTGGCGAAGCGCGGAATGTCGTCGTGATGGAGGATCTGCGCGTGCTCCACGCGAAAGCGGTGATCGGCGGTGGGTGCGGCCCGGAGGGCGGCGTCGAACGCGTCGAGCACGATGCGGTTGCCGCGGTCGCCGATGGCGTGCGCATTCACCTGGAAGCCGGCCTTGAGCGCGCGACGCGCAACGTCCTGGATGTGCGCCGGGCGCGACAGCAACAGGCCGGTATTGTTCGGATCGTCGGCATACGGTTCCAGCAGCGCCGCGCCGCGCGAACCGAGGGCGCCGTCGGCGTACAGCTTGAAGGACCGGATCCAGACGGTGTTGTCGTACAGACCACTCTGCGGACCACGCGCCAGGTAGTGCGAGACGGCGGCGGAGTCGTCGCCGATCATCACGTACAGCCGAAACGGAATCTCGCCCGCCTTCGCCATCTCCTCGATCAGATCGATCGTGCCGCGCGAGGCGCCGGCGTCGTGCAGGCCCACGAGGCCCCATCGATGGGATTCGGCGATGGCGGCTTTGATCGCCTGCCGTGTCGCGTCACGCGACAGCGGCGGGATGGCTCCCTCCACGAGGGCACCGGCGTTGTCGATGAACAGGCCCGTGGGCTCGCCGGCGGACGTGCGCTCGATGCGGCCGCCGCTGGGATCCTTGCTCGCGGCGGTCACTCCCGCCACCCGGAGCGCGGCGGCGTTGGCGAGGCCCGCATGTCCGTCCACGCGCTCGAGATACACGGGGTGGTCGGGCAACGCCCGCGACAGCGCATCCTGGGTGGGAAAGCGGGTGTCGCCCCACTGGTTCTGGTCCCAGCCGCGGCCGAGGATCCATGTGCCGGCTGGCTGCCCCTTTGCGCGCTCGACGACGCGGGCGATGACCTCGTCGTACGACTTGCTGCCCACGAGATTCACCGTGCGCAACGACTGCCCCAGCCCGAGGAGATGCGCGTGGGCATCCACCATACCCGGGATCACCGTGCGACCGCCGAGATCCGTCACTCGCGTGGCTGCACCCCGAAAGGTCATCGCCTCGCGCAGCGATCCGATGAACAGCACCTTGCCGCCGCGCACGGCCATCGCCGGAACCATGGGCCGCGCGTCGTCCACGGTATAGATGCGCGCGTTGGTGAGGATGAGGTCGGCGGGGGCAGCCGGGGCCTGCGCCGCGACCGTCAGGGCCAGCGGAGCGGCGAGCGAGAGCACGACCGCGCGCGCGGCGAGGCGGCCGGATCCGAGAGGGGGCATGAAGGTCGGGTGAGGGAGTGTCGATGCGGGGCCGGTGAGCATCCTAACGAGTTCGGCGAGGCGTCGCCGGGATTCTCACGGAATTCTCGTCCACACGACGATGGCGCCGCAGGTCCGGGAATAGAATCGCGGGCCGAACTGCGGGGGGATGGTGGACGCTCCGGCGTAGATCTCGATCGCCTCGACGTCGTCGGCGGTGAACTCGTCGGGGCTGCCCCCTTCGATGCGCAAGCCGTCCACGAAGTACTGTGGCGGGCAATTGGGGCTCGTCTGACTGCGCAGGAAGCCGATCGCCTTGCGTCCATTCACGGTGGAGATCCGTACGCTCGGGACATGACGCACGAGATCGGTGAAATCACTCGTGTTCTTCTTCTCGATCTCGTCGCGCGTGACGAAGTTGCCGAAGCCGCGCGCGCGGCGCTCCCAGAATCCCGCGAGCATCCGGCG
>JBKJIY010000098.1:0-18906 GCA_046598315.1 Gemmatimonadaceae bacterium
CCGGACGGCCCTTTCGGGCAGATAGAGTGCCAGTCCGATTGCCGCCCGTGACGGGTGGCCAGTCTTCTCGTCACTGTTGAAGTTGGCCGGCGACGATGCCCCTGTCCTCCTCGGCGCCCGCCGCGCCCCCACGACTCCCGCATCCTCGATGAAGCGACTGCCGTTCCTGCTCCTGCTCGCCGCCTGTTCCGGCGACTCCGCCGCCACGCCCCTCGTCTTCGGAGCCGCAGGTCCGTGGAAGCAAGGCTATGGGTTGATGAACCGGCGCGGCATCGAGCTCGCCGTCGAGGAGATCAATTCGCAACCGGAACGACAGCAGCGTCCTCTCGCCATCGTCTGGCGTGACGACGAGGGCGATGGCCAGAAGGCGAGCGGCATCGCCCAGGAGTTCGTGGACTCGGCCGACGTTGTCGCCGTCGTGGGGCACGTGAACTCGGGAGCCATGGTCTCGGCGGCGCAGGTCTACGACGGACACCTGACCGCCGTTGCCACGACCGCCACGTCTCCTGCGCTGACCGGCCTGTCGAAATGGGCATTCCGCGTGATCTCCAGCGATTCAACCAACGGTCTCGACATCGCCAACTTTGCCGGGCGCCTTGGCCGCAAGCGTGCCGCGATCCTGTATGAGAACAACACGTACGGCCGCGGCCTGAGCGACTCGTTCCGACGCGCGTTCCGCGGCGACATCGTCAGCATGGACCCGATCGCGGAGGGGGCCGAGCAATCGTTCGAGCCATTCGTCTCCTTCTACAGGCAGACGAGACCGGACGTGATCTTCGTCGCCGGCACCGACGCGTCGGGACTCGGCTTTCTCAAGGAGGTGCGCCGGCAGCGGCTCGAGGCCGATCTCATGGGCGGTGACGGCTGGAGCGGCCTGAGCGTGGACACCGTCCGTTCGCAGGGGGTGTACGCGGGCGTGCCCTTCACCGCGCAGGATCCTCGCCCAGAGGCCCAGCAATTCGTCGCCGCGTTCCGTCGCAAGTTCAACATGTCGCCCGACAACAATGCGGCGTTGGCATACGACGCCACCAGGCTGCTCTACGAGGGCGCGAGGAATGGCGCGACGCGGTCCGAGGTGCGCGAGTACGTCGCCTCGCTCTCGGCCGACAAGCCGTTCAAGGGTGTCACCGGCTCCATCTATTTCAGGCCGGACGGCGATCCCGTCGGCCGAGGCGTGGTCATGACACGGATCGACCGAGGCGTCCTGCGCGTGGTCGAGGCGGCCAAGTGAAACCGCCCCTCCTCGAGGTAGGCACGCTCGGCGACCGGGCGCGGCGCGGCAGGATTCGCACGCGTCTCGTGCTCGGCTTCAGCATGCTCGTGCTGCTGCTCCTGAGCGCGGGGGTGTTCGCCCGGCGAACGATGACCCACATGGCGAGCGGGATCAGCACGACGCTGGAGGGCGTGCAGGAGGAATCGCGACAGAGCGCGCAGATCTCCTCGGGCGTCGGTCAGACGCTCGACGCCGCGACGCGGTACGTGGAGACGCGGGACACCGCCGCCCTTCAGGCCTTTCGGCGGTACGGCTGGGATGCGCACCGGGTCACGCGCGCCATGAACGCCCGTCTCAGCGCGTCGAGCGCTGACGAGGGAATGCGAAAGGACGAAGAGGTCGGCGTCATCTCGGCCATCGACAATCGCTTCTCGCAGATCGAGAATCACTACGCGATGGCGCACCGTCTCACCGATCTGGGGCGCGCCGCCGACGCGCGTGAGGCGGCGACGCGCGGCCGCGCGATCGTGGGTGACCTGATGAGCGACATCGAGCGGCTCGGCCAGATCAAGGCGGCCAAGGTGGCCGCGGTGTCGCGCACCCTCACCGGCGAGGCCGATCGGCGGTCGGCCGCGTTCCTCGTGCTCATGCTCGTCGCCAGCGCCGCCGGCATCCTCATCGTCTTCGTCACCGTGCGCTCCATCTCCACCCCGCTCGATCTGCTGGTGCGACATGCGCGGCTGCTGAGCCAGGGTGATCTCACCGTGCGCACGACGGAGATCCTGCCGGGCGAGTTCCAGATTCTCGCCACGGCGATGAACCAGACGGGCGATGCGCTCTCTCGGGTGGTGTCGGTTGCGGCACAGACGGCCGAAAGCGTCGCGAGCTCCGCGCACGAGCTCGCGTCCGTGTCCGAGCAGATCTCGCTGTCCGCGGGACATATGGCGAGCGCCATGACGGAGGTCACGCACGGTGCCGAGCAGCAGGTGACGCAGCTCCGCACGGTGGATGAGGCGCTCCAGGCGATCCGGGAGGCCGCCGACACGGTGATGGCGCGCTCGGCGGAAGTGAACACGCTCGCCCACGACATCGAGCATTCCGCGGCGCAGAAGCGTGTGGAGATCGAGCGGGCCCTGACGATCCTGAAGGACGTGAAGCGCAGCGTGGAGCATGCGGCCGCCGAAGTGATCGGCCTGAACACCACCGCGGCGGACATCAATCGCTTCGTGCAGACGGTCAGCACGATCGCCGAGCAGACGAATCTCCTCGCACTCAATGCCGCGATCGAGGCGGCGCGAGCGGGCGCCGCGGGTCGTGGGTTCGCGGTCGTTGCCGACGAGGTGCGCAAGCTGGCCGAGCAGTCGCAGTCGGCCGCCGACGACATCGTGGCGATGACGGGAGTCGTGACCGCGCGGGTCACGAGCAGCTCTCGCGCGATGGAATCGAGTGCGATGCGCGTGGCGGAGATCGAAACGGTTTCCCGCGACATCGACGACGCGCTGGCGACGATCGCGCGCGCCGCGGAACGCACGCGCGTCGCGGCGAACGGCGTGTCGAGCGCCGCCGAGGCGAACGGGGACGCCGCACGTAGCGCCGCGGCAAGCATCGAGGCCATCGCCCGCACCGCGGAGGGACATGCAGCCGCAGCCGAAGAGGTCAACGCCAGCACCGAGCAGCAGAGCGCGGCCTGCGAGCAGATGACCTCGGCGTCGAATCATCTCCTGGAGGGCTCGACGCAGCTTCAGCGCCTGGTGGGTGGCCTGAGAACCGAGTAACAGGAAGACAGGAAGACAGGAAGACAGAACGACAGCGACGGCGCCCTGTCCGCCTGTCTTCCCGCCGCTCTATCTTCCTGTCTTCCTGTCTTCCTGTCTTCCTGTCTTCCTGTCTTCCTGTCTTCCTGTCGTCAATGCGTATCGAGACGCTCGCCGTGCACGCAGGGCACCACGCCGACCCCGCGACGGGGGCGGTCACTCTGCCCATCCACCTCTCGTCCACGTTCGAGCGCGATCCCGACGGCGGCTATAGGGGTGGGCATGTCTACACCCGCACGTCCAATCCCAACCGCCACGCGCTCGAAGTCGCGCTCACTGCCCTCGAAGGGGGCGCGGCGAGCATCGCGTATGCGTCCGGCTCCGCCGCCACGCTCGCCGTGTTCCAGGCGCTCGCACCGGGCGATCACGTGCTGGCGCCAGTCGATGCCTATTACGGCACCCTGCGTCAGCTCCGCGAAATCTTCGAGCCGTGGGGACTACAGGCCGATGCCGTCGACATGACGGATCTCGCCGCGGTCCGCCGTGCCATGCGGGCGAACACGAAGATCGTGTGGGTCGAGACGCCCTCCAATCCCCTCGTGCGCATCGTCGACATCGCGCGGCTCGCCGAGATCGCCCATGGCGCGGGCGCACGCTGCGTGGTGGACAATACCTGGGCGACGCCCGTGCTGCAGCGGCCGCTCGACCTCGGGGCCGACGTCGTCATGCACTCCACCACCAAGTACCTCGGCGGGCATAGCGACCTGCTCGGCGGCGCGCTCGTGGCCCGCGTCAACGACGAGTTCGTGGAGCGGCTGCGCCTGCTCCAGACCCTTGGCGGCGCCGTGCCCTCGGCCTTCGACTGCTGGCTCCTGCTGCGCGGCATGCGGACCCTGCCCTGGCGGATGCGCGCGCACTGCGCGAACGCGGCGGCGGTGGCGGACTTTCTCTCCCGCCATCCGCGCGTGGAGGCCGTGCACTACCCCGGACTCCCGTCGCATCCCGGCCACGACGTCGCCGTGCGGCAGATGAGTGGCTTCGGCGGCATGCTCAGCGTCCAGGTCGTCGGCGGCAAGGAGGTGACGCTCGCCCTCACGCGCCATCTCGAGCTGTTCACGCGCGCGACGAGTCTGGGGGGTACCGAGTCGCTGATCGAGCATCGGGCCAGCGTGGAGGGACCGGCGACCCTCGCCCCGGACAATCTGTTGCGTGTTTCCGTGGGGCTCGAACACCCGGACGACCTCATCGCCGATCTCGCGCAGGGGCTCGACCGCCTCTAGTCGCCGGCCGAAACGCGGACACGCGCCTCACCAGCGAACTGCAATCCCGGCGACGAGCCGCGTATCTTGCAGGATGGCGCACACACGACCGGCCGTGCTTCTCCTCTCCGGCGGACTCGACTCCACGACGATGCTGGCGCATGCCGTCGATCAGGGCTTCGAGGTGCACGCGATGACGTTCCGCTATGGACAGCGTCACGCCTCGGAGATCGACGCCGCGCGCCGCGTGGCGCGCACACATCTGGTCACCGACCACGTCGTCGTCGACATCGACCTTCGCACCTTCGGCGGCTCGGCCCTCACTGCGGACATCGACGTGCCCAAGGACAGGAGTGACGCGGCGATCGGCCAGGGCATTCCGATCACCTACGTGCCGGCGCGCAACACGATCTTCCTCTCCTTCAGCCTCGCGTGGGCCGAGGTGCTCGGTGCCACGGACATCTTCATCGGGGTGAATGCCCTGGACTACTCGGGTTATCCCGACTGCCGGCCGGAGTACATCGCCGCCTTTGAGGCGATGGCCAATCTTGCGACGCGAGGCGGCGTGGAGGGCGCGACGCCGATGCGGATTCGCACTCCCCTGCTCCGCCTCACCAAGCGCGAGATCGTGGAGATGGGTCTGCGTCTCGGCGTCGACTATTCCATTACGCTGAGTTGCTATGACCCCGACGCGGCTGGGCTGGCCTGCGGGCACTGCGATGCCTGTCACCTGCGACGGAAGGGGTTCGCCGAAGCGGGCGCCGCCGATCCGGCTCGCTACGTGTCCAGCTGACCGGAGCCAGTCGATGCCGTACGTGGTCAAGGAGATCTTCTATACCCTTCAGGGGGAGGGTCAGAACGCGGGGCGGCCCGCCGTGTTCTGCCGCTTCAGCGGGTGCAACCTGTGGACGGGACGCGAGCAGGACCGCCACCGGGCGGTCTGCCAGTTCTGCGACACGGATTTCGTGGGCATCGGTCCCGACGGCGGCCGGTTCACCGACGGCGCGTCACTCGCCACCGCCGTGCTGGCCCGCTGGCCCGTCGTGTCCGGCGGCCTCGCTACGGAGGGACGACCGCTCGTCGTGTGCACCGGCGGGGAGCCGCTGCTGCAGCTCGACGCCCCGGCGATCGACGCGTTGCACGCCTGCGGCTTCGAGATCGCCGTCGAGACCAATGGCACGATCGAGGCGCCCGCCGGCATTGATCACCTCTGCGTCAGTCCCAAGGCCGATGCCCCGCTCGTGCAGCGTCGCGGCAGTGAGCTCAAGCTCGTGTATCCGCAAACGCATGACGAGGCACACCCCGAGCGTTTCGCCGCACTCCCCTTCGACGCGTTCTTCCTTCAACCGCTCGACGCTCCCGACGCGGAGACGACGCACGCGAATACCGCGGCGGCGCTCGCGTACTGCCTCGCGCATCCGCAGTGGCGCCTCAGCATCCAGACCCACAAGCTGCTCGGCATCAGGTGACCGACATCATGGAGCTCTACAAGGAGTTCACCTTCGAGGCGGCGCACCGGCTGCCCAACGTTCCGGAGGGCCACAAGTGCGCGCGGCTCCACGGCCACTCGTTCCATGTGCGCATCACGGTGAGCGGCGCGGTGGATCCCGACACGGGCTGGGTAATGGACTTCGGCATCATCAAGGCGGCATACCAGTCGTTGCACGACGAGCTGGATCACCGCTACCTGAACGAGATCGCCGGACTCGAGAACCCGACGAGCGAGATGCTTGCGTGCTGGATCTGGCGCCGGCTCGAGGTCACGCTTCCGCTGACGAGCGTGGAAGTGCGTGAGACCTGCACGACCGGATGTATCTATAGAGGGCCAGCCTAGGGAGCCGCTGCGCTCGCCCCTGGGTCTGCTGGGGCTCGCATCGAGTTGAGCGGCAACAGTTTACGAAGCATTGTGACGATGCTCACCAGGACGGCGAAGCCACACCGAAGGTTGACCTCGCCGGATCGCTTCAGTAACCTCCTTCCCTCGGCGTCACCGGCCCCTGGCCGATGGGACCCGCTCGGCACCCTCCTTCCCGTGCCGGCGAGCATCTTCTTCGTTCAATGCACCTTCGCTCCCTTCTCTCCCCGACTCGTTTCCGTCTGCTGCGCCCGCTCGCCGGCCTCACGCTCGCGCTCGCGGGCGCCATGCCGGTGAACGGCCAGACGATGGCGCGGCCGGTCGCGGAGCGCCCGGGCTCGCCCACGAGCGAAGGGCGAAAGCCATTCAGCGCCTGGAGCGCATCGGTACATGCCGTCCGCGACTCCCTCGTGTCCCTCGCGCGGGCGCAGGTGGGCACGAGATATCGTCGCGGCGGCACCGATCCCGCTGGAGGGTTCGACTGCAGCGGCCTGGTGCGATACGTGATGGGGGCGCTGCAGGTCTCGCTGCCGCGCACGGCGGCCCAGCAGGCCGCCGCCGGGCTCGCGATCGCCACCGATACCAGCGGCCTCCGTCCGGGTGACCTGCTCACCTTCGGCAAGGAACAGCGCGGGGTGAGCCACATCGGCATCTATGTCGGCCGCGGACGGTACATCCACGCGAGCAGCGTGGCGGGTCGTGTGATCGAGAGCGACATCGGCCGCAGGAGATCGCCGCTCGTTCGCAGCTGGCGCGGAGTGCGCCGCGTCGTCGCCGACGCCGACAGCGCGACGCGACGCGACGGCGGCGGCTGACCCGCCGACGTGCCCTACGGGGCGCTGCGGGAGGTCAACGCACCATCGCGCGCCAAGCGCGCTCCGGTCCACGGAAAGTCGAGACGTCCCAGCGAGTCGGCGAGCGCTGACGCACGAGCGTCCGCATCGGGCTCGAGCACGCCGGGGGCCGCCTGCACCGTGGACCGCAGCACGGCTGCGCGCGCGCGTCCGCTCTCATCGATCGTCACGCACAGCACGCCTCCTCGGTTGGATGGCTCTCGCATGCGGAAGGGTCCGTACGTGAGCAGGTTGCCGAGGGAGTAGGCGATCAGGGTGCCGCGGTCGCGCCACTCGATGGCGCGCATCACGTGCGGTCCATGCCCGATCACCAGCGCGGCGCCTCCGCGCACCGCGGCATCGGCGAAGGCGACCGGATTGCCGCGGTCGATGCCGAGATAGCGTTCCGGGATGTCGCGCGTTCGCTGTGCGTCCGCGCCTTCCGCGCCGAGATGCATCGTGACGATCACCACGGCATACCGCTGCTTGGCGCGTAAGACGTATCGATGCACGGCCGCCGTGTCGCGCGCGTCTGGCGACTCGGCCGAGGTATAGAAGCCGAGCACGCCGATGGTGTCGCCGGCGGGTGTCACCACCGGTGTCGCGGTGGAGTCGGCGCCGGTCACCCGCACGCCCGCGCCCGCGAGGGCGGCCACGGTGCGGTCGCGTCCCTCGTCGCCGGCATCGCGCGAGTGGTTGTTCGCCACGTTCCCCACCACGGCGCCGTCCGGCAGCAGCGAACGCAGGGCCGCGGCGCTCGATGGCGGCGCGCGGAAGGCGAAGCAGTTGGTGGATTGCTTGCCACACTTGGCTCCCGTCGGTCCCTCACCGATAGCCGATTCCACATTCACCAGGGCGACGTCCGCATCGCCGAACAGCGCGCGGAGCGGCGTCACGAGCGACGCGGGATCGTCGCGACGCTGGTACACCGTGCGCATTCTAAGCGTGGCTTCGCGCGACCATTCGGGCGCGAGATTCGTCCCGAGCGTGACGTCGCCGCCGGAGCAGACGCGCACCGCCGTGCGGAGCGCGCGCACTGGAAGCGAATCGTTTCGCGCCGCGGTCAGCGCGCGCCCCGACGGAATGGGCGTGCGACGCATCGGCGCGACGAGGGCGGGCGGACGGCGCACCGCGCGCTCCGATCGTTCGGAAGGTGCGGCTGAGCGCGTGTCGATGGACGGCGGCTCGCGTGGCACGTTGCCGGCGGCGCCGGCGCCGGCGCGGGGCGGTCGTGAGTCGCCGCGCGCCGATGGCGTCACCGCTGGGGACGCCGTCGGCCGCGCTGGCGTCGCTGTCGGCGCCGATGTCGGTAGTGGTGCCGGCGCAGCTGGCACTACACCGGCACGCCCGCGCGCACACGCCGAAGCGAGCGCGAGCGCCATGAGCGCGGCGTGGCGAACGCGACCGCCACAGCGGTATGCGCGGAAGCAGGAATTCATTTCGTTTGAAGTTGTGGCGGCGAATCGCCATCCGTCAAATCCGAATTCGCGCGTGCAACGTACACGATTCACGCGATGCAGCGACTCGGATACTCAGAATCGGTGTCGCCATGGCATCATCCCTGCCTTTGTCATTCGCGACGCGCGAGGCTCATCGCGTGATGGAAGGCCAGTGCGGCTCCGCTCCTCGTCGTGAGAGAGCGGTCGGGACTCACGTGAGGAAGGAGAGAAGCATGGACGGAACGCAGAACGACAGCAGCAAGGTCGTGTCGATCGGCAGTATCGGCGAGCTCAATGCCTTCACGTCGCGGCGCGGATTCATGCGCCTCATGGGCATGGGGGGCGCGCTCGTGCTGCTGCCCAGCATCGTCACGGCCTGCGAGGACAGCAATGACGGCACCGGACTCGTCGGGCCGAACACGGGCGCCACGGTCACCATCGACTTCGCCAAGGGAGACACCGCCGTTCTGCAATTCGCCTATGCCCTGGAGCAGCTCGAGGCGGATTTCTATACGAAGGTCGTGGCGAACTTCACCGGGTCCAACCTCACGAATGCCGACCAGGCCGTGCTCGCGGACATCAAGAACCACGAGGTCATCCATCGTGACTTCCTGAAGGCCGCGCTCGCCGCCAACGCCAGCTTCTCGCTCACGCCCACCTACGGCGCGCTGAACTTCAAGGATCGCACGGCGGTGCTCGCTGCGGCCCGCACCTTCGAGGATCTGGGCGTGGCGGCATACAACGGCGCTGGACAGTACTTGAGCGACGTGAACAATCTCGGTCTCGCGGGCAAGATCGTGTCGGTCGAGGCGCGTCACGCCTCGGCGATTCGCAGTCTCATCGCGCCCCGGACGGGCGAGTTCGCCCCGCAGTCCTTCGACGACGCCTTCTACCCGGCCAAGGTCGCCGCGGCCGCCCAGGGCTTCATCGTCGACAAGCTCGCCTTCGCCAACGCGCCGGCCGCCTCGGCCTTCGCGCAGGGCCCGAACAGGAACGGAGTCTGACCATGACCATGACTGAACTGCACAACGGACTCCTCGATTCCGTCGATCCGGAGATCATGACGGCCGTCGGTGCTCGCGCGGGCGAGATCGCGCAGGGCGCGCCGGTGAACTCCAAGCTGGTGGCCGCTCTCGCGCTCGGGTCGATCCCGATCGCGCTCGGCGCCATCGCGAGGGACGTATACGGACAGACGCCGACCGACGTGCTCGACGTGCTCCAGTTCGCGCTCGTCCTGGAATATCTCGAGGCGGATTTCTATCAGCGTGGCAACGCGGCGGCGGGTCTGATCCCGAGCACCGATCAGGCCATCTTCACCACCATCAGCAACCATGAGACCGTGCACGTCACGGCGCTGCAGGACCTGATCCGCGCCAAGGGAGCGACGCCGGGCGCCAAGCCGGCGTTCGACTACACGGCGCAGAACAACCTGCCAGGATTCGCCTTCTTGCCCACGCAGTACCAGACGTTCCTCGCCGTCGCCCAGGCGTTCGAGGACACGGGCGTGCGCGCGTACAAGGGGCAGGCCGGCCGTCTCATCAACGACAAGGCCGCGCTCACCGCGGCGCTCACGATCCACTCGGTGGAGGCGCGTCACGCCGCCGAGGTCCGCAAGGTGCGCGGCCAGAAGGGATGGGTCACGGGCAATAGCCGCGATACGCTGCCGGCGTTCACTCAGCCGGTATACGACGGCGAGGAGAACGTCACCCAGGGGGGCGTGAATCTCGGGAGCATCGCGTCCAACTTCGGGGGCACGAACGGCGCGTCGGAAGCGTTCGACGAGCCGCTGACGAAGGCGCAGGTCATCAACATCGTCAAGGCGTTCATTCCTGCATTGCGCTAGCGCGCACGAGGGTCTGGCGACGAAGGGCCGACGAGCGATCGCCGGCCCTTCGGCGTCAGGGCGTCCCGACCATCACCCGGCCCTGTGCATCGGTGCGGTAGCACGCGACAGCCACGGGCGACGGCATGGGCCCGCCCATGTGTCCTCGGCTGCCCGCCCTGAGCGCAGCGATGCCCGGTGGCTCGGGGATTCGACCGAGCGCATCGCGCGCCCATGGATCGACCGGCACGGCGGGCTGGACCGGAAGGCATGCGCGCAGCACGCGCTCGTATCCGCCGCCGAAGCTCACCAGTACCGAACCGTCGCTCAGTACGACATACGGCGCGCCCGCCAGATAGTAGCCCTCGGGGACCACATAGTAGACCGGCGGGGGCGCGGCGGTCCGCGGCACGTTGGCGGGCTGCGCTGGCGCCGCCGGAGGTGCCGCGTACCCGATGCGTGGTCGATCGCCCGACTGCGCATGGGCGGTGCTCCAGGCACCGGACAGCGCCACGATGCCGAGCACACAGGCCAGGCCGCTGCCGCTCATGGCGACGGACGTGCACTGCCACCGTCGACCACATAGCGGTAGCTGCCATCGCGCTGGCGGCGCCACACGGTGAGATACTTGGAGTAGCTCTTCATCGATGCTCCCGCCTCCCGAACGCTCGTGGCCACTGCGTTGCCCACCGTATAGCCCAGGTCGCCGGCCTCGGAGATCTCGCCGTGCACCGGGTGCCAGGTGAGCGCCACCTCCAGCGCGGGCGAGCCGAACGACCGGCTGATCGCCTCCGGCCCGTTGATGAATTCGCCCGGACCGGAAAACATCTGGGCGTCGTCCGCCGCATATCGGCCGAATGCGACTCCGGTCCCGATGGTGGCCGCGTCGCGCGAGAACGCGCTGTCGGCCCGACGGATCGCCTCGAGGGCGCCGCGCGCCGGGCTCATGGGCACGTCGCGCACGGTCGCGGCCGTGGCCTCCGCCGGCAAGATGAGGGCGGACGGCGGGACGCCATAGGTCTCCGCGTACGCCACCACCCGCCACCCCACCGACTGCCGACGCCAGAACGCGATGTATCGATCGATGCGGAGGGCGGGCATGCTCGCCGACTGCGCCGTGCCGAAGATGACGTAGCCGTACGTGTAGCCGCTTCGGCCATCGCGGCTGGTCTCCGCGCGCACCGGCTGCCAGCGGGCCGCGGTGGCCCCGCCCATCGATTCGGAGCGCACGATCGCCCGCGCGGCGGCGCGTCCGCGCACGATCGGGAGGCCACCGCGGAGGTAGACGAGGTTCGTGTCGAAGGCGCTGGCGAATCCGTCGGCGAACCCGCGTCGCGCCACCGAGTCGGCCCTGTCGATGTCGGCGCGGAGCAGCTCATCGTGCGCCGCCTCCCCCTGCGACATCGGCGCCAGGAGCGAGGCGCCGGCGACGGCCGCACCTGGCGGGTGCGAGCCCGATCGACAGGCCGCGCCGACGAACGACAGCAGAAGCAGACCCGCCTGAATACGCACGCCCACGCTCCGTCGCGTCCGGGAATGAGAGGGCAGCAACCCTCTCCTGGACTACCCCTGCACGGGGGGGATCACGCTACCGTCCCGCCCTGATGCCAATACCCCGCCCGGCGTCGCCATGATCCCGCGCCTCGGGATCCGCCCCGCGAGGGCGACGCCGAGTATAACTTTCGATCACGACCGTGGAGCCGTATTTGTGCCGAAGCGCCGCCAACGGTCGTCTTTTCGCCGGCATCCCGACCCCAACCATCGCAAGCCCGCACAGGGGGAGCGACCTACACGTTGTTGTGACGACACCAAGAAAGCGTTCGCCTCGCCGCAGGGGGCGCGGCCCCGCCGCCACGCAGCTCACATCCACCTCCACGAGCCGCACGGCGTACGCCGAAACCAAGCGGTGGCTCCTCCAGCAGCACGGGCCCGTGTGTGCGTACTGTGGACGCCGCGTCGCCGCGACCACGATCACTCTCGACCACGTGACGCCGCGGCGCGGCCAGACCGCCTACGACCGGCGGGACAACCTCGTGCTCGCCTGCGAGGACTGCAACGGCGCCAAGGCGGATATGCCGATTCTTTCCTTCCTGCTGCGCAAGCGGGAGCGCGCCGCCGTGCTGGCGCGCTACGGCGCCCATCTCAGTCCCATGCTCGTCGATCTCGTGCAGGGCCTCGTGCCCGCCGGCGCCCTCCTGCCTCGTGTCAAGGAGTCGTTCGACGATCTGTTCACCGACGACGAGTCGCCCTACCACGAGTCGCCGTACGCCGACTAGGCGTCGCGCTCGAAATAATAGGCCTCCACGAACCAGCGCCGCACGCTGCGCAGGTCGATGATGGCGCCCTGGCCGAGCTCCGCGACGAGCAGCGCCTTGAGCTGCACCATCGCCTCGATCGCGGGAAGACCCGTGGTGCGGGCCTCGTGCGCGAAGCCACGCACCGTGTGCTCCACAGAGTCGGCCTGGAAGAGAATCTCGTTCTCTCCCGTCGTCGGTACCACCTGCATCTCGCCCGTGACCCGGGCCGATACGCCGCCGCCCGATGGCCGGTCGTCGCGTGCCCCCGGAGCGCCTGGATAGCGTGGCGTCGGCGCACTGCGCGCGCTCGCGCAGAGGTTCTCCAGCCGCTCCTCGCTCACCTCGGCCCAATCCGGTGGATACGGCGCGAGACGCCGCTTCGTGAGTCCACTCACGAACGCGAGCCATCCACTTTCATGGCCGACCGACACAGCCCCCGGGCGCGACGAGGACCGATGGACCTCGAACACCTCCCAGCTCATCCCCGACGCGTCGACGAAGGTCCTGACCGCCACGCACTGCTCCGGCGTTGAGGTGAACGGCCAACGGCCAGCTCAAAGCCTACGCCTCGGCCGCCACGGCGTCGAGATGCCGCAAAGAGCGTACCCTCTACTTGGCCGCCGCGCGCTCGGCGTTCACGTGGGTCAGCCAGTTGTGCTCGTCCGACGCACGGCCGTTGACCACATCGAGAAACTGCCGCTGCAACTGCAGCGTGATCTCGCCCGCCCGGCCCGCGCCCACGGCGATCTTGTCCACGCTCCGGACGGGGGTCACCTCCGATGCCGTGCCCGTGAGGAACACCTCGTCCGCGATGTACAGCATCTCGCGCGGAATGGCCTGCACGTGCACCTCGAGGCCGGCGTCGCGGGCGAGGGTGATGATGCTCTCCCGCGTGATGCCCGGCAACAACGTGCCGTTGACCGGCGTGGTATACAGCGCGCCGCGATGCACGACGAACACATTCTGCCCCGACCCCTCGCTCACCATGCCATCGCCGCCGAGCGCGATCGCCTCGGCGAAGCCGTTGGCCAGCGCTTCCATCTTGATGAGCTGACCGCCCAGGTAGTTGCCGGCTACCTTCGCCATCGCCGGCGTGGTGTTCGGCGCCATGCGATGCCAGGTCGAGACGCAGGCGTCCACGCCGTTCTCCAGCGCGCCGTCGCCGAGATACGTTCCCCAGGGCCAGCACGGCAGGAACACCTCCACGGGACTGGCGAATGGCACCATGCCCGCCGCGCCGTAGCCACGGATCACCATCGGCCGGAGGTAGCACGAGGTCAGCCCGTTGCGCGCCACGAGCTCGCAGCACGCCTCCAGAAGCTCGTCCACCGTGTATTTCATCTCCATGCGATAGATCTTGCAGGAGTTGAGGAGCCGCTGGAGGTGATCCTCGAGGCGGAAGATCGCCGGTCCTCGCGACGTCTCGTAGCAGCGGATGCCCTCGAACGCCGACGATCCGAACTGCATCGAGTGCGCGAGCACGTGGACGTTGGCGTCCTGCCAGGGGACGAACTCGCCATCACGCCAGATCCACTCGGTCGCAGTAAGCTGATACACGGTCATTCTCGGAGTCAGGGGTTGAGCCGGCAGTGCCACGCGTCCAAATCTGCTCGTTCTCACCCGTTACGCCAAGTCCACCTCACATGCGACCGCTCTCCGCCCGCCACATCGCTGCCGCCGTGTGCCGCATCGACGCCGTATTTCTCGACAGCCCGCTCCTCCGCGGCACCGCCGTCGACCTTCTGCTGGACGCCGAGCTCTCGTTCAAGGTGGAGACACTCAATCCCATCCGTTCGTTCAAGGGACGGGGCACGTCGCTGTTCGTCGAGACGCTCGCCGACGAGACGCCGCTCGTCTGTGCCTCCGCGGGCAACTTCGGACAGGGACTGGCGCGGGCGGCCGTACGGCGTGGGGTGACGGTCACGGTCTTCGCGGCGGAGCGTGCCAATCCGCTCAAGATCCAGGCGATGCGCACGCTGGGCGCCAACGTGCGCCTGGTGCCTGGCGACTTCGATTCCGCGAAGGACGCCGCGCGGACGTTCGCCGCGCAGGCGAAGGCCACCTACGTGGAGGACGGCGCCATTCCCGAGATCGCCGAGGGTGCCGGCACGATGGCACTCGAGATCACCGAGTCGGGCGCCCGTCCGGACGTGGTGCTGGTGCCACTGGGAAATGGCGCGCTCGCCACGGGTATCGGCACGTGGCTCCGCGAGGCTTCGCCGTCCACGCGCGTCGTCGCCGTGGTCGCCGAGCGCGCCCCCGCCATGCGTCTGTCATTCGAGGCCGGTGCCGTCGTCAACACCGCCTCGGCCGATACCGTCGCCGACGGCATTGCCGTACGGGAGCCGGTGCCGTACGCCGTCGCGAGCATGAGCGCCGTGATCGACGAGGTGCTCTCCGTGGACGAGGCGACGATCCTCGCGGCGATGCGCGTCGCGCACGAGCACCTCGGACTGGTCGTGGAGCCGGCTGGTGTCGTGGGTCTTGCCGCCATGATGGCGCACGGGGCGCGGTGGCGCGGCGGACGCGTCGCCATCCCACTGTGCGGCGGCAACGTCACGCCCGGCGACGCGAAGCGGTGGCTGTTCTCCTGACGCCGGCAACGGCGGAACGTCGCTCTCGCCCGTCGGATTGATCCTCATGATCCCGCTCTCCGTACTCGACCTCTCGCCCATCGTTGCCGGCGGCACGGCGCGCCAGGCGCTGCACAACACGCTCGACCTGGCCCGCCACGCCGAGCAGCTGGGTTATCATCGGTACTGGTTGGCCGAGCATCATGGCATGCCGGGCATCGCCAGCGCAGCCACGGCGGTCGTCATCGGTCACGTGGCTGGCGGGACGACTCGCATCCGCGTGGGAGCGGGTGGCATCATGCTCGCCAATCGCTCGCCGCTCGTGATCGCCGAGCAGTTCGGCACGCTCGAATCGCTGTATCCCGGCCGCATCGATCTGGGACTCGGCCGCGCCCCGGGCAGCGACCGCGTCACGATGCAGGCGCTCCGCCGCAATCCCATGAGCGCCGAGAACTTTCCGCACGACGTCCAAGAGCTCCAGGCCTACTTTCGCGACGCCGTGCCCGGACAAGCGGTGCATGCCGTACCAGGCACAGGCCTTCACGTGCCCCTCTGGCTGCTCGGATCGAGCACGTTCAGCGCGCAGCTCGCCGCGGCCCTCGGCCTTCCGTTCGCGTTCGCGTCGCACTTCGCGCCGGACCAGCTGATGCACGCGCTCGAGCTGTATCGCAGCGGCTTTCAGCCTTCGTCGGCGCTCGCGTCGCCGTACGCCATGCTCGGCGTGAGTGTCGTCGCCGCCCCGACCACGCAGGAAGCACGGCGGCTCGCCACCTCGCTGCAGCAGCAGTTTCTGGCAGTGCAGCGCGGCCAACCGGTGCAGCTTCAGCCTCCCGTTGATACAATGGACGGCCGCTGGGAGGACTGGGAGCGGGGCGCCGTGGAGCGCACGCTGCGTCAGGCCATCGTCGGCGGACCTGACGACGTTGGCGAGGAGCTCGACGCTCTCATCCGGCAGACGGAAGCCGACGAGCTCATGATCACCGCGCACATCCATGACCATGCCGCCAGGCTACGCTCCTACGAGATCGTCGCCGATGTAGCCGGGCTGTCGACGGACGCCTGACGACTAGGCGCCGTGGTCGGGGAAGTCGGCGCCCACGGTGGTCGCTTCCCATGCGTCGAAATTCTCCTGCAGCATGCCGAGCTTCCAGCGGGCACCCTTGAGGGCGGCCTTGCCGAGCAGCAGATGCAGGGGCGGGTTCGGCGACTCCACCGCCGCGATGATCGCCGCGGCGGCTCGCACCGGATCGCCCGGCTGGCTGCCGCTCACGCTGCGCAGGGTCCGCCGGTTCTTGCCCGCGGTCTCCGCATAGTCGGCGATCTCCGTCACCGATTCATTGGCCGAGCGTCCGGCCCAGTCGGTGCGGAATCCGCTGGGCTCCACGATCGTCACCTTGAGCCCGAGCGGTTCCACCTCCATCGCGAGTGCTTCCGAGAGTCCGACGACAGCGAACTTGGTGGCGTTGTAGAAGCCCACCGCAGGAAAGGCGCGCAGTCCGCCGATGGAGGCGATGTTCACGATGTGACCGCTCCGGCGCCTGCGCATGCCGGGCAGGACGAGCTGCGTCATGCGCGCGAGACCGTGCACGTTCACCTCGAACATGCGGCGGACTTCGCCCTCGTCGCTTTCCTCGACCGCGCCGAAATAGCCGATGCCCGCGTTGTTCACCAGCACGTCGACGCGCCCGAAGCTGGCTTCCGCGGCCTGTACCGCTGCGACGGCCTGCGGCGCGTCGGTCACATCCAGCGGCAGCACCAGCGCGCGTTCGCCATGGTCGCTCGCGATGTCGCGGACCGATTCCGGGTCGCGCGCAGTGACGACGGTGCGGTGCCCGCGCTCGAGCACCGCGCGCGCGAGCGCCCGACCGAAGCCGGTGGAGCATCCGGTGATGAACCAGACCGGCGTGCTGTCACTCGAGGAGGTGCGTTCGGGCATGGCGTCGACTCGCGGCACGGGGAAGGGATGGTTGGATGAAAATAGCGGGGCGTCCCGAAGGACGCCCCGCCGTGGTGACCCCTGCCTGCCCTGGGTCAGTAGAGCCGCGCCAGCACCTGGCGAAGGAGATCCTCCGGCACATTGCGGAAGCTGAGCCGCGTGGTGCCCGGGCTCACGATGGCGCGACGCACCGTGCCATCGGCATCGCGGTAGTAGACGGACCGCGCGTCTCCCTCGCTCGACGTGCGCACGACCGTGTAGCCGCGTTGGCCGAGAATCTCGCTCAGAACGCTGACGCCGTCGCTCGTGCCGTAGCGCTTCTTGTACTGGCCCGGCGGCATCATGCCGGGCTTCTTGGCGAGACCGGGCGGGACCTTTCGGCCGTCGACACGGCGGATGACGTCCATGCGGTCATCGCGACGATCATCCCGGCGGTCGTCCCGGCGGTCCATACGACGATCGTCCTCGCGAACCATCTCGCGGCGATCGTCGCCGCGGCCCTTCTCTCCGTGGCCCTTGCCCTGTCCCTTGTCGTGGCTCTTGCCCTGCGCCTGGGTCGTCCCCGACAGCAGGACCACGGCGGTGGCGGCGAGTCCGATGATGCGACGAGAAGACGTATGCATGTTGGATCTCCGGTTGGTGACGTCCGACTCGGCGCCCGATGCGACGCGCCCGATGCATCCTGATACACCTGAGGTGCAGGATCGGCTCCATCCTTCCGGTAGGGCTCGCTTGCTTCGCTTAGGGACTGTCCGCCACGTCGCGGCGTTCCAGGGAGCTCATGCGTACTGGCGCGCCGTGGAACGATCCGTCAAGTTGGCCGATGAGTGAAACCGGGCCGCGAGACCAGCATCTGTCTCAGGACATGGACGCAGCCAGTTCAGACCCGGCCGGCGCACCATCCATCCGCCAGCAGCTGCGAGCGTCGCTCGGCGCCGCCTATGCCATCGAACGCGAGATCGGTCGCGGCGGCATGGCGACCGTCTACCTCGCGCGCGACCTCAAGCATCGGCGCCCCGTCGCGCTCAAGGTGCTCGACCCGGAGCTGGCGGCGTCACTCGGCACCGAGCGCTTCCTGGCCGAGATACGCGTCACCGCGAATCTGCAGCACCCGAACGTGCTGCCCCTGTTCGACTCGGGTGAAGCGGGCGGCTTGCTGTACTACGTCATGCCCTTCGTGGCGGGCGAATCGCTGCGCGCCAGACTCGATCGGGACAAGCAGCTCCCCGTGGACGAGGCGCTGCGGATCGTCGGCGCGATCGCCTCGGCGCTGGATCACGCGCACCGTCATGGCGTGGTCCATCGCGACATCAAGCCCGAGAACGTCCTCCTCTCGGATGGCGTGGCGGTCGTCGCCGACTTCGGCATCGCGAAGGCCGTCTCGACCAGCCGCATCGACGGTGGCCGCACGAGTCCTGGCCTCACACAGGTGGGACTCGCGCTCGGCACGCCAAGCTACATGAGCCCCGAACAGGCCATGGGCGAAGCCGTGGACGGGCGGAGCGACGTCTACGCGCTGGGGTGCATGCTGTACGAGATGCTCGCCGGCAACGTGCCGTTCACCGGGGCATCGGCGCAGTCGGTGATCGCCAAGCACATCACGATGGCCGTCCCCTCGGTGCGCGATGCACGCGACTCGGTGCCAGTGAGTGTCGATGCCACGATCATCCGCGCGATGTCGAAGGAGCCTGGGGAGCGCTTCACGACTCCCGCGCAGTTCGCCGCCGCTCTCGTCAGCGCGCCGCCGGTGGAGCCGATGCCGGACTACTCGCGCGTCGTGGAGGCAGTGACTCGCTCCACGACCTCTCCGGCCGGTCGCCGTCGGGAGCTCGCCGACCTGATGGCGCGGCTGGATGCGCTCGAGCAGGGACGCGGCGGCCTGGTGCTGCTGGGCGGAGAGCCGGGCGTGGGGAAGACGCGCCTCG
>JBKJIY010000109.1:0-35317 GCA_046598315.1 Gemmatimonadaceae bacterium
CCCCACGTCGTCGTCCGTCGCGCAACCGGCAGGCCCCACCCGCACCCACCCGTGCGGCATGGATCGCAGCGCGGGCGCGCAACGCACTCCGGCGCCCGGTCTTCATCGCCACGGTCAGTCTCGTGACGTTCGCGGCAGCGCTCGTGGCGCTCGCGGTCGTACCGCAACAGGCGAAGAAGGCAGCGGCGGCGCTCCGGCCGGCGGCGGCACAGCGTCCGGACACCGAGCCCACTTTCAACGCGCTCCGTGAGGCGCTCCGCCAGGTCGTGGCAGCCGACTCGGCAATCGCCGCCGCGCGCGCCGACCTCGCGCGCCTCATCAGCGCGACCGCCGTCGCCGCGGCCACCGACACCATGGCCGGCGGCCAGCTCGTGAGCGGCGAGGTCCGTTCGCGCCGGGATACGCTCGCCAGCCACGTGGCGCTGCTGACCCGCCTCATGACGAGAACGGAGAACGCGCCGCTGCTCGGCGCCTACCGGTCCCTTGCCGAAGCCGCGCCGCTCCAGGGTGATGCGCGCGTGAAGCAGTTGCTGGATTCCCTCACCGAACTCGAACGCGAGCGCGAGAGCTACAATGCGGTGGGGGGCGTGGACCCCGTGTTCGTGGCGCTCACGGCCCGTGCGAACGAGCTGGGACGAAACATCGAAGTGATCGCCGCGGCCCGCCGCACGGCGCTGCGGACAGAGCTGACGGCACTCGCCCCACCGGCGCCGGTGCTGCCGACGGCGCTCTCCACGGCGCCGCTCCCGGACACGCTGGCGCGAATCAAGGTGCGTGACGACGCGCGCCTTGCCGCCGCCGGCGTGGCCACCCGCCTCGCGCGGGAACGCGCCGAGCTCCAGCGGCTCGACGTGCGCGAGACGCGGGCGCGCGAGCTCGCCAACGTGGGTGCCTCGCCGTCGGCGATGCTCGCCGCGGCGCTGATCTTCGCGGCGATGCTCGGCTTCGGCGTCTCGTTATTCGACGAAGTGCGCCGTCCGCGCATCGCCGACAGCCACGAAGCGGAGCGCGCGACGGGCATCCGCGTGCTCGGCATCGTCGCACCGCTGCCGCCCTCGCCGGACCGCGGACGCCGATCCGCCGAGCGCTCCGGCCCGCAGTTCATCGATCCGGGCGCCGACGGCCATCAGATCGTGTATCAGACGATTGCCATCGCCGGATCGAGTGTCGTCATGCTGACCATCACCGGTGACAGCCCCGCCGTCTCCGCGGTGGTCGCCATCAACTTCGCCGCGATCGCCGCCGACGAGGCACGCAGCACGCTGTTGATCGACACCGACGGCGCGGCGTCCAGCGTGGCGGCGGCGCTCCATTTGCGCACGAGCGCCGGCCTCAGCACCATCCTCGAAGGGACGGCGGGCTGGCACGATGCCATCCGATCGTCGCAGCTCGGCCGCGATCGCACGATCGACGTGGTGATCAGCGGGTCGGGATCCCCGCCGGTAGAAGAGGTGTCCGCCCTCCTCAAGCGCGAGGTGGACAAGCTCGCGCGCCGCTACGATGCGCTGGTGCTGGTGAGCTCCCCGGCGCAGGTGATCGCCGGCCTCTCCACCGCCCTGCCGATTCCGGACGTGATCATCTGCGTGCGGACGGGCCAGACGCCGATCGCCCAATTGAAGCGGTCGGCGGAGGAGATACAGCAGGCCGGTGCGACGGTGCGCGGACTGGTCCTCTGGAATGCCATCGATCCCGTGCTCTCCCAGGTGCGCCCCGCCGAGGAAATGGTGAGCGAGACGGCGGGAGTCTGAGGGTCGTGTCTCATGACACGCGCGACGTCACCCGGCAACGGCCGAGCCGAGCACGATGCCGAGGTCGGCGATCTCTCCAGCGACAATCGGCAGGGCGCGCCAGCGTCCGCCGGGGAGATGGGCGAGCAGCCGTGAGGCTTCGGCGCCCCCCGCCCATTCACTGAACGCGGGAAGGACGATGATGCGCTCGCCAGCCAGCACGCAGGCGAATCGCGAGGCCGCACCAGCCGCGTCGCGCACGGTGATTCGCGGGTGAAGATGACCGCAGATGGTGAGGACGTGCGGCGTGAGCCGCGGAGGAGCGTGCACGATGTCCACGCCGCCGATACGCAGGACGCCGGCTGTGTCCGAGCCCACGATGGAGCCGCCACGATCGTGGTTGCCCAGTACCACCTCCAGTGTGGCCACCTGGCCGACCGCACGCGCGAGCTGTGCGAGCTCCTCACGCTCGGCGGCGTCCACGTCCCGCGTGGAGTGACGCAGGTCGCCAGCGATGACGACACGGGTCGCGGCCAGCTCGCGGGCGATGTCGGCGAGGCGGGCACCGACCGCGCTGCCCCGGGCCACGGGGGGGAGATACCCGCCGCGGCGCTGCGCGGCCAGCTCATAGCCAAGGTGCACATCGGCCGCGACGATCGTGCGCTCGGCGGGAAGCCACGCGATGCCATGGCCGGTGACGCGAAGGCCGGGAGCGAGCTCGATCCACCGCTGCATGCGGACTCCTCAGGCGGGCCGGGCAGGCGCGACGCTTGCCGCCACCGCGTCCTCCCAGAGCCGCCGCAGGAACGCATCGCGCTCCTCGAGCAGCATGGAGTCGGTGGTGCCCGCGGCGACGAGCCGGAAGAGAAAGGGAGGCGGTGCGGCCAGGTCGCGAAGCGTGATGCGCCCTTGCACGCACTCCAGCCAGGCGAGCGCGGTCGGGACGTCGAGGTCGTCGTCGAGCACGGTGCGGTACGTCTCCCGGACGAGCGGGAACTCGGGCCGCTCGCGCTCGAGGACCGTCCAGATGCGCCGGGCATTCATCTGCATGGCGCCGACGAATCGCGACCGGCCGTGGTAGTTCTTGACGAGCATCAGCCCGATGGCCGAGACCGCGCGGAACCGTCGGCCCCAGAGGTCGGAGCGTCCGACGGCGGCGTGCACATCGCGGCGAAAGCTCTCGGGCGCCAGCACGCGCGCCAGCGTGGGTTCGTCCCAGGCCGCTCGACGCGGAACGCGAAGCGCGAAGGCCTGATCGTCAACGAGCAGCCCGACACTACCCTTGCCCAGGCGGTAGGCGATCGCTCGCGCAAGCGCATCGTTGGCGCGCCGGCCAAGGGGGCTCGTGACGGCGTGGACGAGGATGCGGGCATCGTCGGGGTCGGTCCATCGCTCCACCAGGACCTCCCCTGGATCGGGGATGGGCGACAGCGCGTGCTGCGTGGCCACGTAGAGGGCCAGCGCATCCGCGTCCGCCTGACCGAATTCGTAGCGTGTCGATAATAAATCAGCCACGCCGCCCTCGGTGAGCAGCGCATCGCGCAACTGCGCTCGAAGCACGCCCACGCCCCAGGCCACGCCGGCGGTGGCGGGCAGAATCTCCGACGCCCATCGGGGCACGCTCGGCCGTCCGGCGGCGGGTACCACGAAGGCCGTCATGCCCTGCGCATACATGAAGGCCCATACGCGGCCGCCCAACAGGAAGCGGTCCCCCGGCCGGAGCTGCTCGAGGAAGCCCTCCTCGACCGTGCCCACGTGGGTGGCCGCTCCACGCGGCTTGACGCGAATGGAGGCGCCGCCGGAGATCGTGCCCACGTTCTGGTAGAAGATCGTCGCCACCGACTTGCCTCGCGCCGTGAACGTGCCGTCGGCGCGCTCGATCTTGGCGTACACGCGCCGCTCTTCCATCTGCTCGCTGGTGTCGGCCAGATAATCGAGTACGGCGTCGAAGTCGTGGCGCGCGAGCTCGGCGTACGGCGCGGCGCGGCACACCAGCGCATAGGCGTCATCGTCGCGCCAGCGGGCGACCGCGGCCATCCCTACCAGCTGTTGCGCGAGCACGTCGAGCGGAGCGACGGGAATGCGCACTGGATCGAGCTCTCCCGCGCGGCAGCGATCGCTGACGACGAGGCACTCGATCACATCATCCACCCCGGTGCCGATGAAGCGCCCGCGTGGGTGCCGGTCGATCCGGTGTCCGGACCGGCCGATGCGTTGCAGCGCCCGCGTCACGTCGCGGGGCGAGCTGACGAGCAGCACCTCGTCTACCGTGCCGATGTCGATCCCCAGCTCGAGCGAGGTGGAGGTGACGACGACGCGGAGCGACCCGTCCCGGAGTCGCTGCTCCACGCCGAGCCGCTCCTCGCGCGCCAGCGAGGAGTGGTGCGCCGCGACGGAGTCCTCGGGAAAACGCTCGCGCAGCCGGTGTGCGAGCCGCTCTGTGGCCGCACGCGTGTTGGTGAAGACGAGCGTGGTACGATGCGTCGTCACGCGATCGGCCACAGCCTTGGTGACCGCACGCTGCACTCGCTGCGGATTGGGCACCACCTCGCCCGCCAGCGCCGACTGCACGGAGAAGACGGCGTCGCGCGGAGTGCGCCAGGCGACGATGCGCGGCACCCGCCGCGTGCCGCACAGCCAGCGCGCCACGGCATCGAGGGGTGCGACGGTGGCCGAGAGGCCGACGCGGACTGGATCCCTGTCGGCCAACGCAGCGAGCCGCTCGAGGGAGAGGGCGAGATGTACCCCGCGCTTGTCCCCGGCGATGGCGTGCACCTCATCGACGATGACCCAGCGCACGGTCGCCCAATGCGGGGTCATCGAGGCGGTCGACAACAGGATGGCGAGGGACTCCGGGGTGGTCACGAGGACGTGTGGCGGCGACGTGACGAGCTTGCGACGTTCCGCGGGCGTGCTGTCGCCGGTGCGGGCGGCCACCCGTATCGGGCGTGCCGTGGATTCCGATCTCTCGCCGCATCGCGTACCGAGCAGGGCACAGATCTCGTCCAGCGGCCCCTCCAGGTTACGCTGCACGTCGGCGCCCAGCGCGCGGAGCGGCGAGATGTACACGGCCTGAATGCCCATGCCCAGCATTCCGGTGCGATGGGCAGCGACGAGCTCGGACAGGACGGCGAGAAAGGCGGCGAGAGTCTTTCCTGTGCCAGTGGGCGCGGAGATGAGCACGTGCTCGCCGCCGTGGATCGCGGGGATGGCCGCCGCCTGCGGCGGAGTGAGTTCGCCGAACGTCTGCACCACCCACTGCCGGACGGCGGGCGTCAGGAGCCGGAGGGCACGCTTCATCGCTGCTGCTGACGCCGGACCCTGTCGCGGACGTGTCACGCCTCGCCCGCCAGCTCCCGCACGCGAGCCAGCGTGTCGATTTCGGCCGGCGGCTTGTCGTCCCGGATCCGGACGATGCGCGGAAAGCGCAAGGCGTACCCGGCCTTGTGCCGCGCCGAGGGTTGCACGAGGTCGAAGGTGACCTCGAGCACCACTTCCGGCCGCACCTGATGAAAGCGCCCGAACCGCTGCACGGTGATGGCCTCGAAGCGTGCTGTGAGGGCGACAATCTCGGCGTCGGTCAGGCCATTGTACGCCTTGCCGACATTGAGGAGGGTGGGATCACTCTCGGAAGCCCGCACCGCAAAGGTATAGTCCGACAGCACGCCATTGCGGCGGCCATGCCCACGCTTGGCTCCCGTCACGACCACATCCAGCGTGGCGAGCGCCCGCTTGAGCTTGACCCAGCTCGTCCCCCTTCTCCCGGGCGTGTACGAGGACCGGGGATCCTTCACGATGAGTCCCTCATTGCCGGCGGCCCGGGCGGCATCGAATGCCACCTCCAACTCTTCCGCGCTTTCCGCCAGACGATTAGGCGCCAAGAACGCGCCTGTAACAGGCCATTCAAGCGACATGAGTCGCCATCTTCGCGATTCGTAGCTGTCGCCGATTATCAACTGCCCATCGGCCGCGAGCAGATCGTAGCCCACGAAGGCCACAGGAAACTCCGCCAGCACCTCGGCGGACGGGGTCTTGCGACCGAGTCGGCGTTGCATTGCAGTGAACGGACGAGCGCGACGCTCGTCCCCTGGCTCCACGACGATCAGCTCCCCGTCCAGCACCAGTCCGTCGCCCATGCCTCGCAGGGCGGCCACGACGTCGGGGTACCCCGACGTGATCTCATCGAGTGTTCGCGAGAACAGTCGCGCCTGCCCGCCCTCGACGTGAGCCTGGGCGCGTATTCCGTCGTACTTGTCTTCGACGACGAATCGGGGCGGCATCGCGGCGACGATGTCGGCCGAGGTGGCGAGGGGTTGCGCCAACATGAAACCTATGGGATGAAACAAGGCTAACTTGGCATCATCAAGGCGATCGTTTCGCGCCATGATCGCGACTTCTCCAATATCGCCACGTAGTAAGTTGGCATGCCGAACCGGTCCGAGCGACTGGGCAAACGCCCGGGCGATGCCCTCCTCGACCTGCGCCTCCTTGAGCCCGATCCGCAGATCGCCGCCGATCAGCTTGGTGAAGTAACGAGCTTCCCGCCCCCCAAGGATGCCTAGTGCAGCTCGCACGAGCGCTCGGCGTCTGGCGGTACCGGTGGCGGACGCGAGGCTGGCGAACTGCTCCGCCACCCAGCCGAGCGACCGAGGCTGCCACGGTTGGGAGCCGAGTACCTCTCCCACCATGTCGCCAGCGTCGCCGTACCTTGAATACGCCTCGGCGAGCGCTTCGGGACCCAATCCCGTCAACTCGCCCAGCGCGCCTCGCAGGATGGAGCCGCCAACGCGCGTGGTGCGCTGGTCGTGCCGCGGAAACACGATGCCGGAAAAGAAGTGCGCGGCGATTGCCAGTGCGTCGTCATCGAGCGTGGGGAGATATCGCTCCAGAACGGCGAGCTTTTCCAGGCGTCTGGTCGTGGCGCGGATCCGATCGGCGGCATCGGTCCAGCGCGAGAAATCATCCGGAGCACCGCGGGAGGTGTCGGTCACGAGAACTCGAGCGAGCGCTGATCCGGCTCCGGCGCACGCGCCTCGGCGTCCATCTCCTGTGGGTGCGACGCGAGATGCTCGGCGTGCAGTCCCAACTCGCGCAACCGCTCCGCAAAGCTCGCCGGCCCATGCACGGTGTAGATCCGCTGCGCCTCGGACTCGCGCGCCGTCTGCACCAGCTCCGCATAGTCGGCGTGATCGGACAGCGGCAGCACGAGATCGCATCCCTTGTAGATGTTGTGCGCACCTGGGTGATAGGCCCAGCCCGTGAGGTGCACGATCCGCTTTTTGGGCAGCCCCTGCACCATCGCCGTTTTTCGCGTGCTCGGGGTGGTGAGCAGCACGCGCGGCCCGACGTTGCCGCGACGATACCGGCCCCACGTGCCGGGTCCGGGAAAGGGATGACCCAGTTCCACGTGCAGGCTGCACATGTTGGCGATGGCGCCATGCAGCACCACGTCGAATCCGTGGGAAGTCAGGTGGTACAGCGCTTCCTGGCCCTTGCCGAGGGCGTACGCCAGCACGACGGGAACGCTGTCCATGGCGAGTGTCTCTTCCACGAACTGGCAGAGCTGGGCGACGAGTTGCGCGTCGGATGGAAACACATATCGCGGCTCGCCAAACGTGCATTCGGTGACGAGAACATCGCACCGAGGCGACCATGCTGGAGGGGCGAACGGGTTCGGGCGGCGCTTGAAGTCACCCGTATAGACGAGGACGCCAGCGTCGGAACGGACTTCGAGCATCGCGGCGCCGAGACAGTGGGCGGCCGAGTGCAGCACGACCTCGGCATCGCCGAGGCGCATGGGCGAGTCGTACGGGATCACCACCGAGTCACGAGGCCCTCGGCGCGCGCTGTGCAGCGCCGCCGTCTCCGGCGTACAGACGATCCGGTCGGCGCCCGAGCAGTGATCCGAATGCGCGTGCGAGACGAAGACCGCGCCCGGAGCCCAACGCGCGTCCAGATACAGCTGCGCGGCTGGGACGTACAGGCCGTGCGGGGTCACTTGCAGTAACGGATCATCGGATGGCGGCGGCATTGCGACTCTGAGAGACACATTTCAGGCCAACGCCCGTTCCGTTCTGACAGCGCGTGAGGAAAATGCCGATTGCACGTCGGTGCCTCTGCCCGCTAGCGTTGCTCACATGCGATTCATGTGGGCCGACACGCTGTTGGCGTACGAGCGCGCGCATCTGCTTCGGCTGCTCGTGTGGGGGGCGCTGTCCCTGCTGGCCGGCACGGCGCTGTTCGCGTGGATACGATCGCGCGCCTACCGGTCGCTGCTTCTCGAGCAGTTCGCCATCCAGACCGCGGCGTGGGGAGGGGTGGACTTGTTGCTCGCCGGCATTGCCTCTCGCGGACTCGCCGTGCGCGATCTCGCGGGCGCCACCCGGCTCGACCGCTTCCTCTGGCTCAACATCGGGCTCGATGCAGGGTATGTCCTCGTGGGGTCGACCCTCGTGATCGCTGGCTGGCGGCTGGGCCAGCGGCTCGGATTAGTGGGCGCGGGCCTCGGTGTCGTGGTTCAAGGCGCGGCACTCCTCGTGCTCGATCTTCTCCTGGCCACCCGCATCTCGCGCTGAGCCTCGCAGTATGTTTCGCTCTCCGCCTCCGACGTCTGTGCGCTTCCCGCTGCACCATGTGACGTGATGACGACACGCGGCTACTCCGATCGAATCAACCATGCCTTCGCGTTCGCCGCGAAGCACCACGACCGCCAGGTGCGGAAGGGAACACGTCTTCCCTACCTCACCCATCCGGCGAATGTCGCGGTGATACTCACACGGTATGGCCGGGACGACGAGACGATCGTCGCGGGAATCCTGCACGATGTGATCGAGGACTGCGTGCGGGACGGCTACACGCGCGACATGCTCGAGCAGCGCATTGGGGACAAGTTCGGCCCCGACGTGCTGGATACCGTGCTCGCCGTGACGCAGCGCCAGGTGGACGAAGAAGGCATTCAGCTGTCCAGCGAGGAGCGCAAGGACGACTATCTGGCGCGGCTCGCCGCCGCGTCGGAGAATGCGCGCTGGGTGTGCGCCGCCGACAAGATCCACAACGGCAGCTCCATCCTCGCCGATCTGAAGCGGACGCTCGACCCCGACACGGTCTGGTCCCGCTTCAATGTCGGGCGGGTCGGCACGGTGCGATGGTATCGCCGAGTCCACGACCGGCTCCGCGAGCTCGGGTTCACGGGCGAGATCATGGCCGAGCTGCGCGAAGTGGCGGCGGAGCTGGAGCAGGCCGCGAAGTAGCGGCTACAGGCTCTACCCTGTGTTGCGCACCGGGCCGGCGGAGGACGCCAGGCCGCTCGCCTCGCCCGGATACGTCCGCCTCACGTACTCCTCGAGAATCACGAGGAACTCCTGCACGATGGCGTCGCCCTTGAGCGTCGTGAACAGCTTGCCGTCCACGTAGACTGGCGCCTTCGGCTCCTCGAAGGTACCGGGGAGCGAGATCCCGATGTTGGCGTGCTTCGATTCGCCGGGTCCGTTCACCACGCAGCCCATCACCGCCACGTTCATCGTCTCCACGCCAGGATGCGCCTGCTTCCAGAGCGGCATCTGCTCCCGCAGATAGGTCTGGATGTCCTCGGCCATGTGCTGGAAGAAGGACGACGTGGTTCGCCCGCATCCCGGACATGCGGTGACCTGCGGCGCGAAATTGCGCAGGCCCAGCGACTGCAGGATCTGCTGTGCGACGAGCACCTCCTCCGTTCGATCGCCGTTGGGTTTCGGTGTCAGTGACACGCGGATCGTATCGCCGATCCCCTTGCCAAGCAGAATGGCGAGGGCCGCCGCGCTCGCCACCTGCCCCTTCATGCCCATCCCCGCCTCGGTAAGTCCAAGGTGGAGCGGATAGTCGCAGCGCGCGCCGAGGCGCTCGTACACCTCCACCAGGTCGGGGACGTGCGACACCTTGGCCGAGATGAGGATCCTGTCGTGCGCGAGTCCGACCTCTTCGGCGAGCTCCGCCGAGCGCAGGGCGGATGCCAACATGGCCTCCATGTAGACGTCCTTGGCCGTGCGGGGAGAGCCGGCGTGCGCGTTCTCGTCCATGAACTGAGTGAGCAGGTCCTGGTCGAGCGAGCCCCAGTTGACGCCGATACGCACCGGCTTGTCGTGCTCGACGGCGAGCTGCACGATGGTGCGGAAGTTCTCGTCGCGCCGCTTGCCCCCCACGTTGCCCGGATTGATGCGATACTTGGCCAGCGCGCGCGCGCAGGCGGGATGGCGGGCGAGGAGAAGGTGGCCGTTGTAGTGGAAATCGCCGATGATGGGGACGTCCACCCCGGCGTCCCGCACGCGAGCCACGATCTCCTCGACCGCAGCTGCGGCCTCGTCGTTGTTCACGGTGATTCGCACGAGCTGCGAGCCGGCGGTCGCGAGGGCCGCCACCTGCGCCGCCGTACCGAGTGCATCGGCCGTGTCGGTGTTCGTCATCGACTGGACGACGACGGGATGCGCCGACCCGACGGGAACGGTGCCGACGAGCGCGGTGACGGTAGGTCTGCGGGAGGCGAAGGGCACGGCGAATCGGGTCGGGAGACGAGACGAAATCTATAGGGCCGAGCCCGATGCGTGGACTCCGAGTGGGACGTAACTTGCCTGCGAGAGATGCGCAGGAGAACGGATCACGACGTATCGAGGCGAGGAAATCCATGGACGACGCAGCCCCACGTGATGCGGCAAAACCCCCATCCGAGAGCACCCTGGCCACCACACCGCCTCCTCCGCCGAGCCCACGGAAGCGCGCGCGATGGCCATTTCTCGTCGCCAGCCTGTTGCTGGTGCCGCTTCTCCTCGCGGTGGCGTGGACGGCCATCACCCTCACGTACGCGTACTCTCGCGGCGAGCGCGCCGGCTTCATCCAGAAATTCTCGCAGAAAGGATGGGTCTGCAAGACGTGGGAAGGGGAGCTGGCGATGGTCAACATGCCCGGCGCCGCACAGGAACGATTCGCCTTCAGCGTGCGCAGCGACAGTGTGGCGAAACAGATCACCAGCCTGATGGGTTCGCGTGTGTCGCTCACCTATGAACAGCATCGCGGGGTGCCTACTCGCTGCTTCGGCGAAACCGACTACTACGTGACGGCGGTGCACCCGGTACCGTGACGCGCTGTTCCGCTGCCACCGGCAACGGAAGGTCCCGGACTCGCTATTGACCACCCATTTTTGCTCTGCTACGTTAGCCGCTGCTGGGAGTCGAGGTAGGTCCCAGCGCGTTCGTTTGCGGCGGGCCACTGGTGCGCCCGCGTAACAGAGAATTGTCGGGGTCGGCCTTCCGCTCCCTAGACAATCAGTTTCCCGAGGAGTGGGACATGCGTACGACCGGCAAAGTGAAGTGGTTCAACGACGCGAAGGGCTTCGGCTTCGTCACCCCCGACAGCGGCGAGAAAGACTGCTTCGTGCACTTCAGCGCGATTCAGGGCAACGGCTTCAAGTCGCTCGCGGAGGGCGACGCCGTCGAGTTCGACATCGTCCAGGGGGCAAAGGGACCCGCGGCGGAGAATGTGAGCAAGGTCTGAGACCTCGCGCGCGTCGACACAGGAGCGGGGCGGGGCGTCGTGCAGACGCCCCGCCCCGCTCGTTCATGCATCGCGCGATGTGGGGTCGAGTGCCCACTCGCGGAGACAGAAGTGTCCTCGACGGTGGCCTGGGACTGATGCAGTCGACGCGCCGGATGCCTTGGCCGGTGCCTCTCAACGCGCCTGCCCACGGTGACCGTGACCCACGTCACGTTGCCGAAGCATGGCATGGATATCGACAGAGGCGGTATTGAATCACTGACCACTTTCGGAGGAATTCCATGGTACGACGGCTTCTCGCGGTGCTCATCGGAGGCGCGCTTGCCGCCTCAGCGTCAGCACTCAGTGCCCAGACATCGGTGAGCGTGGCTGGTGGCCTCAGCGCTCCCATCGCGCGCCTGGGTGACGTGACGGATCTCGGATACAACGTCGCCGCCAGTCTCAACCTGGGGGGAACGACAATCCCGGTGGGCGTTCGCCTCGAGGGCGCGTACAACAGCTTCGGCTTCAAGAACGGCGGCGGCGACGTGCGCATCCTCAACGCGACCGCCAACGCCATCTTCAATCTCGGGCTCACGGCCAGCGCGCCGTACCTGATCGGCGGCCTGGGCTACTACAATCGCAAGTTCGCCGGCACCGGGCTGCCGACGAATGACGCCAACGCGCTCGGCGTGAATCTCGGAGGCGGACTGCGCTTTCCGCTCGTCGGGCTGTCCACGTTCTTCGAGGCGCGCGTGCATGCGATGCTGGGCGAGGAGCGCAACGCTGGAACCTACAAGTTCATTCCGATCACCTTCGGCATCACGTTCTGACGATGCGGCCGCGTCGGGCGCCGTGGTGATGGTCAGCGTCACCTCTCGCGCGGCTTCGCGCGGCGAGTCGGCTCGGCCGAGCGCGGGTCGTCGGGCCACGGATGCTTGGGGTATCGTCCCCGCAGGTCCCGGCGTACCGCGGAATAGGAGCCCGCCCAGAACCCCGCCAGGTCGCGCGTGACCTGAACGGGCCGGCGCGCGGGTGAGAGCAGATGCAGGACGAGAGGCACGCGGTCGCGTCCCACGCGCGGCCCGTCTGCCAGGCCGAACAACTCCTGCAGCCTCACGAACAGAGCCGGCGCGAGCGGGTCGCCATAGTCCACGGCGATCCGCGAACCGGTCGGCACGGTGACGTGACTGGGTGCAAGCGATTCGAGGTCGCGGCGCTGCTCCCAGGTGAGCATGTCGAGCAGCAGCGCGGCGACGTCCAGCCGCTCGACATCGGCGCGCCGACGAGCGCCGACGAGATGCGGCGCGAGCCATTGATCGAGCGACGCGGCGAGGGCATCGTCGGAGACATCCGGCCAGCCGGGAACGAGCGAGCGCACGAACAGAATTCGCTGCTGCACGCGCCGCGCCCCCTCCGTCCAGGAGATGCGCACCCCGTCCCCACGCTTGATCGCGTCGAGGAGGGATTCGGCGATCGTCACGGCATCGGCGTCGCGTACGGCACGCTCGCGAAGCACGATGGCCCCCAGAGACTCGCGCTCCACGGCGGCGACCGCGCCGGCGACAGCATCCCATGCCACCACACGCGTGCGCGCGACGTCGGCGGCGAACAGCGTCTCCACCTCCGCACGCTGCAACGCTGCGGCGAGGTACACGCGCGATTCGGGGTGGCGGCCGTCCAGCTCGCCGATCGCGATCCAGTCGGCGGACGCGAGCGAGCCGGGATCGGGCAGCATGGCGCCCGTTCCATTCCGCAGCAGAAAGCGCGCGCCGCCGCCGGAGCGCCGAACTGCAACGCGGTCGGGATAGGCCAGCGCGAGCGCGCGACCCGTATCGTTCGGATCGGAGAAATCGCCAGCAACGCCGAGGCGCGCGCGCCAGCGACGGGCCTGGTCGCGCACGCGATGCAGCACCCCGCCGTCCACGGGTGCCCCGTCGCCGGGATTGGCAACCGCGGTGACCCGCGTGCGGAGATCGGCATCGCGCTCCGCCGCGCCCCCTCGCGCGAACAGGTCGCGCTCCTCGAGCAACGCCGCGACGACGCAGGCGGTGGCGCCGAAGCCGAGCGAGGTGGCGGCGAGCAGCATGTGGGCGAATCGGGGGTGCGTCCCGAGGGAGGTCATGGCGCGCCCGTGCGCGGTGATGAGACCACTCGGGTCCAGCGCGCCGAGGTGGAGCAGCAGCGCGCGCGCGGCGGCGAGCGCGCCGGGCGGTGGCGCGTCGAGCCAGCGAAGCGCGAGTGGATCGGTCACGCCCGCCGCAGCAAGATCGAGCGCGAGGGGCGCGAGATCGGTGTCGAGGATTTCGGGGACCGACCGCGACGGCAGCGCGGCGTGCTCGGCTTCATCCCAGAGGCGATAGCATACGCCGGCGGCGGTGCGTCCGGCGCGTCCGGCGCGCTGGTCGGCCGACGCGCGCGAGACGCGCACGGTATCCAGGCGCATCATCCCCGTGCGAGCGGCGAAGCGCGGCACCCGCGAGAGACCGGCGTCGATCACCACACCCACGCCATCGATGGTCAGGCTCGATTCGGCAATGGAGGTGGCCAGAACGACCTTGCGTTCTCCGGCAGGCGCCGGCGCGATGGCCGCATCCTGGTCTGCGGCGGAGAGATCGCCGTACAGCGAGCGCACCCGCACCTCGCGCGGCCACGCATCGCCCGTGAGCAACTCGCTGGTACGCCGGATCTCGGCGACTCCGGGCAGGAAGACGAGAATACTGCCCCGATCGTGCGCCAGGGCGCCGCGTACCGCGAGCGCCACGGCACTCTCGATCCGCTGGTCGTCGCGTCGCGGACGATGGCGCACCTCCACGAGGTATTGCCGACCTTCGCTGTGCACGATTGGCGCATCGCCGAGGAGCGCCGAGACGGCCGCCCCTTCGAGCGTGGCCGACATGACGAGGATGCGCAGCTCGGGACGCAGGAGCTCCTGCGCCTGCAGTGCGAGGGCGAGCCCGAGGTCCGCCACGAGATTGCGCTCGTGAAATTCGTCGAAGATCACGGCGCCAACACCCTCGAGCGTGGGGTCGGCGACGAGCATGCGCGTGAGCACGCCCTCCGTCACCACCTCCACACGCGTCCGCGGCCCCACGCGGACGTCGCCACGCACGCGGTAACCCACCGTCTCGCCCACGGACTGGCCGAGGAGGCCGGCCATGTGACGCGCTACCGCGCGCGCGGCGATCCGGCGCGGCTCGAGCATCACGAGGCGACGACCGGCGAGCCAGGCGGCATCGCGAAGGGCGAGGGGCACGCGCGTCGACTTTCCCGCACCCGGCGGGGCCTGCAGCACCACCGATGCGTGTGACGACAGCGCCTCGCGCAGCGCCGGCAGCACGTCGTCGATGGGCAGGCGAGTCAGAGGCGCTACCTCGCGAGACATGCCGACGAATCTAGCAGCGACCCGGCACCCGTCGCCGGGTCGATCATCCCGCCCTGCTCCATGTATCCACGCCCGCCACGATCCGCTAGACTTCCCCCATGGGCAAAGTGGAGTTCTTTCGCAGCACCGAAGTGACCACGGACTGTGACCAGTGCGGGGGACGAGTGGATCTGATCAAGGGAGGAGTGTGCGAGCGTTGCCGCCGCATTCTCTGCTACGCGCACCTCCATGGCTCGCACTGGCGGCGGCTGGCCACCGATCTCGGCGCCGACACCCTGTGCGTGAAGTGCCGTGCCGGCTGATCCCGAGATACGTGCCTCGGGCGCCCAGTTTCTGACGGCGCAGCCTGGACGCATCCGCGTGAAGATCTGCTGCATCTCCTCCAACGAGGAGGCAGCCGCGGCGCTCCAGGCGGACGCGGATGCGCTCGGTTTCGTCTCGGCCATGCCGAGCGGACCGGGCGTCATCACTGACGAGCGGGCCGCCGCGATTGCCCAGTGGATCGGCCGGCGCGCTGCCACGGTGCTCCTCACGTCACGACAGACCGCCGCCGGCATCCTCCAGCAGATCGAGCACATTCGCCCCGTCATCGTGCAGCTCTGCGATACGTTCCCGGCGGGCGAGTACGCAACGCTGCGCGCGGGGGCTCCAGATACGCTGCTGATGCAGGTAATTCACGTGCAGGGCGACGCGTCGGTGCGCGAGGCGGTCGCCGTCGCCCCACACGTGGATGCGCTGTTGCTCGACTCTGGCAATCCGCACGCGAAGGTCAAGGAGCTCGGTGGAACAGGGCGCGTTCACGATTGGTCGGTGAGCCGCAGGATCTGTGAAGAGGTGCTCGCGCCGGTGATCCTCGCGGGCGGGCTCTCGCCCACCAACGTGGAGGAGGCGATCGAAATGGTTCGACCCTTTGGTGTGGACGTCTGCAGTGGCGTGCGCCGGGCGGGCGTTCTCGACGCCGAGCTCGTTCACGCATTTGTGCAGGCCGCCGCCGGAAATCCCTGAACGACGGAGCGTCTCCATCTCCGGCGTGTACCGAGAGTGAAGAAACGTCGCTAGCTTGCAGACGAGACCTGTGCGCGCAAGTGCGTCGCACACGCGCGCACCCCGGGGGGCGATCATGACGGACTGGACGAAACTGACGCGGCGTGACTGGCTCGCCCGTGTGGTTGTTGGGATCGCGGCCGCGGGCGCCATGACCGCCCTCGGCCCCGCCGCCGCCGCGGCGGCCAAGCCCGTGAAGATCACGGTCTACAAGGACCCGTCGTGCGGCTGCTGCACCAAGTGGGTGAAGCATCTTCAGGCGAACGGCCTCAGCCCCGACGTTCGCGACCGTTCGGACATGGACGCGCTCAAGGACAGCCTCGGCGTGCCGGCGCAACTCCGCTCGTGTCATACCGCCGTCGCCGGCCGCTACGTGATCGAGGGACACGTCCCCGCCGCGGACGTGAAGAAGTTTCTGTCGAGCGCACCGGCGGGGGTGATCGGACTTGCCGTGCCCGACATGCCTGTCGGCTCGCCGGGCATGGAGATGGGGGCGCGCCGGGACAAGTACGACGTGATGTCGTTCACCGCACAGGGCGCGGTGCGGGTCTTCGCGCGACATTGAGCGTCGTCCGCGGGACGATGGCGATGTCGCGCGCGAAGTTTTCGCGACGTGATCGAGCACGCGGTGCTTGCATCGCGGCGCCATATCATAGAGATTCGCCAAGGCTCACGCGATCGCGCGGTCGGTCGGTGTGCGTCGGCGTCGGATCCCTCTACAGCTCTCGCACGTAGTTGGAGCACGACCGGAACACGCGTCCTCAGCGCGTTTCCGGCGCGACACGGTCGAGGTACCCGTCCGGGCGGTACCCGACCGATGTCGCGCGTTTCACCGCTCGTGTGTCCTGACGCGCCGCCTCCCCCGCCGTCCGCGGCGATCTCCCTTCACGCAGTGGAGGAAGTCATGAAGGTGGGTCGCCAGAGCATTCTCGCCATCGTTGCGGGCTTCGTCGTCATCGCCGCGCTGGCCTTCGGAACCGATGCGGTGCTGCGGGCCACGGTCCCACAGATCTTCAGCGCGTCGGGGCGGGTGGAGAGTGTTCCCTGGCTGCTCGTCATGCAGGCGTACGTGTTTCTCTTCGCCACCTTCGGCTGCTGGCTTGCCGCGCGCCTCGCGCCCGAGCGTCCGATGTGGCACGCCACGGTGCTCGGGATCCTCGGGCTGATCTTCAACGTGGCCGGCAGTGCCGCGATGTGGGAGATGGCGCCGGCGTGGTATCACGTCGTGGCGATCGCGATGGTGATGCCGGCGGCGTGGCTGGGCGGGGTAATAGCAGCGGGAAGACAGGAGGACAGGAAGACAGAAAGACAGTGACTGCCCAGGGTTCTACGGTTTTCCTGTTTTCCTGTCTTCCTGTTTTCCTGTCTTCCCGTCGCTTCCCGCTCCTACCGCCGCGTGCGCCGCCTCGATCTGCGCGCGGACGGCCGTCGGTCCTGTGCCTCCCTCTACCTCGCGCTGCGCCACCGACCGCGTTGCGTCGAGCGCGTCGTGGACATCCTCACCGAACAGCGCATGGGCGGCCGCGAACGAGGAAAGAGGAAGCGACTGCATCTCGGCTCCGGTGTCTTCGCTCTCTCGCACGAGCCGGCCCACGGCGCCGTGCGCCTCGCGAAACGTGGCTCCCTTCCGAACGAGGTAGTCGGCGAGATCCGTGGCCATCATGGTGCTCGAGAGGGCGCTCTTCATGCGCTCCGGTCGGAAACGGCACTCCGCGAGCGCGCCTGCCACGGCGGGAAGCACGAGCAGCAACGTGTCGGTCGCGTCGAACAGCGTCCGCTTGTCGTCCTGCAGATCCTTGTTGTAGCTGCTCGGCAGGCCTTTCAGTGTGGCGAGCAGGGCGGTGAGGTTGCCGAGCATGCGGGCCGCCGCTCCGCGGGCGAGTTCAAGGGCGTCGGGATTTCGCTTCTGCGGCATCATGCTCGAGCCCGACGTGAACCCCTCGCCAAACTGCACGAAGCCGAACTCGCTGCTGCCGTAGATGATGAGGTCCTCGGCGAGCCGCGAGAGATGCGTCCCGATCATCGTGCAGGTGAACAGCAGCTCGGCGATGAAATCGCGGTCGCTCACGGCATCGATCGAGTTGGGCGATACCGAATCGAAGCCGAGCGTGCCCTGGAGCAACACGCGCGAGATGGGATAGGCGCAGCCCGCCACGGCGCCCGAGCCGAGCGGGAGTACGGCGGCGGAGCGCTGCGCGGTCCGGAGCCGGGCACGATCGCGCTCGAGCGGCCAGAAGTGCGCGAGGAGCCAGTGGGCGCCCGAGACAGGTATGGCGCGCTGCAGGTGCGTGTACGACGGCATGAGCACCGACTCCAGCACGAGCGCCTGCTCGACCATCACCGACTGCAACATTCGCACGGCCGCATCCAGTCGCAGGCAGGCATCCATCGTCCACAGGCGTGTCGCCGTCGCCACCTGATCATTGCGGCTCCGTCCCGTGTGCAGCTTGGAGGCGACGTCGCCGACCTCTTCGTGCAGCAGGCGGTCGATGAGCGTATGCACGTCCTCGTCGGAGGGCTGCGGCTGCTCGCCGCGGTCGAGTCGTGCGCCGACGGCGTTCAGTCCACGCTCGAGCGACTTGCTCTCCTGCAGGGTGAGCACGTTGGCTCCCCACAGCGCCACGGCCCAGGCCTTGGACAGCCGGATGTCGTGAGGCCAGAGGCGAAAATCGATGCCGATGGAGTTGTTGAGTGCGTCGAACTCCGCCGTGGGGCCGGTGCCGAAGCGCCCGCCCCACAGCTTGTGCGACCGGACCGCTGGAGCGGGATCTGCCGGCACCGTGTTCTCGTCGTGCGACAACGTCAGACGCCGGCCAGCTCGGACACCGGCGTGGCCGCGGGTGCATCTGCGGCCCCGCCCGCGGCAAGCTCCCGGTCCTTGATGGCGCGAACGCGCGCCGGCAGCGCGAACAACCGAATGAAGCCGGCCGCGTCGCTCTGCTGGTACACGTCATCCTCGCCGAAGGTGACGAAGCGCTCGTCGTACAGCGCGTGCACGCTCGCTCGGCCCACGACTTGATGACCGCCCTTGTAGAGGCGCAGCGTGACCGTGCCGGTGATGCGCGCCTGCGTGACGTTCACGAAGGCGTCGTACGCCTCGCGCTCCGTTGTCCACCACCGGCCTTCGTACACGAGGTCGGCGTATCGCGGCGCGATGAGATCCTTTGCAGAGAGCGTCTTTCGGTCCAGCACGAGCTGCTCGAGCTCGGAGTGCGCGGCGTACAGGAGCGTGCCGCCCGGCGTCTCGTACACGCCGCGCGACTTCATGCCTACCATGCGATCCTCCACGAGATCGATCCGGCCCACGCCATGCCTGCCGCCGGTCTCATTGAGCGCGGTGAGCAGCGCGACCGGATCGAGCACGACGCCATTGACCGAGACAGGGGTGCCGCGCTCGAAGCCGATCACCACGTCCTCGGGCGCGTCGGGCGCCTGGATGGGGTCGGCGGTGAGCATGAACATGTCGGCGACGGGCGCGGAGTTGGGATCCTCGAGGTTGCCGCCCTCGTGGCTGAGATGCCAGATGTTGGCGTCACGGGAAAAGATCTTGGCCCTGGTGGCAGCGATGGGGATCCCCTTCGCCGCGGCGTAGTCGATCGCGTCCTCGCGACTGCGGATGTCCCACTCGCGCCACGGGGCGATCACCGGCAGCTCGGGCGCGAGCGTCGCAAAGGTCATCTCGAAGCGCACCTGATCGTTCCCCTTGCCGGTGCACCCGTGCGCGAGCGCGTCGGCGCCCACGCGGTGGGCGATCTCGACCTGACGCTTGGCGATGAGAGGACGCGCCATCGCGGTGCCGAGGAGGTACTTGCGGTTGTAGATGGCGCCAGCACGGAGCGTGGGAAAGATGAAATCGCGGACGAACTCCTCGCGGAGGTCCTCGACGAAACACTCCTCCGCGCCCGACGCGAGCGCCTTGTCGCGCACGCCGCGCAGTTCCTCGGCTCCCTGTCCAATGTCGGCGGCGACGCAGATGACCCGCGCGTCGTAGTGCTCGCGAAGCCAGGGCACGATGATCGACGTGTCGAGGCCGCCGGAGTAGGCGAGGACGATGGTGCGGGTCATGGCTGCTCCTGAGATAAGATTATGCAGTACAATGCATATTTACTCATATGCAAGGCGCACGTCAACGGGTGCACCCTGTGGACCGGTGAGGATGCCTCAGTCCTCGCCGGCCAGGTGGAGCAGGCGAGCCGTGAGGATGGCGCGGGCCGCTGCCGAGCGTGTGACGATGAGGATCGTGTCGTCGCCAGCAATGGTGCCCATCACCTCCTCGTAGTCTTCCTGGTCGATCGCTTCGGCGATCGGTTGGGCGCCGCTCGCGACCGTGTGGAGGACGACGAGTTCTCCCACCCCGTCTATCCGGGAGAACAGTTGTGGTAAGAGGTTGGCCAGCAAGGGTTTGTCGTCGCCTCCACCGAGCGACTCCGGCACGACGTAGCGTACACCGTCGTCGGTGGAGACCCGGGCGAGCCCGAGGTCGCGGATGTCGCGCGACAGTGTCGCTTGTGTGACCACCATGCCCAGGGCCGCCACTCGCCGTCGCAGATCTTCCTGGCTGCCAACGACGTGCCTCGACACGATATCGAGGATGGCCGTCTGACGCACCCGTTTCCTGGTCATGACCCCTCCTGGTGACGAGTCCATTCTACCACGCGGCACCTCATCACGGAAGCGGGGATTGACCAGACAATGATGCATGATTATGCATTATGATGTGAAAAACATACCTGTCGGCGTGCTCGGCGCCAGCGGATACGCTGGTCGTGAGCTCTGTACCATGGTGGAGCGGCATCCGCGCTTCTCGCTGGCCTTCGCTACAGCGAACGAGCAGCGCGGACAGTCCATCCGCGCAGCCGGCCGCGACGTGCGCTTCATCGCGTCCGACGACGCGCCACTTGCCGACGCCGCCCTCGTGTTCTGCGCCCTGCCGCACGGGGCCTCGCTGCCGTGGGTGCAGCGCGCCCGGGGCGCCGGGGCCAGGGTGGTGGATCTCTCCAGCGACCTGCGGCCGGGCAATGGCGGGGACGTCGCCATCTACGGTATGCCCGAGCTGGGCGAAGCGACCCGCCGGGCAATTCTCGCGGCGGACGTGGTCGCGAATCCCGGCTGCTATCCCACCTCGATTCTCCTCGCGCTGGCTCCGCTCGTGGCGCGCGGGATGATTCGCACCGGCGCGACGATCGTCGCCAACTCGGCGAGCGGAGTGAGCGGCGCCGGCAACTCGCCGAAGCGCGAGCTGCTGTTCGCCGAGGTGGACAGCGACTACCGCGCCTATGGCGTGGGCAACAGGCATCGGCACCTGCTGGAGATGTCGGCCACGCTCGCCACGCTGGGCGCCGACGCGGACCTGGTGTTCACGCCGCATCTGCTCCCCGTGGCGCGCGGCATCCTCTCGACCATCACCGTCCCCCTCGTCGAACCGCTCGGCGACGCCCTCGCGCTCTTCCACGACGCCTACGCCGCCGAGCCGTTCATCGAGATCGCCAGCGAGCAGCCTACGCTGCGCGACGTGGTGCGACGCAACGTGCTGCGCCTCACGGCGACGATGGTGGAGTCGGTGCGCATTCCGACGCTGCTCGTGACGTCGGCGATCGACAATCTCGTCAAGGGCGCCGCCGGCCAGGCGGTGCAGAATGCCAACCTCATGTTCGGACTCGCCGAGCCGATGGGGTTGCCAGAGTGATGCGCGTCATCAAGGTGGGCGGGCGTCCCCAGGCCGACACCGCACTTCCCGATGCCGTCGCCGCGGCACATCACGCCCAGCCGGCCTCGCTGATCGTCGTGCACGGAGGCGGGGATGAGGTGAGCACGCTGCAGCGCCTCTACGGCGTGGTGGCGACGTTCAACGGCGGCCGCCGCGTGACGAGCGCACTCGATCTGGAGATCATCCGCATGGCGCTCTCCGGCTCGGCCAACAAGCGGCTCGTCTCCGCCCTCGTCGACCGGGACGTCGCGGCCATCGGCCTCTCGGGGGAGGACGCCGCGCTGATGAGCGCCACACCGGTGGATCGTGATCGTTACGGATTTGTCGGCACGCCGACGCGCGTGGCGACGAGCGTGCTGAAGCACCTGCTCGACGGCGGGTTGCTTCCGGTGATCTCGCCGGTGAGCCGCAGCGGCGATCCGTCGGCCGGGCCGGTGCTGAACGTGAACGGCGACGATGCCGCGGCGGCAATCGCCGTGGCGATGCACGCGGACGAGCTGCTGCTCGTCTCGGACGTGGCCGGCGTGCGGGTGGACGGCGCGACACTGGAGCGCCTCTCGCCCGACGGCGCCAGGCGGCTGATCGAGGACGGCACGGCGGCCGGGGGGATGGGCGCCAAGCTGCAGGCGGCGCTCTCGGCGCTGGAAGGCGGCGTAGGACGGGTGCGGATCTCAGACATCGCCGCGATCGAGCAGCTCGATCGCGGAACGGTATTGACGCGAGCGGGGAGGGTGGCGGCATGACGGCAGCGACGGTGGATCCGATGGCTGACTCGACGGTGCACGAAGCGCAGCCGGGCAGCGCCGGCGCGTCGGTCGTGATGGAAAGCGCCATCCTCGGCACGTACAAACGGGCTCCCGTGGAGTTCGTCCGGGGTCGCGGCGTGCATCTCTACGACAGCGACGGCAAGGCCTACCTCGACTTCGTGAGCGGCATCGCGGTGAACGCCCTGGGCTACGACGACGCGGCGCTGAAAGCGGCGATGCACGAGGCAGTGGAGGGCCTGGTGCACACGTCGAATCTCTACAGCACGGCGCCCGGGGAGCGACTGGCCGCGGCGATCGTGCAACGGTCGTTCGCCGACAAGGTCTTCTTCTGCAACTCCGGCGCGGAAGCAAACGAGGGGGCGTTCAAGTTCGCGCGACGCTGGGCGCGCACGCTCGGCGACGCCAAGCACGAGATCCTCGCGCTTCGCGGTGCCTTTCACGGGCGCCTGTTCGGCACCCTCGCCGCGACGGACCGGCCGGCCTATCGGCTGCCCTTCCGTCCCCTCGTGCCGGGTGTGTCGATCTTCGAGCGCGACCTCGCCGAGCTCGACGCGGCGCTGAGTGAGGACACCGTGGCGGCGCTGATCGTGGAGCCGGTGCAGGGCGAAGGGGGCGTGCGCGTGCTCGATCCCGGATTCCTGCGCGAGTTGCGCGCGGTGACGGCGGCGCGCAACATCGCGCTCATCTTCGACGAGATCCAGTGTGGCCTCGGTCGCACCGGAACGTTGTTCGCCTACGAGCACGCGGGGATCGAACCCGACCTGCTCACGCTGGCCAAGCCACTGGCCGGCGGACTGCCGATGGGCGCCATCCTGATGACGGAGGCCATCGCGGCGACGATCAAGCCTGGCGACCATGGCACCACGTTCGGCGGCGGGCCATTCGTCTCGTCCGTGGCGCTCCATGTGTTCGAGCGGCTCTCCGACCCTCGCATGCTGGAGCAGGTGACCACGAACGGCGCATGGTTCGGGCAGCAGCTCCACGAGCTGGCCGGTCGCACGAGCCGCATCCGCCAGGTGCGCGGCGCGGGACTGATGTGGGGGATCGACGTGATGGGCACGGCGGCACACGTGGTGAGCGAAGCGCTCGGACGCGGGCTGCTCGTCTGTTCGGCCGGCGACTACACGGTCCGCCTCCTGCCGCCCCTCGTGGCGACGCAGGACGAGTTGCGCCATGGACTGCAGATTCTCGAGGAGGTCCTCTGATGGCCCCTGACCTGTTCGTTCGCCGCGCGCGCCCACACGACGCCGACGGCATCTCCCGCCTGAACAACACCTTCGCCCTCGAGGGACAGATGCTGGAACGCAGTCCCGCCGTCATCGCCCTCGCGATCGACGACTACGTCGTGGCGCAGAACGCACGAGGCGATTTGCTGGCCTGCGGCGCACTCAAGGAATATTCGCCGAGCGTGGCCGAGATTGCGGCGATCGCCGTGTCACGCGAGGCGCACGGCAAGGGACTCGGTCCCGCGATCGTGGGTGCCGTGGAAGCGCTGGCGCACAAGCGCGGCATCCACGACGTGTTCGCGCTCACGCTACAACCGGAATTCTTCACTGCCATCGGGTATCAGCGGGTGGACCGGGCACGATATCCGGAGAAGATCCGGCGTGACTGCCTCGGGTGTGCGCGACGCTTCGCGTGCAACGAGATCTGTTTCGCGCGGAATCTTCTCGCGTCGTCGCTGGCGCGCGCGGCGTGATGGGCCGCTGAGAACACTCTAAGCCAGTGGCATCGGCCGCACTCTGGCGGACCGGTCACGCAACCAGCACATTCAGCGCGCGGCATCCTCTCCGGATGCCGCGCGCTCGTCTCTGTAGGCACCGACCGACACCCCGACTCCCACCTGATGATCCTTCGTCACGTCGTGCTCGGCGCGGCGTTCCTGGCCCTCCTCGGGCGCGACGCCGCGTCGCAGGCCGCCGCACCGCGCGCCTTCGCCCTGTTTCTGGACTGCAGCGACTTCTACTGCGAGCCGGATTTCTACCGCAACGAGATCGCCTTCGTCGATCACGTGCGGGATCGGTCGGCCGCCGACGTGCACGTGCTCATCACGCGTGAGACCACCGGAGGCGGAGGAAGCAACTTCACGCTGGCGTTCTACGGACAGCGGCGGTTCGCGAGCGTGAGCGACACCCTCGTGGCGCGAACGGCACAGGGAGCCACGGAAGCGGAGCAGCGGCAGACGATCTCGCGCACCATCAAGCTGGGTCTGGCCAGATATCTGGCTCGCACGCCGGAGGCGGTGGGCGGAACGCTCACCGTGTCGGCGCCGGCCGCTGGCGCGGCAAGTTCGGTCGTCAAGCACGATCCATGGAACGCGTGGGTGTTCCGGCTCGGCACGAGAGTCAACGGCTCGCGTGAGCGAGATTTCTCGAGCAACTTCCTCAACGGCAGTGTGAGCGCCAATCGCGTCACGGAGCAGTGGAAGACGAACCTCACGGTCCGCGAGAATTACCGGGACCAGTCGTTCTCCATCAAGGGCGAGCGGATCACGTCTGTGACGCGGGACTTCGGCGGCAACGCACTCCAGGTCAAGAGCCTGGGCGACCACTGGTCCGCTGGTCTCAAGGGAGGCGCTGCGTCGTCGACCTTCTTGAACCAGCAGCTCGCGGCGAATTTCTCTCCGGCGATCGAGTACGACCTGTATCCCTACAAGGAATCGACGCGCCGACAGCTCCGGTTCCAGTATGCGGCCGGCATGCAGCATTTCCGGTACCGCGACACCACCGTGTTCTTCAAGAAGGTGGAAACCCGGCCCTTCGAGTCGCTGCTCATCGCGTTCGAGCAGAAGCAGAAATGGGGCTCCATCGAGATGCAGGCGGATGGCTATCACTTCCTCGACGATCTTTCCAAGAGCCGGTTGAACTTCTCCCTCAATGGCGACGTGCGGATCGTCAAGGGATTGAGCGTCAACTTCTACGGGTTCTACTCCGTGCTGCACGATCAGATCTACCTGTCCAAGGGCAATCTGTCGCGCGAGGACGTCCTGCTCCGCCAGTCCCAGCTCGCCACCACCTATCGTGCGTTCTTCTTCGGCGGCATCAGCTACACCTTCGGCTCGGTGCTCAACAACGTGGTCAACCCACGATTCGGCAGCGGCTTCAACGAATTCTTCTGAGGGCCGGCGGCGGTGGATAACGTCTCGCACCTCGGTTGCCTGCCCGTGGTCGCGAAACGGGCATCGTGTAGATTCATGACGTACGCGCCAGTCGCCACGGAGATCGAGGCATCGCGCCCCCGTGGGTCCGCGCTCTCACGTCATCGTTCAATGCGCCGACTCGCGCCTCTGCTCGCCCTGCTGGCTGTTCCACTCGCCGCGCAGGCGCCGTTGCCGGCCGATGCGCCGCGGCCCACGCTCGTCGTCTTCCTGATGGTGGATCAGCTGCGGCCCGAATTTCTGGACCGCTGGGCGCCGCAGCTCGCCGGGGGATTCGCCCGCTTCAGGAATCATGGCGCGGTGTTCATGAACGCGTATCAGGACCATGCCGTCACCGAGACCGCGCCTGGGCATTCCGTCTCGCTCTCGGGACGTTTCCCTGGCTCCACGGGCATTCTCCGCAATGCGGCGGGTGTGGTCGATCCGCAGTCTCCCCTGCTGACCTCCCGCAACCCGGGCGCCTCGCCCTATCGCTTTCGCGGCTCCACGCTGATCGACTGGATGCGAAGCCGCGATGCCCGTTCCCGCGCACTGTCCATCTCGGCGAAGGACCGCGGGGCGATCCTTCCGTTGGGACGGGCCAAGCAGAGCGTCTTCTGGTACGCCACGACGAACGGCGACTTCACGACGAGCCGCTACTATGGCGACACGCTGCCGTCGTGGATTCGGGGCGTCAATGCGCGCCGCACGGCGCAACGGTTGGCGGGCCAGCCCTGGGATCTGCTGCTCGCTCCGGGGCAGTACGCGGAGCCGGACGGCGACAGTGTCGAGAACGAGGGGCGAAATTTCGTCTTTCCCCACCTCCTCCCGGTCGATACGGTGCTGGCCGCCGCGGACCTGGTGAACACGCCATGGATGGACCGGCTCACGCTCGATGCGGCCCTCGAGGGCGTGCAGGCGCTCGGGCTGGGCAAGGGGCCGCAGCCCGATCTCCTGGCGGTATCGCTCTCCGGGACGGACTACATCGGCCATCGCTACGGGCCCGACTCCCGCGAGCAGCACGACAACATTCTCCGGCTGGACCGCACCCTCGGCGCCTTCATCGACTCGCTGTACAGGCTGCGAGATTCCAGCACCATCGTCTTCGCGCTGACCGCCGATCACGGCGTGACCTCCTTTCCGGAAGTCGCTGTGCGCCTGGGGCAGCGGAAGGCGGCGATTCGCTACGATCTCGCCCCGGCTATTCGCCTGCTCAAGGCCGACCTGGCCGCAGCCGGCGTCGACAGCACCGCCGTCGCGCTCGACGGTCCACTGGTCGCTGTCGACCGGTATCGCTTCGCCGTCGCCGGCGTGGATCCCGAGCCGGTCCTGCGCCGATTCGTCCAGGCCGTGCGCGCCACGCCAGGCATCGCGCGTGTGGAGCACGTCCGGGATCTCGCCCGCCGCGATACGGTGCGCAATCTCGTGAATCGACGCTGGATGCACATGCTCTCCCCCGATTCCCAGCTGGAGTACGTGGTGACGATCGTCGAGGGCGCGTCGCCGGCTGGGGTGAACTACGCCCAGCACGGGTCTCCGTATGACGACGATGCGCGGGTGCCGGTGGTCTTCTACGGACCCTGGTTCAAGGGTGGGCACTACCCTGAGCGCGCCCTCGTCGCCGACATCGCGCCGACCCTGGCACGCGTGCTCGGCGTGCCTCCCACGGAGCGTCTCGACGGCCGCGCGCGCATGAAGATCATCGTCGATCCGCGTCAGCGCTGAGCTGTGGCCACGCCGCGCAAGGTACAGGGTCTTTCGGCCCTGCAGCACGCCTTTGATGAGGTGCGTTTCGGAGCGACGCGGACACTGAACTTGCGCACGTCGCTGCCCACGGCGCACGAGGCGGCGCAGCGGCTGGAGACGTGGCTCCGCCAGCATCACATGCAGCAGTCGGGAGAGGTGCTCGTCATCACCGGGCGTGGCAACAACAGCGAAGACGGCATCGCCAGGGTTCGTGAGGCCAGCCTGCGCATCCTGCACGAGCTGAAGCGGAAAGGCGTGGTGCAGGCGTTCATCGAGCACACCGCCGGCTCGTTCGTCGTATCCCTCGCGCCGGTCAAGGCGATGTTCGATGCCGCCAATCGCCGCCGGCAGCACACGCCCCTGCCGCCGCCGGCCGCGCCTCCCACCCTCGCCGCACTGTCGGAGGACACGCGGCAACGGCTCCGTGCACTGGCCGAGCGCTCGCTCGACACCCTGGGCGTGCAGGACCGCGAGCCGTTCATGGAGGGCGAGATGCTGCGGCTGTTCGGGTCGCTCGCCGCGAGTGTACCCGCCGGGCCGCAGCGAGAGTGGGAGCTCAGGGCCGCCATCGACGCGGCGATGGGCGAGTACGACTGACGTGCAGAGCTACCTGCAGTTCGCCCTCGTGACCTTCACGTCGGTCCTCTTCATCGTGGACCCGATCGCCGTCGTGCCGACGTATCTGGTGATCACGCAAGGACAGACCACCGCGCAGCGCAAGGTGACGGCACGACGGGCCTGCGTGGCCGCGTCGGTCATCCTCCTCACCTTCGCCGTCGCCGGCCAGGCGATCTTCGGGCTGTTCGGCATCACGATGCCGGCCTTCCGCATTGCCGGCGGTCTGATCCTCTGGCTCGTGGCGATGGATATGCTCCATGGGAATCGGTCCACGCAGGAGGGCACGGCGGAGATCGCGGAAGGGCGCGTGAAAGACGACGTCGCCGTCACGCCGCTGGCCATGCCGATGCTGGCCGGCCCTGGCGCGATCTCCACGATCATGGTCCTCTCCGGACAGGCGCGCACCACGGCACAGACGGCCACGGTGTACGGCGCAATCCTCCTCACGACCTTCATCGCCTGGCTCACGCTACGGCTCGGCGAGAACCTCGTGGCGCGCATGGGGCAGACGGGCATCCGCGTCATGACCCGCATCATGGGCCTGCTGCTTGCCGCCATCGCGGTGCAGTTCGTGATCACCGGTACGCGAGAAGCACTCAACTTCTGACCGGTCGACATCACCCCTCACGTAGCCGGGCGTGACGCGGCAGATTGAGCGGCGTATGCATGCGCCTCCTCCAGCCGCCGGATTCATGTCTCCACGTCGTTTTCCGCACGCCGCCGCACGTCCGGCGCTCGCCCTCTGCCTGCTCGCCGGCGCTCCACTCGCGGCGCAACAGCCGGCCCTCGCCCTGCCGGGCTTCACCACCGCCGGTGCGGCCGCGCAGCGCGCCCTGGAAAAGGAGGCCATCGCGCGCCCCGACCCGACGCGCGCCCGCACGCACTCGCGGCTGATGTCCGCGGAGACGCACGTCGCCGGCACTGCCGCACAGGCACGTTCGCGCGATTATGTGATCGCGCAGATGAATGCGATGGGACTGGAGACGGAGGTGCGGCAGTACGACATCTTCCTGCCGCATCCCACGAGCGTCGCGCTCTGGCGCGCCAGTCCGCGCCCGAAGCGTCTCTCACTCGCCGAGCCGCCGGTCGCCGGCGATCCGAGCTCGGCGCTGCCGCAGTACCTCACGGTGAACGGCTACAGCGGGCAGGGCGACGTGACTGGCGACATCGTCTACGTGAACTATGGGCTCATCGAGGACTATGCCCAGCTCGATTCCATGGGCGTGAGCGTGCGCGGCAAGATCGCCGTCGCCCGCTACGGCCGCTCGTTCCGCGGCATCAAGGCCCGCGAGGCGGAAAAGCACGGTGCCTCGGCGCTGATCATCTACAGTGACCCGCAGGACGACGGCTACATGCGCGGTGATGTCTACCCCATGGGACCGATGCGCAACCGCGACGGCGTTCAGCGCGGGAGTGTGCTGAACGGCGCGGGCGATCCCTCCACGCCGGGATACCCGAGCAAGCCGGGCGCACCGCGGCTCGCCGTCGATCGCATGGGGATTCCGCACATCCCCGTGATCCCGATCTCGTACGCCAACGCCGGCGAACTGCTCGATGGGTTGCGCGGCCGGGACGTGCCGGCCGGCTGGCAGGGAGGACTTCCCTTTCGGTACCATGTGGGCCCGGGTCCCGTGAGGGCCCGCGTTCGGGTGACCGACGACCGCGCGACCAACGGGACGAAGCCGGTCTTCAATACGTTCGGCATCGTGCGGGGAAGCGAAATTCCCGACGAGATCGTGATGGTCGGCGGACACCGCGACGCGTGGGGGCCCGGCGCCGCCGACAACGTGAGCGGCATCGTGAGCGTGCTCGAGGCGGCACGTGCCGTGACTGACGCGGTCAAGCGTGGGCACCGCCCCAAGCGCACGATCGTGTTCGCCACGTGGGATGCCGAAGAATGGGGACTGATCGGATCGTCGGAGTATGTGGAAGACGACTCGCTTCGGCTCATGCGCGGGGGGATCGCGTATCTGAATCAGGACGTGGCCGCGCAGGGCGCACGCTTCGGCGGGGGCGGCTCGCCCTCTCTGCGTCCCCTGCTGCGAGACGTCGCACGCACGGTGCCCGATCCGAATGGGAAGGGGAGCGTCTACGCCGAATGGCGCCGCGCCTCCGCCGTGGCGGACACGGCGGAGCCGGCGATGGGCAATCCGGGGGGCGGATCTGATTTCGCCGGCTTCTACAATCACCTCGGAATTCCCATCGCGGACTGGGGCTTTGGCGGTCCGGGCGGCGTGTACCACTCGCAGTACGACGACTTCGCGTGGATGTCGAAGTTCGGCGATCCGGGCTTCGTGTACCACGCCACGGCGGCGCGCATCGCCGCGGCCATGCTGCTCCGCTTGGCGAACGCCGACATCCTCCCGTACGACTATGTCGAGTTCGCGCGCACGATGAAGGGCTACCTCCCCGAGCTCGACCGATCGCTCACGTCGCGTGGATGGACGGGCACCACGACGGCATTGCGCTCGGCGATCGAGCGGATGGAGCGCGAAGCGACGAGCTTCGCCTCGGCGCGCGACGCCGCACTCGCGGGCGCCACGCTCGCCGCGCGGCAGCGCGCCACGGCCAACGCCGCGCTGCTCCAGGTAGAGCGTGCCCTCGTGCGCCCGGAAGGGCTCCGGACGCGTCCCTGGTATCGCAACCTCATTTATGTGGCCGACGAGAACAACGGATACTCGGACATGGTATTTCCCTCCGTGAACGAAGCAATCCGCCAGAGCGACCAGCGGCTCGCAGGGGAGGAGCTCGCCGACCTCGCCAGGCGGTTCGAAACGGCGACCGACGCGATCGTCGCGGCGCGTTCGGCGCTCGGCCGGCCCTGACCGGAGGCGTCAGTGGCCATTCCACCCTCGGCCCGCCCCTCGCGACACCGATTCGGTGTTCCGCACGGGAGGCGGCGAGGTGCAGAGAATGGACAGAGGCGCCGCGGAAATTGCGCGACTGACGGAGGCGACGACGTTGGCGCTCCATAGCTGATGCTGGGGCTTCGAGTCTCTATATTCGTTCGGCATGGTCACAACCCTCTCGCCGGACGAGCTTCAGCGGTATCACCGCCATCTGATCCTCCCGGGATTCGGCGAAGAGGGACAGCGCCGGCTCAAGTCTGCCCGCGTGATGATCGTCGGCGCGGGAGGGCTCGGCTCTCCCGCGGCACTGTATCTCGCCGCGGCGGGTGTGGGGCATCTCGGCATTCTCGATGCCGACGTGGTGGAGCTCAGCAATCTCCATCGGCAGCTGCTCCACGGCACGCGCGACGTGGGGCGCGCGAAGGTTGCCTCGGCGGCGGCGCGCCTGCGCGACATCAACCCCCACGTCGACATCTCCACCTACCACACGCGGATCACGCGCGCCAACGCGCTCGATGTGCTGCGCACCTACCACCTCGTGGTGGACGGCACCGACAACTTCCCGACGCGCTACCTGATCAACGACGCGTGTGTGCTGCTGGGCATTCCCAACGTGTACGGCAGCGTGAGCCGCTTCGACGGGCAGGTCTCGGTGTTCGGCGCGCCGGGCGGACCCTGCTACCGGTGCCTCTTCCGTGAGCCACCCGCGCCCGGTCTGGTTCCGAACTGTGCCGAGGGGGGCGTCCTTGGCGTGCTGCCGGGCCTCGTCGGCGTGATGCAGGCGACCGAGACCATCAAGCTGATCACTGGCTCGGGCGAGTCGCTTGCCGGGCGCCTGCTCCTCGTGGACGCCCTGCGCATGCACTTCCGCACGATCGCCATTGCCCCGGATCCACAGTGTCCTGTCTGCGGAACGCGCGAGATCAGGGCGCTCGTCGACTACGACGCGTTCTGCGGCGTCTCCGCCGCGGGCGGCGCGAGTCCCGGGTCGGGGAACGGACACGGAGCGTTCGCGAGCCACGCGCCGGATGATGAGATCACACCTGCGCAGCTCGCGGCTCGGCTGGCCGAGGCGTCACCGCCGGCCCTCGTCGACGTGCGTGAGGCGTACGAGTGGTCGATTGCCCGACTGCCCAACGCGCGTCTCATTCCTCTGAGCTCCCTGCCGAGTGCCGTGACCTCCCTGGCGCGGGACAGGGAGATCGTGGTGTACTGTCACCATGGCACGCGAAGCGCGGCCGCGCAGGAATGGCTTCGCGATCAGGGCTTCTCCCGCGTGACCAACCTGGCCGGGGGGATCGACCGATGGAGCCTCGATGTCGATCCCGCGACGCGCCGATACTAGATGCATTCCTCTCACTCCACGTGATGCTCATCCGGCTGCTTCCACGATCCCTGGCCAGCGCGTTGTCTCGCGGGCACCCATCGTCACAAGCGAGCCGCGAAGATCGGGAATATGCCGCGCGCTTCACGCCAGGCAGCGATGGGGTGGTGCTCGGCGCAGAGACGTTCCGTCTGCAGGGCACGAACGGCCGGGCGCTACTGCTGCTGCACGGATCGGGCGATACCCCCCAGACCCTGCGATATCTCGGCGAGCGTCTCCATGCCGCTGGCTACACGGTCCATGCGCCACTGCTGCCCGGGCATGGGCGATCGCCGAGCGAGTTTTCCCACGTGAGCGCCGCGGCCTATCTCAACGCGGCGCGGCATGCCTTCGATGATCTCTCCGTCTCGCTGCCGTGGGTGGGCGTGGTGGGGCTTTCCATGGGGGGTGCGCTCGCGGCGCAGATTGCCGCGCACACCCCACGACTGCGGGTGCTCGTCCTCCTTGCCCCGTATCTCATTGCGCCGCCTCAGGTCGCCTGGGTGGCGCGCACCTCGTGGGTGTGGGGGCTGATGCTGCACTTTTTGCCGGGCCGGGGCGAGCGGTCGGTGCACGACCCGGTCGCGCAGCAGCAGAGTCGTGCCTACGGTGTCTTTCCGCCGCGGGCGTTGCGGGCGCTCGTTGCCACGGCAAACGCGGGGCGCCGGGCGCTGGCACGCGTCACGGCGCCCACGCTCGTCATCAACTCGCGGGACGACAACCGGATTCCCGTCGCCCTGGCCGAGCGCGCGACGCGCTCACTCACCGCCCCCACCGAGCGTCACTGGGTGACGGGATGTGGGCACATCATCACGATCGACTACTGCAAGGACACGGTGGCCGGTCTGGTGCTGGCCTTCCTCGCGCGCCACGCCGACTGATTCGTCGACGGGCGCTCAAGGATACGCGACCGGTCAGCTCGTGACGCGATCGACGATGTTCTCGCCCATCTCCTTCGCTGCGTCCACACCCTGGGAGATGGCCGTCTGCGCCTGCTCGACGAGGCCGGATGCCACGCGCTTCACGCGTGCCACCGGAGAAGTGGACCGCCGCGGACTCGCTTTCTTGGCGGACGACTTCTTGGCCGGGGATTTCTTGGCCGCTGCCTTACGTGAGGATGACTTCTTGGCCGCCGACCGGCCGGATGACTTCTTGGCGGGCGAGCGCTTGGCCGTACTCTTCTTGGCCGCACCACTGCGCTTGGCGCCGGAGCGCTTGGTCACGGCGGGTCCACGCGAGCGCTTGGCCGACGACTTCTTGGCCGCCTTCTTTGCACCGCGCTTGGCCGTCGCCTTCTTTGCGCCACGCTTGGCCGCGGACTTCTTCGCGCCGGCGCGCGCCGGACCACTACGACGTGCCGACTTCTTCGCCGCCTTCTTGGTGCTCTTCTTCGACTTCGTTGCCATCGCTGCGTCTCCTCTGCCGGTAGGGGCTCTGGGTGCTGCGCGAATCCTCGGTGACTGTTCGCAAGTTTTGGGCGCGGTACGCCACCCGGCGGACTCGCGACCGCTTTACGCCGATGCTCGATGCATGTCTGACGCGTGCAACGCACGACGCGTTCGTGCCCTCGCGCTCGTGCACGACCACCCGCGCAACAGCGTGCATGCATCGAGCAGCGCACAACATGGCACGTCGCGACTGTATCGGCCAGCATTTTTTGGCAATTCGTGCTTGCCCGCGTCGGCGCGGCCCGCCACTCTTGACGAATGCCTCCGCTCAATCTCGCACGTCTCGCCGTGGGCGAGCGCGTCCAGCACGAGCTGCTCGTGCTGGAGCGTCTGGACAAGACCCAGGGAAACGGCGACCCATTCGTCGTCCTCAAGCTGGGGAATGCCTCCGGTCAGATCGACGTCGCCCCCATCTGGTCCGACAAGCGCGCGTGGGCCGACGGCGCCGACCGCGGCCGCGTGGTGCAGGCCATCGGCGAGATCGGCATCTACGCCAAGACGGGAAAGCGCCAGATCCAGCTTACCGGGCCACTCCGCGTGCTGCCAGACGACATGGTGGACTACAACGCCTTCCTGCCACGCATCTCCGGCGACACCGTCAAGCTCTGGGACTGGATCGACAAGCAGCGCGCCGAGCTGACGACGCCGGCGCTCCGACGCGTGGTGGACCTGTTCTATGCCGACGACAACTTCCGACTGCAGTTCGAGCGGACGCCGGGCGCGGTGCGCGGCCACCATGCCAAGCTGGGCGGCCTGCTGCTCCACGTGTACGAAGTCACCTCCATTGCCAAGCACACGGCCCGCACGATGAAGGCGAACGTGGACCTGGTGGTCGCCGGCGCGTTGCTGCACGACGTGGGGAAGGTGGAGGCCTACTGCATCGACGGCGGTGCGTTCGACTACACGACCTGCGGGCTCCTCCTCGGCCATGTCGTCCTCGGCAGCTTCATGCTGGAGCGACGACTGGCTGCCGTGGGTATGGCGTCCATCTGCAGCGAGGGCCAGCTCCTCGAGGTGCAGCACATGATCCTCTCCCACCACGGGAAGCGCGAGTTCGGCAGCCCCGTAGAACCGATGACCACGGAGGCGGAGATCGTCCACTGGGCCGACGAATCGAGCGCCAAGGCCAACGACATGCTGGAGTCGCTCGAGGAACCGGAGCACTTCGGCAGTGGCAAGGAGGTCTCGGACAAGAAGCCCTGGCGCGTGGGCCGAAGGATCTGGCGCCGGCCGGATGGCTCGTGGGAGAAGTAAGACAGGAAGACAGGAAGACAGGAAGACAGGAAGACAGGAGGACAGGAAGACAGCGCAGTCACTGTCGTTCTGTCTTCCTGTCTTCCTGTCTTCCTGCCCCTACAGGCCACTGTGGCTTCCGGGAATACGGCTTGCCGAAAACCGCGGTGAGTGCCTCGTGCGCGTCGTCGGCGCGGACCACCACGTCGATGGCGTCACCCAGAACGATCAGCCGCGAGAAGTCGCGGTACCGGCGGTAGGAGTGGAAAAACCCCGACGGACCCGGGCGCGAGAGGCGGCCGAGCAGAATGTCGGGGAGGCCGATGAAGTGCAGGGCGTAGAAGATGTTCAGCGTGCCGAAGCGCGGAAGGTCGCCCTCGAGCACGTTGCGCGGCAAGGAACCGTGCTTGCCCCACTGCACATCGATCGCCGGCGTCCCACGTGCGCGCCAGTCGGTGTGCAGGAGGGAGCCGTGCCAGTATGTCCACAGGTCGGTGGGCGCGCCGCTCGCGTCGTACTCCACCCAGACGACCTCCTCGTCGGTGGGTTTGGTGAACGGGATCCACGCGCCGTGCACGTCGTCGCGCCACAGTAGATGGTAGGCGATGATTCGTCGCGATGGATGAACCACGGCCACCGCGCGCGAGATCGGGAACGTCTCGTCGCGCTGGAGGTACAAGAGTGGCGCGAGTGCGCGCGCGAGCTGCGACGCGCTGTCAGTGCTCGAGAGGGCTCCGGGCACGACCGCTGGACGGGGAGGGATGTGCGCCTGAGGCCCGCAGGCGCACGCCAG
>JBKJIY010000036.1:0-19572 GCA_046598315.1 Gemmatimonadaceae bacterium
GCTGGCGGAGCAGGGCACGGCGATCCTCCTCATCTCGAGCGAGTTGCCGGAGGTGCTCGCGCTCTCCGAGCGCATCCTCGTGCTGCGCGAAGGGCGACTCGTGGGCGAGGTACGGCGGGAGGAGGCGACGCAGGATGGACTGCTGCGGATGATGACCGGACTGTCGAGCGCGCACCCCTCCGCGCCGCACTGAGCGTCGTCGCGCATCGCGCGCTGCCGCGCGCTGGCGCGAGACGGCGCATCCCGGCTACACTCCCGCATGGCCACTCCCAAACGAAGCTCCACCCGCCCGGGCAAGCGCGCAACGCCCAGCGCGCCGCCCGAGACGCTGGCTGCCACCGTCGCTCCGGCTGCCCTTCGCACGCGCAAGGCGGGCAAGACACCCGCCGGCCGGTCGCCCCGCACGGCCACCGGCAAGCGTGGCAATCCGGCCCAGCTCGCCGCCGCGGAGGCCAGCGCCACCGAGGGGCTGCGCGAGCGCACCGAGGAAGGACACCGCGCCGCGGGCCGCACGCCGCCATCGCAGACATCGCCGGCGCGCGCGTCCGGCGCGGCGCGCAAGGTGGACAGCGACCTGCGCGACTTCGTGGGCCCGGTGACCGAGGACGAGAAGCTCCTCCAGATCCCCGATCAGGACCGCCGCGGCGCCCGGGACTTCCGGAGCAACGACACCTGGCGCGTGATGCGCATCATGGGCGAGTTCATCGAGGGGTTCGACAACCTCGCGGACGTGGAGCGCGGCGTCTCGATCTTCGGCTCGGCGCGCACCGCTCCCGACGACCCGCAGTACCACAACGCGCAGGAAACGGCGCGTCTCCTCGCCGAGGCCGGATTCTCGATCATCACGGGCGCGGGGCCGGGGATCATGGAAGCCGCCAACAAGGGCGCCAAGCTCGGCGGTGGGCGCTCGATCGGCTGCAACATCGAGCTGCCGTTCGAGCAGGGCGCAAATCCCTACGTCGACACCCTCGTGAACTTCCGGTACTTCTTCGTCCGGAAGACGATGTTCATCAAGTACTCCAGCGCCTTCATCATCTTCCCCGGCGGCTTCGGCACGCTGGACGAGGCGTTCGAGGCGCTGACCCTGATCCAGACGGGCAAGATCTACCAGTTTCCCGTCATCCTGTTCGGCCGGCACTACTGGGCCGGCCTCATTCGCTGGCTGCAGTCGCGCGTGCTCGTGGAGAAGAAGATCTCTCCGGGCGATCTCGACCTCGTGCTGCTCACCGACGATCCGGCGGAGGCCGCTCATGCCGTGATCGAGGCGTACCACGCGGCGACGGGGCCGACGAAGGACATCTCGTAGCGCGGTCCGTCGGCCGCGCGACACGCTGCAGCATCCACATCTCACCCGACGAGCATGGCGAGCAAGAAAGGAAAGTCCCCGGACGCGACCAAGGCATCGGCAGCGGGGAACAAGAGCGCGCAGAAGCGGGCGGCCGAGGCTCGCGAGGAGGCGCGCACCGGCGGCGAGGTGCCCGCCGAGCACACGTCGCACGAGGGCTCGCGGTTCCTGCAGGGCGGTCGCATCATGCCCAGGCGCATCGACGGCACGGAGACGGCGGCCGACCTGATCGACGGCACCTTTCTGGCCTACAACGGCGCTCGGCTGCGCGAAGCCTGCCAGCTCTTCACGAAGAAGATGCTCGAGCCAGACGTCACGGTGGGCATGACCCTCACCGGCGCACTCACGCCGGCGGGCCTCGGCATGGCGGCGATCATTCCGCTCATCGAGGCGGGCTTCGTGGACTGGATCATCTCCACGGGCGCCAACCTGTATCACGACGCGCACTTCGGCCTCGGCCTGGCCATGCACCGCGGCAACGCGCAGGCCAGTGACACCGTCCTGCGCGAGGAAGGGATCGTCCGCATCTACGACATCTTCTTCGACTACGACGTACTGCTCAGCACCGATGCCTTCTTCCGGAAGATCATCACCGGTCCCGAGTTCCAGCGCGCGATGAGCAGTGCCGAATTCCACGCGCTGTGCGGCAAGTACATCCGCGAGCGGGAGAACACGCTCGGTATCGGCAACAAGTCGCTGCTCGGCGTGGCCTACGAGTGCGGCGTGCCCATCTACACCTCGTCGCCGGGGGACTCGTCGATCGGCATGAACATCGCCGCGGTCGCGCTGGAGGGGAACAAGCTGCTGCTCGATCCCAACGCCGATGTCAACGAGACCGCGTCCATCGTGCTCGCTGCCAAGCGCGGCGGCGGAAAGAGCGCGATCATGATCTGCGGAGGAGGCAGCCCCAAGAACTTCGCGCTGCAGACCGAGCCGCAGATCCAGGAGGTGCTCGGCATCGACGAGAAGGGGCACGACTACTTCCTGCAGATGACCGACGCCCGCCCCGATACGGGCGGCCTCTCCGGCGCCACGCCGGCGGAAGCGGTGAGCTGGGGGAAGATCGATCCCGACCGCCTGCCAGATGCCGTGGTCTGCTACCTCGACAACACCGTCGCGCTGCCCCTGCTCACCGCGTACGCGCATGCGCGCCACGAGCCCAGGCCGCTCAAGCGCCTGCTCGACAAGCGGGAGGCGAACATGCAGACGCTGCGCGACGAGTTCGCGAGGGCGAACGGTGCGCACGCTGACGCGAGGCACTCCGACACCACGCTGGACCGCCATCGCTGAGCGACGGCGCGCACCGTTCACTTCTCCCTCGACCGAGGTCGTCATGTCAATTTCGTCACTGCTCCTTCCCGAGTACGACGCTGAGGTCCTGATAACGCGCACGGTGCTCGAGCGGGTGCCGGATGAAGGCGGCGCCGGCGAGTGGAAACCGCACCCGAAGGCGTTTTCGATGGCGCATCTCGCCCAGCTCGTGGCCATGCTGCCGAGTTGGGTGGCGATGACGATGGACTACACCGAGTTCGACATCGCGCCCAAGGATGGGCCGCAGACCGGCTACACGACAGAGAGGACGACGACACTGCTCGCCATGTTCGACCGGAACGCTGCGGCAGGCCGCGCCGCGCTCGCCAAGGCGACCGATCCCGACTTCGACGTGGCGTGGACGCTGAAGGCGGCAGGCGCCGCCGTACTGACGCAATCCCGCTATATGATCCTGCGGCAGATGGTGCTGAACCATCTCGTGCATCATCGCGCGCAGCTCGCCACCTACCTCCGCATCCACGGCGAGCGAGTGCCAAGCATCTATGGACCCAGTGCCGACGACAAGTGACGCGATCCCGTTGTCGACGTCGTCGGACTTTCTGTCGTTCAGCCTTCCTGTCGTCCCGCTTCTCGCAGCACTCCGCGTACCCACGCGCGCTTCGAATATTCCCCGGCGCTCATCCAGCCCACGAGCGCCTCGCGACCGACCACGCGACGCGTGATCTCGCGCTCGCTCCAGCCGCCCGCGGCCAGGGCGGTCACCGTGCCGATCGTGTCGTCCATCCAGGCGATCTTGGCCAGCAGGAGCGCCGTCGCATTCGTGAGCGGGCCGCGGTGGGCGTCGAGCAGTAGCCGCGGCCGCAATGCCGCCACGCGCCGGAGGCTCTCGAGGAGCGACGCCGGCGACTCGTCGTGATGGGCGACTCGAACCTTCACGCCGAGGAACAGGTCGCCGCTCGCCACGACCTCCCGCTCGGCATCCCATACCACCAGATGGTCTGGCGAGTGGCCCGGCGTCGGCAGCACCTGGAGGGGGCATGGATCGAAGCCGGTGAGCGGGGCGACCAGCCGCGGCGTTCGCCCCCACACGACGCTGCGGTAGGGGAGGATCGTCGGCCGCGCGCGCAACAGCGCCTCGCCGACGGGATGCATCATGGCCGGCAGCCCGCGCGCCGCGAGGGCGGGCAGGTTGCCGGCGTGGTCCTCGTGCGAGTGCGTCACCACCACGCCGCGGAGGTCCAGGGTCTCGAACGCGGCGGCGAGTGCACGACCGGCGCGAGGGAAGCCGGTATCGACGAGCACGCCGCGCATCACGTACACGCTCACGTCGTAGCCCACCGCCCGTCCACGCCAGCTGCCGAGCCGGAGGCGCGTGATGCCGGCCTCGATCTGCTCGACGCCGACGCTCACCCGCGCCTGCCCGGAATTGCCCCAGCCACCGGCGCGCTGTAGAATGAACGCATGCGGCGCCCGGCCACCGGCTGGGCGTCACCTTTTTTGTGCGTCTCGAAGTCCGGCGTCAACATGATCGAAGAACTCAAGGCAAAGCTCGGGGAAGAGGTCGAGAAGCTCCAGTTCGAGCTGAACGTCACGCTGCCGGGCGAGATCCGCCGTGCGGTGGAGATGGGCGACCTGCGCGAGAACAGCGAGTACAAGGCGGCGCTGGAGCGGCAGCAGTTCGTCCGGGCCCGGCTCAGCCAGCTGCGCGAGCGTCTCAGCAAGCTCTCGTCCATCGACGTCGCGCAGATCGCCCATGATAGCGTGGGGCTGGGCTCCACGGTACGCGTCAAGGACGAGAAGACCGGCCTGGCCGAGACCTATGCGCTCGTCTTCGGCGATGCGCTGGAGTTCGAGGAGGGCCAGGTCACGATGTCATCACCCATCGGACGGGCGCTGCTCGGCAAGCGCGTCGGCGAAATCGCCTTCCTCAAGCTGCCCACCATGACGCGCTCGCTCAAGATCACCGAGCTCAAGACGATCCACGACCTCAAGGCCGACGAGCTGTAGCGCGCGCCGTCCTACGGAAGCGCGGTCGCGGTCACGGTCACGCCCGCGAGCTCGCCGGTGGACGCGACGAGGGTGTTGGGCCCCTGCACGGCCCCCATCGTCCACTTCACGGCCACCTCGCCAAGCGCATTGGTCGTCACCGACTGCAGTGAGAGTGCACCGCCGCCCGCCGTGATGCGGAAGTTCACCACCACGCCTACCATCGGCAGGTTGCCGGCGCCGACGACACGCACGACGACGTCGTTCTTGAGGGGCAGCGCCACTTTTCCGCTCTGCGCCCCCCCCTGCACGAGCACCACGCCGGTGGGGTAGAGCGCCGTCGCGCTCACGGTGAGAACAGGCACGCCGGACACGGTAGCCACCAGCGACTGCGCCGACGTCGCCACGCCGAGCGCCCATCGCACCCGCACCTCACCATTGGTGTCCGACACGGCGGTCGCGGGATCGACACCGCCGCCGCCTGACGCCACGATCATCGTTGCCCGCTGTTGGGCGACGCCGCGGCCCGTGGCATCCACCACGCGTAGCACGATCGGCGTGCCGAGCGGCCGGCCCGCCTGCGCCACTTGGTCGTTGCCCTGCACGATGGCGAGCCTGACCGGAACCACCGCCGCCGCCGCCGACTCCGACGGCGCCGTCGGCTTGCTGAGCAGCTTGCACGCGCTCAGGAAGAGGACGAGCGCGAGCGCGAGCAGGCGCCCGGCAACGGTGATGGAATTCGGCATGGACGGGAAGCGCAGGAGAAGGAGGGTCTGCCCAACAGTATCGTCCCCTGCGGCCGGACTCTGAATCTGTCGCCCTTGAACTGTCTTCCTGTCTTCCTGTCGTCCTGTCTTCCTGTTTATTCCACCCCGAACATCCGCGTCAGCTCCACATCCAGCTCGCCGAGCGCCCGCGCCGTGGCGCCGGCGTCCCACCCCAGCCAGCGCGCGACCTCCGGCGCGACCCGTCTCGCCGCCGCGCGTCCGTTGTCCCGGAGCTCGAACGCCAGGGGCACCCGGCGGATGAACAGGTCCGCCAGCGTCAACGCCATCTCTTCACGCACGGCATACCGGAGCTCCGCCATGAGGTACGGTCGCGTCGGTTCGATCCGCTCACCCAGCGCGGGCTCGTCGCGCACCGACCGCCACACGTCTCGCCACCCGGAGCCGTGCGACTGCACGAGGCGCTCGGCCTGCCTGCCGTCCGTCATCGCGCGAGTCGCCTCGGCAATCTCCGCCGCGAGATCGGCGATGCCGCCACCGTGGAGCGGGACTCTTCCCGTCGTCGTCCGCACTCGGATGACGCCGAGCGAACGCTGCGCGGCGTCGACGACTTCCGCCGCCATCCGGCGATACGTCGTCAGCTTGCCGCCCGTCACCCGAATCAATCCTGGCGCCGACTCGGTGATGTCGTGCTCCCGCGACGCGCCGCCGGGGTCGGCATTGCCGCCGTCCGGCGCCGACGCGGTGGCCAGGGGGCGAAGCCCCGCCCACGCGCTCACGACGTCGTGGCGCTGCAGCCGCGCGCCGGGAAAGAAGTGGTTGGCCGCCTCGAGCAGATATGCCACGTCCTGCTCGCTCGCGCGTACCTCGGTGGGGTCCACGTCCTCGTAGGTGTCCGTGGTGCCCACGATCGTGAAGTCACCCGCGGGCAGGATGAACATCACCCGGTCGTCCCGCGGGGCGAGCACGGTCACCGCGCCCACGTTGGCCACACGCTCCCGGGGCACGCAGATGTGGACGCCCTTGCTGCCGCGCACTCCGGCGGGCGCGTCGGGATCGGCGAGACGCTCCACGTCGTCGCTCCAGGGTCCGGTGGCGTTCACGACGGCACGGGCGCGCACGTGCACGACGTCGCCCGTGTGCTGGTCGCGCACGACGGCGCCGGCGATCCGGGTGCCGTCGCGAGCGAGCGAGATCACCGCCGCGTGATTCACCACCACGGCGCCCGCATCGGCCGCGGACCGTACGGTGGCCAGCGTGAGACGCATGTCGTCCGTCGCGGCATCCCAGTATCGCGCGCCCCCGGTGAGGCCGTTGGCGAGCAGTCGCGGCTCGCGCGACAGGGCATCGGCGACGTTCAGGCGCTCATGGCGGCCCACGTTGCGGAAGAGGGCCAATGCATCGTAGAGCGTGAGGCCGGCGGCCAGCTTCCACCGCGACACGCGTGCGCCGGCGTAGACCGGCCAGGTGAAGGCGAGCGGACGCACCAGATGCGGCGCGATGCGAAGCAGCGTGCGCCGCTCGGCGCTCGACTCGAACACCATCGCGAGCTGTCCATGCTCCAGGTAGCGCACGCCGCCGTGGATGAGCCGCGAAGACCGGCTCGAGGTGCCGCAGGCGAAGTCGTCCCGCTCCACCAGTGCGGTGCGCAGGCCGCGCATCGCCGCGTCACGCGCCACGCCGGCACCGGTGATGCCACCGCCAATGACGAGCAGGTCGAACGGCTGCGTGAGCGCCGAGAGCCGGGGGTGGTGAAGCATGGTTCGGTGAATGTACCGATCAGGCGTGGGCTCGTAGTGGAAGGTCGTGTCGAGGGGCGCGGGCGATCGGGTTTGCTCTCGACCGGGACGACTGGTCTGGTCGGGTCGACTGCCTGCCTCATCGCGTGAACGGCGCGATTCAACCGTTGAACGGCAAGGTCCAGTGCAGGAACCGCTCGACCCCCCGCGCAAACGGCTCTGTTCCGCGCGCGAACGGCTCGGCTCATCGCGCGAACGGATCGACTACTCCTTTCGAGGGTCCGACTCATCGCGCGAACGGCTCGACCAAGTGCTTCAACGGCTCGACTAATCGCTTCAACCGTTCGACCGATCGCTTCAACGGCTCGGCTCATCGCGCAAACGGCTCGACAAATCCCTTCGAGGGTTCGGCTCATCGTGCTCGTCGCCGATGTCGGTACAGCCCTCGCGGTGCAGACGGCCGAGGCGGCGGCGTGGGCGCTGTGTCTCGCGCTACGCGTCGCCGAGCGCTTCCAGGTCGGCCATATCCTTCTGCCGCCCAGCGGCCAACTTGTTCCGCCGGAGTTCGGCGAGACCGATGAATGCGGCTGGCACACCCCCAAACTCACCAGCGATACGGCCCGCCCATGCCTCCTCCCACGGCACTCCCGAGATTCCCGTCAGGAGATCGACGCGAACCGGCGGAACCCCGAGCTGTATGACGACATCGGGCCGCTGAAAATCGTCCGCCGACAGGCCGACATCGCCGAAACCGAACGTCGACAGCGCCGCCATGACACGCCCGGCGTTCTCCGCTGACGGCTGCACCAGCAGATCGAGGTCTCCGGTCATCCGCGGCGCGCCATGAAAGCCGAGTGCGTACGCGCCGACGATGACCGCGTTAACCCGGCCTGCGTTGAAGCACTCGAGCAGTTCGCAGAAGTCGCGCGGGGGCTCCATGCACCTGGCGTCGGAGGAGTTCGATGGCCGCGAGCCGGGCCGCCGGCGGCTGCTCGCGCCAGAACGCAGCGTCGTCGCGGGCAGCCGTTGGATCAGCGAGCGGCCGGATACGGACCGAGCGTTCAATCATTCAATGGCCCTCACGAGGTCCGGGGTGTCGAAAGGTAGCGAGTCGAGCCCACGCAGGCACGTGCACCGACCGGACTGGTCGGCCGTTGACTGTCCGTGTCATCGCCGCGACCCCGCAACACACCCGACGCCTGCTGCGTCGAGATCTGTCCGCCGCTCCCCCGCCGCTGTACGTTAGCGCCATGCCCCCTCTCGGTTCACCCGGCCGCCGCGTGGCGATCGTCGCCGGGCTCCGCACTCCGTTCGCCCGCTCCGGTCCCACGCTCGCCTCGCTCAGCGCCACGGAGCTCGGCCGGCGGTGCGTCGCCGAACTGATTCAGCGCTCGGAGCTCGACGGCGACCTCGTGGACGCCGTCGTGTACGGCACCGTGCTGCCCTCGGTGCTCGCGCCCAATATCGCGCGCGAGATCTCGCTGCTGCCGCTGCTGCCCCGCGGCGTACAGGCGTTCACGGTGAGCCGCGCCTGTGCCTCCGCCAATCAGGCGATCACCGACGGCGCGGATCAGATTCTCCTCGGTCACGCCGACGTGATCATTGCCGGTGGCGCCGAGTCGCTGTCCAACGTGCCCATCCTGCACTCGCGCGGCATGAGCGCCGCGCTCGTGAAGGCGTCCAAGGCGCGCAGCCTCGGCGGGCGCGTGCGCGCGCTGGCGAAGATTCGACCACGCGATCTGCTCCCCATCACGCCGGCCATCGCGGAGCCGTCCACCGGGGAGTCGATGGGTGAGTCGGCGGAGAAGATGGCCAAGATCAACGGGATCCCGCGCGAGGCGCAGGACCAGTTCGCGATCAGGTCGCACCGGCTCGCCGCCGCCGGCACGTCGGACGGTCGGCTCACGTCGGAGATCGCGCCAGTATTCGTGCCGCCCGGCTTCGAGGCGATGACGAGCGACAACGGCGTCCGCGCCGAGAGTACGATCGAGCAGCTCCGCGCGCTCAAGCCCGTGTTCGACCGCCGATTCGGATCGGTGACGGCGGGCAATGCCTCTCCGCTCACCGACGGCGCGAGCGCGGTGCTGCTCATGAGCGAGGAGCGGGCAAAAGCGCTGGGCTACGAGCCGCTGGCGTACATCCGCAGCTACAGCTACGCCGCGCTCGATCCCGGCGAGCAGCTGCTCATGGGACCGGTGCTCGCCGCTCCCGTGGCGCTCGCGCGCGCCGGTCTCACGCTGGGCCATATGGACCTCGTGGAGATGCACGAGGCGTTCGCGGCTCAGGTGCTGAGCAACCTGCAGGGCTTCGAATCGCGCGAATGGGCCTCGCGCGCCGGCTTCAGCCAGCCGGTTGGCGAGGTGGACCGCGCGAAGCTCAACGTGTCGGGCGGTTCGCTCGCCATCGGGCATCCGTTCGGCGCCACCGGTGGCCGCATCCTCATCACACTCTGCAACGAGCTGGCTCGGCGCGGCGGGCAATTCGGGCTCATGACCGTCTGCGCCGCGGGCGGAATGGGTCACGCCCTGGTCGTGGAGCGGACATGACGCACGACGCGATCGCACGCGCCATCCGGTACGAGCTGGCCGACGACGGCATCGCCGTGCTGACGGTCGATCTGCCGGGCGAGCCGGTGAACAAGGTCACCGCCTCGCTGCGCGCGGAGTTCGCCGAGCTGTTCGCGCGGCTGGAGGCAGACGACTCGGTGCGCGGCGTCGTCCTCGCGTCGGGCAAGAGCGACACCTGGCTCGCCGGCGCCGACATCGACGAGTTCCTCACCATGTCCGGGGCTGCCGACGCCGAGGCGCTGAGCCGGAGCGGGCAGGCGCTGCTCGCTCGGCTCGAGGCGCTCGCGGTGCCCGTCGTGGCGGCCATCCACGGCGCCTGTCTCGGTGGCGGGCTGGAGACGGCGCTCGCCTGCCGCTATCGCGTCGCGACAGACCATCCCCGGACCGTGCTGGCACTGCCCGAGGTGCAGCTCGGCCTCGTGCCGGGCGCTGGCGGCACGCAGCGACTCCCGCGACTCATCGGGCTGCAGCGTGCGCTCGACATGATCCTCACGGGGCGCAACGTGCGCGCAAAAAAAGCCCATCAGCTGGGGCTCGTGGACGAGCTGGTGCATCCGGCCATCCTGATGGAGGTGGCGATCGACCGCGCGCGACAGCTCTCACGCGGTCCGATGCGCACGAAGCGCATCGTGAAGGGACGCGGCGCGGCCGGTCTGCTCCTCGAGACCAATCCGATCGGACGCGCGCTCGTGTTCCGAAAGGCGCGCGAGGGGGTGGTGGCGAAGACGAAGGGCCACTATCCCGCGCCGTTCGCCGCGTTGGCCGCGGTGCAGGCGGGCTACGAGCGCGGGCGCGACGCAGGCTACCGCGAGGAAGCGCGCGCGTTCGGCGAGATGGCGGCGAGCGAGGTCTCGAGGCAGCTGGTGTTCCTGTTCTTCGCGACCAGCGCGCTCAAGAAGGATCCCGGCGTGCCCGCTCCCGCGCCGGCTCCCGCGCCGGTGCGCACGCTGGGCGTGATCGGCGCTGGATTCATGGGCGCGGGCATCGCGTCCGTCGCCGTGCAGCAGGGGACGCCAGTTCGCCTCAAGGATACCGACGTCGTCCACGTGGGCCGGGGCATCGCTGCGGTGAGCGCCGTGCTCGAGGAACGACTGGCCAGGCGGCAGCTGACCCGCGCCCAGCTCGACGACCAGCTGTCGCTGGCTGGTGGCACGGTGGATTACGCCGGCTTCGGGCGCGCGTCGCTCGTCATCGAGGCGGTGTTCGAGGATCTCGCCCTCAAGCAGCGAGTGCTCCGCGAGGTGGAGCCGCTGCTGGAGCCAGACGCGGTGTATGCGTCGAACACGAGCACCATTCCCATCGCCCGCATCGCCGAGGCGAGCGCGCGTCCGAATCGGGTGCTGGGGATGCACTTCTTCTCGCCCGTGCACAAGATGCCCCTGCTCGAGGTCATCGCCACGCCGCTTACGGACGGCGACGCGATCGTCACTGCGGTGGCGTATGGCAAGCAGCTCGGCAAGACGGTGATCGTCGTGCGTGACGCGCCGGGGTTCTACACGACACGCGCCCTCTCGGCCTACCTCAACGAGGCGGGGCGGCTGCTCGAGGAGGGGGCGACCGTGGAGGCGGTGGACGGCGCGCTCGTGGACTTCGGATTCGCCGTGGGACCCATCACGCTGCTCGACGAGGTCGGGATCGACGTGGGTGGAAAGGTGGGCGAGGTGCTGGGCGAGGCGTTCGGCCCGCGGCTGGCGCCGACCGAGTCGATGCGTCGCGTGGTGGAGTCGGGCCGGACGGGCCGGAAGGGACGGCGCGGCTTCTACCGGTACGACGAAACCGGCGTGCGCGGCGGGGTGGATGACTCCGTGTACACGCTGCTCCCCCACGGCGGCATTCGGCGCGAGATCGAGCGCTCGGAGATCCAGCAGCGCTGCGTGCTGGCGATGATCAACGAGGCGGCGCTGTGCCTGGAGCAGGGCGTGTTGCGTTCCGCCCGCGACGGGGATGTGGGTGCGGTGTTCGGCATCGGCTTCCCGCCCTTCCGTGGCGGACCCTTTCGCTATGTGGATACAGTCGGGCCCGCCGAACTTTTGGACGATCTGGAGGTATTAAACGGACGTTTTCCGGGTCGATTCGTGCCTGCCGAGCTCCTTGTGGAGCAGGCGAGGAGCCGGAGGCGTTTTCATCCCGTCGCGGGCCATTCCATACCGTAGATTTCTGCCGGGATGGTGCGGCCGCCGATCGACGGGGCCCGAGAGTGACTGTGACCGTGGGTGGCGATGCAAGGTCCAGAGAGTATGGAAAGCACTGATGCCGCACTCGTCACTCGGGTGCTGCACGGCGATGTGAACGCCTATGGCGCGCTCGTCTCGCGATATCGAGACCGGTACGCCCGCTATGCGGTGCACATGTTGGGCAATCGGGAGGATGCGGAGGAGGCGCTGCAGGATGCCTTCACTCGTGCCTATCGGTCGCTCGTGCGGTGCGAGGAACCCGAGCGCTTCGGTGCCTGGCTCTTTCGCATCCTCGTCAATCGGTGCCGTACCACTGGGGCACGACGCGTGCGTCGTAACCAGACATTCGTGTATGACGAAGGTGCGTTGCTGAATGCCTCGCAGGAACATCCGGCGGAGCAGACGATGTGGCGTGAGGAGATCGAGCGCGCCGTTGGCGAGCTCAGCCCTGATCAACGTGAGGCGTTTCTCCTCAAGTACGTGGAAGAATTGGGGTACGATGAGATGTCGGAGATCACCGGCGTTGGTGTCTCGGCGTTGAAGATGCGAGTCCTGCGTGCCTGCGATCGGCTGCGCACCCTGTTGCGGGAGGTTCACAGTGCCTGAGTGGGGGAGAACGACTCTCGAGATGATCGTGGAGGAGCTCCAGCGTCCGGTGCGCGTCGACGAGTCATTCGACCGCCGGGTCATGGTGCGCGTTCGACGCACGTTCGCCGAGCGGCGTCCGCGCGGAGTGATTGGCTGGATCGGAGCGGCTGCGCGCGCGACGCGCCGGCCGGCGTGGGCGGCAGCACTTGCCGCCAGCGTCGTCGCCGTGGCCACGGTGGGGATGTTCAAATCGCGCTCGCATCCAGCGACCGGCGTGTCGCCGGAGCCTGTGCAGTTCGTGCTCGTGGCACCGGCCGCGCGGAGCGTTGCCGTAGTGGGCGATTTCAATGATTGGGGACTCGGGGATACCGCCCTCGTGGCAACGAATCATGGGGGAGTCTGGAGCGTGACCGCTCCCGTACCAGCGGGCGTCCATCGGTATGCGTTTGTCGTGAACGGCAAGGAGTGGGTCGCGGATCCGACCGCCCCTCGCTCGTCGGGTGACGATTTCGGCATGCCGAGCAGCGCTCTCGTCGTCGAGGACAGCACGAAGTGACTGGAGGACCAATGCGCATCCTGATGATCGCGAGTCTCGTGGCCGGGGCGCTGGCAACGGCCGGCGCCCAGGATCCGCGAATCGCTCCCCGCCTCGACGCCCCTACGCGGGAGGCGCTGCGTCCCGTGATCGACTCGGCGCGCGCTCAGGGGATTCCGGTGGAGCCCCTGTTCGAGAAGATGTACGAGGCGGTGGCCAAGGGCGCGGACGGCCCGCGCATCGTCGCCGCCGTCAAGTCGCTGGCCACCGAGATGGCGAGCGCGCACCGGGCACTCGGCACCGTCGCCAGCACGGATGAGCTCAAGGCGGCGGCGTCGGCCATGCATGCCGGCGTGCCCGCTGTGGAACTCGGCAAGATGAAGAAGCAGAGCGGCTTGCGTCGCTCGCTCACCCTACCGTTCACCGTGCTGGCCGACATCGTCTCGCGTGGCGTGCCGGTGCGCACGGCCATCAACGGCATCAAGTCGCTCGTGGGCGCTGGCGCGCGAGACGACGAGATCAGCGATTTCCAGAAGAAGGTCGCCGTTGACATCGAGAAGGGCGCGCCGCCAGCGGCGGCGGTGGAGACACGCGCCAAGTCCAAGCCGGATCAGGATCAGCGGTAACGCCAGTCCGTCCTCATGCCAGTGCCGAATCTCGCAACGACCGCCTTCACCGGCGGTCGTTTGCGTCCGGCCTGTCTGCTCGCCGCCGAGCGCGATACAATAATGGGCACCTTCACACCATCGACACCGTCGCCATGCATCTGACTCGTCTCGCCTGCGTCGCCCTCGGCACCGCCGCACTCGCACCCAACGCCCGGACCGATGCGCAGGTTGCCTCGGATCCCGCCCGCATCACGGTGGAGCGGATCTACGCCTCGCCCGACTTCCGCGGCGGCGCCATCCCGCAGCCGGCGTGGCTCCGCGCCGGCAGCTCGTACATCGACGCGCGGCCCGCCAAGGACGGCGGCACCGAGCTGGTGAAGGTGGACATCGCGACGGGGCAGGAGACGGTCCTTGCGCGCGCCGAGCAGCTCGCCGCCGAGGGGAAGGCGCTCCAGGTGGAGGAGATCACGCTGAGTGGCGACGAGCAGCAGGCGCTCCTCTTTCACAACTCCGTGCAGGTGTGGCGAACCAACACGCGTGGGATCTTCCACGTGTTCGACTTTCGCACGGGCAAGCTCACCCCCGTGTCGGCGAGCAAGGGTCTGCAGATGTTCGCCAAGCTGTCGCCGGACGGGCGACAGGTGGCGTTCGTCCGCGACAATGACCTGTACGTGACCGAGGTGGCGACTGGACGCGAGACGCGGCTGACTCGCGACGGCAGCGAGAACATCATCAATGGCACCACCGACTGGGTCTATGAGGAGGAGCTCGGGCTGCGCGATGCCTTTCGCTGGAGTCCCGACTCTCGTCAGATCGCCTTCTGGCGCTTCGATCAGAGCGCCGTGCCCTCCATGCCGATCGTCAACGAGCTCGGGCTCTACCCCAAGGTGGCGACCCTGCGCTACCCGAAGGCGGGCGAGAAGAACTCGCGCGTCACGGTCGGAGTGATCCGACTCGGTACGCGCAAGACGACGTGGCTGCGTGGTGCGGGTCCGGACACCGGACAGTACGTGGCGCGCATGGAGTGGGTCGGCACGGACTCGCTCGCGGTGCAGCGCATCCCGCGGCAGCAGACCTCGGTGGACGTGCTGCTGCTCAGCGCGGCGACTGGCCGCGGCCGCACGGTGATGACCGATCGCGACTCGGCCTACGTGGACGTGGAGAACGGGGGCCTGCGCTGGATCGGCACGGGGCAGCAGCAGTTCCTCTGGCTCTCCGATCGCACCGGCTGGCGCCAGCTGTTCCTCTATGGCCGCGACGGCCGCGTGGTGCGGCAGCTCACCACCGACGGACTGGACGTCCTCGCCGTGGAGGGAGTGGATGAGGCGAATGGCCAGGTCTACGTGACCGCGGCCGCCCCCACGCCGATGGAGCGCAATGTCTACCGCGTGTCGCTGAGCGGTGGCGCCATGAGCCGCGTCACCACCCAGCCGGGAACGCATGCGGTCAGCATCAGTCCCGATGCCCGCTACATGCAGGACATTCACAGCTCGCTCAACAGCCCGGCGGTCGCGACGCTCCATGCGCTGCCGGCGATGAACGTGATCCGGGTGCTGCAGGACAATGCGGCGCTCAAGGCGCGCATCGCGCGGCTGGCGGTCGCGCCGGCACAATTCATGAAAGTCCCCATGCCCGACGGTCTGCTGCTCGACGCGTACCGCATCGTGCCGGCGAACTTCGACAGCACGAAGAAGTACCCCGTGCTCATGCACGTGTACGGCGGGCCAGCCAGCCCCAAGGTGAACGACGCGTGGGGCGGCGCCGACGCCCTCTGGCATCACAGCCTCGCGCAGCAGGGATACGTGGTGATGGTCGTGGACAACCGCGGCGCGGCCTGGCGCGGGCGTGACTTCCGCAAGACGACGCAGCTGCGGCTCGGCATCAAGGAATCGCAGGATCAGATCGATGCCGCCCGCTGGATCGGCCGGCAGCGCTGGAGCGACGCGAGCCGGATCGGTATCTGGGGATGGAGCTTTGGCGGCTCGATGACGTTTCTGGCCGCGGCGCGCGGGGGCGACGTGTTCAAGGCGGCGATCGTCGTGGCGCCCGTCAGCGACTGGGGACTCTACGATACGATCTACACGGAGCGCTTCATGTGGACGCCGCAGCGGAACGCGGACGGCTACCGCGCCAGCTCGCCGCAGGCGTTCGTGAACGGACTCACGGCTCGCACGCTGCTCGTGCACGGCACCGGCGACGACAACGTCCACCCCCAGAACACCATCCAGCTGGCCGACAAGCTGACGGCGGCGGGCAAGCCGTTCTACATGCTGCTGTATCCCAACCGCACGCACTCCATCAGCGGCGGCAACACGCGCGTCCATCTGTACAATTCGTTCACCCGGTTCGTGCTCGAGAATCTGTGAGCGCGTCACCACACACCAGGCACGGCCGGCGAGCCGCGCTCGCCGTGCTGCTGCTGTCGTCCACCTCGGCGTTCCGCGTGGAGGCGCAGGGCGCCCCGTCGGCAACCGTTCGTCCGGCGACACGCGCCGAGCGATCCGGCTACCGGGAGACGTCGCAGCACGCCGACGTCGTCGCGTTTCTCGACTCGCTGGCATCGCTGACGGCACCGCTCGCGTTCGGATCGATCGGACGCACCAAGGAGGAGCGCGAGATTCCCTACGTCATCGCTTCGCGCCCGCTCGTGCGCACGGCGCTCGAGGCGCGCGCCTCGGGCAAGCCAGTGGTCTACGTGCAGGCCAACATTCACGGTGGCGAGGTGGAGGGCAAGGAGGCGCTGCTTGCCCTGCTGCGCGATCTCGCGCTGGCGCGCAGCGCCAACGTGCTCGACTCGGTAGTGCTCGTGGCGGTGCCGATCTACAACGCCGATGGCAACGAGAAGTGGGGCCCCCAGCACACGCAGCGCGGCGCACAGAATGGCCCGGCGATCGTGGGGCAGCGCGCCAACGCGCAGAGCCTCGATCTCAACCGCGATTACGTGAAGGCCGAGGCGCCGGAGACGCGCGCATCCCTCGCCATGCTCGATGCATGGGATCCGGACGTGTTCGTGGACCTGCACACCACCAACGGCAGCTATCACGGATACGCACTGACGTACGCGCCGTCGCTCGCGCCGGGCGCGCCCCTCGGCGGCTACACACGCGAGCTCCTGGCCGAGCTCCGCGCGCGGATGCGCACGAGAACGGCGCTCGAGACATTCGACTATGGCAACTTCACCGATGTCGGCGGCGAGGTGGGCACGGACACCACCCATGCGGGGTGGGCCACCTACGACGCGCGCCCGCGGTTCGGCACCAACTACATGGGGCTGCGCGGCAAGGTGAGCGTGTTGAGCGAGGCGTACTCGCACGATCCCTTCGAGCGGCGCGTGAAGTCCACGTACGCGTTCGTCGCCCAGCTCCTCTCGCTGGTGGCCGAACGACGCACCGACCTGCTCGCCCGGACGCGCCGCGCGCCTGCCCTGCCAGCGGGGCAGGTGGCCATGACGTCGCTGCGCTCGGCGCTCCCATCCTCCGCACCGTCGCTGCCCGTGACGTACGAGATACTCACGCGCACACGCGATTCCGCCGTCACCGAGCCTGGCGTGCCGCCCGGGGTCCGTCGAACGGGCAAATTCCGCACGCGCTTGATGCCCGTGTTCGACCGCTTCGAGTCGGTGCTCGCGGCCCCGCTGCCCGCCCTGTACGTCTTCACCACCGCCGATACGGCGCTGCGCGCGCGGCTGCAGCGGCATGGCGTGATCGTCGACCACGGCGTGGAGGTGCGGGGCCGGGTGGAGGAGTTCGTCGTGGATTCCATCGCGCGCGAGGCGCGTTCGTTCCAGGGCCACAATGAGGTCCGGCTCTCCGGCCGCTGGCGCGAGCTGCCCGCGCGCGTCCTGCGGGACGTGTTCGTCGTGAGCACGACGCAGCGGCTCGGCGCCCTCGCCGCCTTTCTGCTGGAGCCGATGTCGGAAGACGGCTTCGCCACGTGGAACGTGTTCGACGGATCGCTCGCCGTCGGCCAGCCGTACCCCGTGCGTCGCATGCCGCAGCCCCGCTGAGCGGGCTCGAGAAGCGCCCTCACCGCGACCCACCTCCCGGATTACATTACCGTGCTGCCCGGCGCCCGCCGGCCCAGCGCCGAGTCGAGGATCCATGCTGCGCAACACGCTTCTCTATCTTTCGAATCAGCCGCGCGTCTTCAAGTTCGTCCGCAACAACCGCCTGGCCAGGCATTTCGCTGGCCGGTTCGTCGCGGGAGAGACGGTAGCCGAGGCGCTCGCCGCGGTGAAGGAGCTGAACGCGAAGGGCATCAGCGCGTCGCTCGACCTGCTCGGCGAGAGCGTGCACACCGAGCACGAGGCGCGCCTGGCACGCGACCAGTACCTCGATGTGCTCGACCGCATCCACGAGGCGAAGCTCGACGCCAACGTCTCCGTCAAGCTCACGGCGATGGGACTGGATGTGGATCACGAGCTCTGCGTCGGCATCGTGCAGGACATCCTGGCGCGCGCCCGGCAGTACGAGACGTTCGTGCGGCTCGACATGGAGGCCAGCGGCTACACGGAGATCACGCTCGAGCTGTTCGAGCAGCGCCTCTATCCCGCGTACAAGGCCCATGTGGGCGTCGTGCTGCAGAGCTATCTCTATCGCACGCTCGCCGACGTGGCGCACATGAACGCGCTGCGCGCGCGGGTACGCATCTGCAAGGGTGCATACAACGAACCTGCCGCGGTGGCGTATCCCGACAAGAAGGACGTGGACGCGAACTACGTGAAATGCATGCGCGAGCTGATGCTCAAGGGCAACTATCCGGGCATCGCCACGCACGACCCGGCCATCGTCGACGAGGCCAAGCGGTTCGCGCGCGAGCAGGGCATCGCCTCGGACCGCTTCGAGTTCCAGATGCTGTATGGCGTGCGGCGCGATCTGCAGGAGTCGCTCGTGAAGGAGGGATATCGCGTGCGCTGTTACGTGCCCTTCGGCACGCAGTGGTACCCGTATCTCATGCGCCGCCTCGCCGAGCGGCCAGCCAACGTGGCGTTCATCACGGGCAGCGTGCTGAAAGAGGCGCTGCACGGTTCCAGGTAGCGGCCTGACCATGGCGCCCGGACAGCATCTTCCCGCGGATCATTCGCGCGGTGACGCCAATACGATTGGCGGCTACGCTGCGGCGCACGATCGGCCGGCGACCTTCGAGGGGCCGGATGGGCTGTCCTACAGTGTGGAGATCCTCGCGTCGCTCACGGGCAGCGCCGGTTCGACATGGGGTGCGTACCTGCTGTTCGTGCAGTGGAGCCGCGTCGGGGCCAGCGCGCCGAGCGGGCACCTGGAGTCGGCGTACCTCGGCGAGGCCGATACGGAAGCGGATGCCCGGGCGGTCGTCGGTGCCCTCTCGCTCGGCCAGGTCCGCACCGTCCTGCACGCGCTGGTGGAGGAAGGGCGTGGCGGCGCGTCATCGCGCCGCTGGTGGGACGCGATGCGCGACGGGGACGATTCACCCAGGGGCGACGAATGATGGAGCCGGTGAGGGAAGGCGAGGGCCTGGTGCTCAGCGGAACCGGCGGGATCTGGCGCGTGCAGCGGGATGACGGCTCCATCGTGGAAGCCTCGTTGCGCGGTCGAGTGAAGAAATCCAACTCGGGCAAGCGCGCTGACGGCTCGCTGCGCCGCGACACCATCTCGTCCGCCGCGGCCACCCTGAAGCTCGCCGTCGGCGATCAGGTGCAGCTCGAGAGCGACGACACACGAGACGCGTGGGCCATTGCCGAGATCCTGCCGCGACGGTCGCGTCTGGCGCGGCGGGCGCCAGGCGGCGGGCAGGGAGAACGCGTCGTCGCCGCCAACGTGGATCAGGTCGTGGTGGTATTCGCCGCGGCCAATCCGGAGCCGCATCCGCGCATGCTCGATCGTTTCCTCGTCATCGCCGAGGCCAACGACCTGACGGCGCGCGTCGTCATCAACAAGGTGGAGCTCGTGGGCGGTGCCGACCGTGCGCGCGAGCGGTGGGGGCTCTACGAAGCCATCGGCTACACGGTGCACTACACGAGCGTGAAGGCGCAGCTCGGACTGGAGCCGCTGCGCGAGG
>JBKJIY010000084.1:0-11993 GCA_046598315.1 Gemmatimonadaceae bacterium
CCCTCGCCTCGAGGCTCCACCGGGAGGCGGCCGATCAGCAGCTCGCAGAGGATCACGCCAAGGGTGTAGATGTCGGTCCGCGTATCGACGTCGAGTCCCGACGATTCGGCCTGCTCCGGGCTCATGTACGCGGCAGTGCCGAGGGCCACACCGGCATGCGTGACGAGCGGTGAATCGGTGAGCTGCTGGCCGATGGCCTTGGCGATGCCGAAGTCGATGATCTTGGGCTGCGACTCGCCGTCCTGCTCGGTGACGAGAATGTTGGACGGCTTGAGATCGCGATGGATCACGCCCTTCTGGTGCGCGTGCTGCACGGCGTGACAGACGGCGATGAACAGCTCGAGCCGCTGGCGCGTGGCCATGCGCCGCGAGTCGCAGTACTCGGTGAGCGGCAGCCCGCGCACCAGCTCCATGGCGAAATACGGCTCGCCGGCGTCGGTCTGGCCGGCGCTGAAGACCTTGGCGATGCCCACATGGCTCATCAGGGCCAGCGCCTGCCGCTCGGCCTCGAACCGCGCGATCACGTCGCGGGAGTTGCGACCGGCACGGACGATCTTGAGCGCCACGTGCCGCCGGACCAGCCCGGTCTCCGCCGCCTCGTACACGACCCCCATCCCCCCCTCGCCAAGGACGCCGAGGATGTGATAGGGGCCGATGGTGTCGTGGGCCCGGGCGGGAGGGGTGTCGCCGCTCTCGCTGTTCAAGGCGGAGGCGCGGAGTGACGTTCCAGCGGTGGCGCGTCGATCTCGAGCACGCTCACCAGACGATCATGTCGGGGTCGATGAAGACATTCACGCGAGTCTTGTCCTTTCGCTCGCACGTGGCGTAGATCGCGTAGGAGTAAACTCCGGTATCGGCATTGCTCTTCACCTTCGATTTGGCCGGGGAGTTCTTGCCGCCGCCTTTCGGTCTCCTCTCCTCGAGCGGCCATCTGGTGGAGTCCTTCGGTACGATCTCGATGCTCGGTACATTGTCCTCCACCTGCCATTCCACGTCCTTCGCCTTGTCGCGGATGTCGAACGTCCAGGCGGACTTTTTTCCCGTCGCATCGGTGAGGGCGATCTTCACGGTGTCCTCGCAGGCGACCGTGAACTTGAGCGGCGATTCGGCGTAGGTTCGCTGCGATGCTGTGTCCGAGTCCTTCGTCCAGAAGATGGCGAGCGGAATCATCAGCACAGCCGCGGTGATCAGTCCATAGATAGCGGGGCGGGGCATGGCAACGCTCCAAAGGTGGGAAGCCCAAGTGTGGCACCCCAGCAGACGCCCCGCAAGCGACAGTTGTGTGCACGAACTCGCCCGCCCTGTCATGTTTTTTGCGCTCGCCGAGCGACGTGCACCCACCGCCGTCGCCACGAACCGACTCAGGGAGGCCAGCAGCCATGACGGACAGACTGCTCGCGACCGGGCCGGCGTGGCGCGGCCGTGCCGCGCCCCTGCCGCTGGCGCGGCTCGCCGCCACCGTCGTCGCCGCGATGGGTGCGATCGTTCTAGTGGGGTGGTGGACGCACACGCCCCTCTTCACGAGCCTGGTTCCCGGCTACGTCACCATGAAGCCGAACACGGCGCTGGCGCTGATGCTCGGCGCGGCGGCGCTCGGAATATCTGGAACGCCGCGGCCGTCCGCTCCGACGTCGTCGCCCCACAGCACGTGGCGGGGTCGCGCCGGCATCGCATGCGCCCTGGCCTGCACGATGATCGGGCTCCTGACCCTGTACTCGTACCTCGTGCATGCGCACTGGGGGTTCGATCAGTTTCTCGCGACCGTTGGCGCGAGGGACTCGGCAACCGCGACGCCAGGACGAATGGCGGCCGTGACCGCTCTCACATTCGTTCTCCTCGGCGGCGGGCTCACCGCGCTCGCCATGGATGACGTGCGCTACGAGCGAATCGCGGAAGGGCTGCTCATGACAGGGCTCGCCACGCCGATGGGCGTCCTCATTGGGTACTTGTACCATGCCATTCCCGTCCGCGGGCTGGGGCAGGGGGTGCAGATGGCGGTGCATACGGCGCTCGGCTGCCTAGCGCTCGGCGTGGGCGCCTTCGCCGCTCGACCCGAGTGGACCACCACCAGGCTCTTCCGCTTCCATACACCCGGAGGACTGCTCATCCGGCGCATCGTCCCAGCCGTCGTCCTGGGCCCGCTTGTGCTGGGCGCGCTCCGCCTGTTTGCCGAGCAGGCAGGACTGGTGGACCCCGCCACAGGGAATGCTCTCGTCACCGCCGCATACATGATGCTTCTCGCTGGCGTGCTGAGGGTGACCGCGGTGGAGATCGACCGTGTGCAGGCGCTGCATTCCGTGGCCGAGATGGCCCGCAGTGCCGAGCGGGCGCGGGGTGACGTGGCCGAGGAGCTGGCGCTCGAGCTTCAGGATCAACAGGCGGAGCTGGAAGTAACGAACCAGCAGCTTCAGGAGCACTCCGAGGAGCTGGCGGCCAAGGCAGAAGAGATGACGTCGCTGGCCGAGCGCCTTGCGCGCCGGACCGAGGAAGCGGAAGCGTCGGCGCGCCGCGCCCGCTTCTTCGGCGACGTGGGAACCGCCATCGCGACCCGGTCGCCGCTGGACGGAACCATGAAGCGTTGCTGCGAGGCGGCGGTCGAGCATCTGGGCGCCGCCTTCGCCCGCGTGTGGGTGCTGGATGACACGGGGACCATTCTTGTGCTGCGGGCGAGTGCCGGCCAGTACACGCATCTGGATGGTCCGCACGGCCGAGTGAAAGTCGGCGAGTACAAGATCGGACGGATCGCGCAGGACCGGCGGCCGCATCTCACGAATCAGGTCGTGGGGGACGCGCGCGTGAGCGACCAGGAGTGGGCTCTTCGAGAGGGGATGGTGGCCTTTGCCGGCTATCCGCTGCTGCTCGGCGACGAACTCGTGGGCGTGTTCGCGCTGTTCGCCCGGCAGCCCCTGCTCGACGCCGACTTCGAAGCGATCGCCACCGCGGCGAAGGCCATCTCCGTGGCGGTAAGCAATGTGCGGCACTTCGACGCCGAGCATCGTGCCCGCGAGGCCGCTGAAGAAGCGAACCGCGCCAAGACTGACTTTCTCGCCATGATGAGCCACGAATTGCGCACCCCGCTCAACGCCATCGGTGGGTATGCCCAGCTTCTGGAGCTCGGCGTACACGGCCCACTCAACGACGCGCAGGCCGAGGCGCTCGGCCGCATTCAGCGCAGCGAGCGGCACCTGCTCGGCCTGATCGACGACGTGCTCAACTTCGCGAAGCTCGAGGTGGGACGCGTGGAGTACCAGATCGGGGACGTCGCCGTTTGCGGCGCGATCGACGAGGTGGAGACGCTCGTCGCGCCGCAACTGCAGGCGAAGTCGCTTCGATTCGACCGCGCCGAGTGCAGCCATGATCTGATGGCGCGCGCCGACGCGGACAAGCTGCAGCAGATTCTCGTCAATCTGCTCTCCAACGCCATCAAGTTCACACCCGACGGGGGCACCGTGTCGATGCACTGTAGCCGCGTGGCCAGGGAGGTCCGCATCGCCGTGCGCGACACGGGCATCGGGATCGCCGCCGAGCGGCTGGAACAGGTCTTCGCGCCGTTCGTGCAGGTCGGACGCCGCCTGAACGCTCCGGTCGAGGGCACGGGACTGGGGCTGTCGATCAGCCGGGAGCTCGCGCGCGCCATGGACGGCGACCTGACGGTGGAAAGCTGTCCGGGGAGTGGGAGCACGTTTCGCCTCACATTGCCCGCGCCCTAGATTTCGCCGGGACTTGCGCGCCCACTGGGGCACGCGCGGGCATCCCCTCAGCGAGCGAGCAAGGCATCATGATCAGCAGTTTCATCCGGCACTCCCTGCGACTCAGCGCGATCCTCGGCGCTTCGTCGCTGTCCGCCTGCGCCGGTCCAGCGCCGCACACTGCGGCCGAGCCGGTGACGCGGCCGCCGGCCGTCGCGATGGACACGACTCCCTCGGCCGTGCGGACGGTGGTGAACGAGCGAGCGGTCTTTCCGCCCGCGGGGCAGACCAGTCTCGCGTCGACGCAGCCCGTGGTGGTGGGAGGCAGCTACCTCAGCCCGCTGATCGAGATCTTCGGTGACGTCTCGGTGGGGCGCGGTGTCTTCGTCGCCAGCAACACCCTGCTGCGGGCAGACCCGGGCACCCGCATCTGCATCGGGTCCGCGACCAACCTCCAGGACAACATTCTGCTGCTCGCCGTGCGCAATGTCCCCGTGCCGGTGCGGACGGACGGGGCGTGCGGGGTGCGTTCGAGCTCGCTCGCCGACAGCGTGAGCGTGGCGCACCAGGCGACGGTCAGCAACTCGCATCTCGGGAAGTTCACGTTCATCGGATTCCGCGCCTTGCTCGAGAACGCCGTGATCGAGGACGGCGCGTTCGTGCTGCATGGAGCCGTCGTGCGCAACGTTCGCATTCCGGCGGGGCGCCTCGTGCCGGTCGGCGCGGTGATCACGACGCAGGAACAGGCCGACGCACTCCCGAAGAAGAGCGACAAGGAAGCGCCCTTCCAGATGGGCGTGCTGGGCGTGAACGCCGAGCTGGCCTCGGGCTACTCCGATCTGTACACGTCGGGCGGCTACGATCTGGTCACGCGCGTGAGTCCCGGTCCGCGCACGTCATGGAGCCGCGGCGTGTGGCCGACGATCGCGCCCGGAGTGGTGCTTCGGGAGTTCTCGCGGGTGGTGGGCGATGTCCGCCTCGGTGCCAACACCGTGGTGGGGCGCCGGACTTCGATCCGTGCCGACGAGGGTGCGCCGATCATCATCGGAGCCGGCGCGGTGATTCGCGACCGGGTCACCTTCCACGCCCTGAAAGGCACGAGCATCCGCATCGGGGACGGTCTGCGCACCGAGGCAAACATCGTCTTTCACGGCCCGCTCGTGGTGGGTGATCGGCTCACCGTCGCCGACGATGTGATTCTCTACGACTCCACGGTCGGGAACGATGTGCAGATCGGCGCGGGCGCCATCGTGGTCGGTGTGAAGCTGCGGGATGGCGTCTCGGTGCCGGACGGGATGATCGTGCAGACGCAGGGCGAGGCGGATGCGCTGTCGCGCGCTGGTCGACGGTGAGTCGATAGGACCGGGGGGCGGCTCTCCGTAGGCCGCGCGCGAGCCGGACACGATTCGCGAGCCGCGTCGCGACGGCGGTGACACGACACTGGGTGCCGCGACCGCACGGCCCTTGCCGCGCCGCTGCGCGCGGATGCATTCTTGGCTGCGCGCCGCACCCTCCACCTTCCTGTGATCCACTGATGCCTGCATTCTCCCGGCGTGCCTTCCTCGGCACGCTCGCGGCGGCGTTGCCCGCCGCCTCGCTCGTCCGGCAGGCGCACGCGGCCGCCGTCGCTGAACTGTCCGCCAGCCCACTCACGCTGCGTGCGTTGGGCGAGGCAGTGCTCCCCGCCGAGCTCGGGACCGCCGGCGTGAGGGCGAGCGTCGACGGATTCCAGCGGTGGATCGCCGGCTACCGCGAGAACGCGGAGCTCGTCCATGGCTACGGCACCTCCGCGCTGGAGCGCTCGGGGCCGACGCCAGCCACGCGATGGGCCGCACAGGTCGCGGCACTCGAGACGGCGGCCCGTCGTGCGCACGGGCGGTCGTTCCCCGCGCTGGCGGTGGAGCAGCGGCGTGCGCTCGTGCAGGCGGACCTCGACGGCCTCAAGGCGGACCGCATCCCGGCGCTCGGCCGCGCGCCCCATGTGGCGCTCGCGCTCCTCGCCCACTTCTACAACAGCGCCGAAGCCACGGACCTCTGCTACGAGTCGGTGATTCTGCGCCAGACCTGCCGGCCACTCTCGGCCTCCAGCCGCAAGCCGCTCCCCCTCGCCCGGACGCGCCGAGCATGATCCGCTTCACGAAGCCCCGCGTGATCGAGAGCGACATCTGCATCATCGGTTCCGGCATCAGCGCGGCGATGGTGGCCGACAAGCTGTCGCGTACCACGAACAAGAAGATCGTCGTGGTGGAGGCGGGGGACGACAATCCCCCGCTCGGCCAGCGGTACCCGCTGCGTGAGCGGTTCCTCGCATACGGCGAGAGCCCGTGGCCGAACGATCATCTCGATGGCTACGAGATGGAGGGGCCGCTGCAGTCGCGATCGATGCAGGTGGGCGGTCTCGCCATGCACTGGGGCGGCGTGTCGCCGCGCTGGTCGCCCGAGGACTTCAAGAGCCGGTCGCTGTTCGGCGTGGGCACCGACTGGCCGATCTCCTACGAGGATCTCGATCCGTCGTATCAGGAGGCGGAGGTGTTGATGGGGGTGGCCGGCGAGCAGGGCCCGGCGGCGATGGACCCCCGGGGCAAGCCGTTTCCCATGCCGCCGCTGCCGCTCTCGTACAACCTGGGCCTGCTCAAGGACTGGACCGCGCAGGCGGGCATCACCATGTGGAGCCAGCCCTCCGCCAAGAACTCCCGGCCGTACGACGGCCGCGCGGAGTGTTGCCGCAACGACACGTGCACGCCCATCTGTCCCACGGGCGCCAAGTATTCACCCGACTTCACCTGGAATCGCCTGCGCGCCGCCAATCGCGTGACGATGTACCCGCGCACCCTGGTGCGGCGGCTCACCCTGGCCGATGGATCCATGCGCATCGCCAGCGCCGAGGCAGTGCAGCGGGCCCGCGGTGTGAAGGAGGGGAAGGGGACGCCGGTGGAGTTTCGGGCGAAGCAGTTCATCGTGGCCGGCGGCTACGTCTGGAGCTCGCACCTGCTCCTGCTGTCCCATGACAGCCGCGCGCCCAACGGGCTGGCCAACCGGTCGGGCACGGTGGGCAAGTATCTCAACGGGCATCGCAACCAGCAGGCGTTCATCGCCCTGCCGATGCGCCTGTATCCGGGTATCAATACCCAGCACTCGCTCGTGACCAAGCAGTTCATGCGCGCGCCGGTGGGGGACCGCTACCTGCGCCACGACCTCCGGGTGTGGGAGTCGGCGTACGCCAGAGGTCCGCGGCTGCGCGACGACGCCGGAACGCCGATGCTCGGCGACGCCATCATGCGCGACTGGCGCGAGCGCACCAGGACCGGCGTGGCGCGTGTGCGAGCGTACTACGATGTGATCCCGGACCGGTCGAGCGAGCTCACCCTGGACAGCTCGCGCCGCAATGCGTGGGGCGATCCGCTGCCGAAGCTGGCGTTCCGCGATGCGCCGGAGAGCGCCGACCTGCGCGCCTACTCCAACGCCACCATCAAGGAGCTCTTCGGCAGGATGGCGCGCGCCGGCGGCGGCACCGTGGTGCACACGGAGGAGGACGACGCCAGCGGATGGCAGGATCATCCGGCGGGCGGGTGCCGCATGGGCAGCGATCCCGCGAGCTCGGTGGTGGACGGCTGGGGACGCACGCACGACCACGAGAATCTGTTCGTGGTGGGCGCGCCCACCTGCGTGAGCGGGAGCTGCGCCAACGCGACGCTCACTTTCTGCGCGCTGGCGTTACGCTCGGCGGACGAGATCGCGCGGTAGCGGGCGCGCGGAGCCGTCGCGACCCGACTGCACCCCGCCCGCGCCGTCGTTCGCTATCGCCGGTCGACGACGACGACTCCGCCTTTCATCACCCACCGCACCCGGTCGATGACCACGTTGATGTCGGCCAGCGGGTTGCCCTGCACGGCGACGATGTCGGCGTAGTAGCCCGGCGCGATCGCGCCCAGGTCCTTCTCCCGTCCGAGGAGCCGGGCGCCGTTCACCGTGGCCGTGGCGAGCGCCTGCGCCGGGGACATCCCGATCTTCACGAACCATCCCAGCTCGCGCGTGTTCTGGCCGAACATGGTGAACACGGCGTCGGAGCCCATGGCGAACGGGACGCCCGCGCGGAATGCCCGGCGCGCGGTGGCGATGTTCCGCTCGCGGTAGGCATCCATCGCCGCCGCCTGCGCGTCGGTGTAGCCGAATTGCGCGCGGTACTCGGCGTAGTACCGGTTGTGATCGATCGTCGGCACGTAGACCGTGCCACGCCGTGCCATGTCGGCGAGCGCGGCGTCATCCAGGTCCACGGCGTGTTCCACCGACTCGGCGCCGGCCGCGGCAGCATCGCGTCCGCCGTCGGGACCGTACGAGTGGATGGCGATGCGCTTGCCGAGCGCGTGGGCGGCGTCCACGGCCACCTTCATCTCCGCCGCGGTGAACGTCTGATCGCCCGTCACGTCGGCGGCACTGCCGGTGGAGCCGTACACCTTGATCACGTCGGCACCGCCGTCCACCTGCGCCTTGATTGCCGCCGGGATGAGCGACGCGTCCGTGAAGCGAGCACGCGTCACGTTCGATACGGGAGTGGGATTGGCCGCCGTGGGACGGAGCTTGCCCAGCCCGTGCGCGGAGACGAACATGCGCGGGCCCACGAACGCGCCGCGCGCGATGAGGTCGCGCATGGCGACATCGGTGAAGTCGCGCGAGCCGAGGTCCCGCACGGTGGTCACGCCAGTCTCCAGCGTCCGTCGCGCGTTCTCCTGGGCGAGAAATACGCTCACCGCCGAGTTGCGGGCGCCGTGCTGCTGCCACGGACTGCTGCCGGGCTGGCGGTCCCAGTAGTACGTCATGTGCGTGTGCGCGTCGATCAGCCCGGGAATGGCGGTGTAGCGGCGGAGGTCGCGCACCTCGGCGCCGCGCGGAATGGCGCGGGCGCCGGCACCCACGGACACGATGCGGTCGCCGGAGACCACCACCACCGCATCGCGCACGGTGCGGCCGGCGCCATCCACGAGCGTGCCGAAGCGCAGGGCGATCGGCCGCGCCGCCCGCGTCGCGCTCTGCGCCGTGGCTGGCGCGGCGCAGGCGAGCAGCGCCACGCCGAACAGCAATCGCCTCATTGTTTCCCGTCGATGGAGAACGCCACCAGCTCGCAGTCGTCGCCCGCGCCGCTGGCGATGACGATGAACTGCCGCCCGCTCGCCGTGCGATACGTGATGGGGTTGGCGTAGCCGCGTCCCGCGCGCAACTGGTGCTGCCAGAGCACGCGGCCATCTCGCGTGTCGATTGCATAGAGCACGTTGCCGCCCCCCGTCGCGAAGACCAGGCCCCCGCGCGTCACGGTGCCGCCCACCGCCCCCGCCACCCCGAGCGGCGGGAGGCTGACGCCCTGCAGCAGGGGATGATTCCTGATCGCCGGCGTATCGCCGAGTGTCACCTGCCACTTCTGATGGCCCGAGTCGAGATCGATCGCCGTCAGATTGCCGTACGGCGGCTTGATGAGCGGCAGGGCGGCGGGCGGCGTGTGGTCCTCGCCCTTGGCCGAGTCGGGATCGGCGGTGACGCCCAGTCCGCTGTTCACGAGATCGACGGTGTACGCGTAGCCGATGGTGTCATTCGGCACGCCCTTCTTGATCCGGTACACCACCGGGTTGTTGGTGCCCTTCACGTAGAGCGTGCGCGTGTCGGGATCGAATGCCGTGCTTCCCCAGCCTGCGCCCCCGATGGAGCCGGGCATCACGATCGTGCCCTGTTCCGATGGCGGCGTGAAGATCGGACCGCTGCGGTAGCGCCGGAAGATCTCCAGCGCTCGGCGATGCAGCTCCGGGGTGAAGTCGATCAGATCGTCCTCGGTGACCGTCTGCCGGGTGAAGGGCGCCGGCCACGTGGGCATGGGCTGAGTGGGCGACGCGCGCTCGCCCGGTACATCGCTGGCCGGCACGGGCCGCTCCGGAATGGGCCAGATCGGCTTGCCGGTGACGCGGTCGAGCACGTAGAGCCATGCTGTCTTGGAGGGCACCACCACCACGTCGCGCGGACGACCCTTCCAGCGCATCGTGGCGAGGACGGGCGGGGCCGGGAGGTCGTAGTCCCACAAGCCGTGGTGCACGACCTGGTAGTGCCACACGCGCTTCCCGGTGCGGGCGTCGAGCGCGACGACGGATTCAGCGAACAGGTTGTCGCCCTTGCGGTCGCCGCCATACCAGTCATTGGTGGGCGTGCTCACCGGCAGGAAGACGAGCCCGCGCTTGCTGTCCACGCTCATGGGCGCCCACACGTTCGTGTGCCCCATGTACTTGTAGGAGCCGTCCTCCCAGGTCTTCCACCCGAACTCGCCCGAGTCGGGAATCGTCTTGAAGGTCCACACGCGGCGGCCGGTGCGGACGTCGAACGCCTGCACGTCGCCGGGCGTGTCATCGCGATAGCGCAGCCGGTCGCCTACCCCATTGCCCACGATCACCACGTTGCCGTACACCACGGGCGGCGAGGTATTCGTGTAGTGCAGCCGGTTGACGGGGCGGCGCAGTCGCTTGATCAGATCGACTTCGCCCCCATCGCCGAAGCTCGGGATGGGCTTGCCCGTGCGAGCGTCGAGCGCGATGAGCTTCCACCGGGCGTTGATGAAGACGCGGCGCTCCGTGCCCCTGGACCAGGTGGCCACGCCGCGATGCACGAAGCCAGTGCCGTTGGACGGCTGTCCAGCGCGCCAGGTGCCCGGATCGTACCGCCACAGTTCCGTGCCGCTCCGCGCATCGAGCGCGGCGACGGCGGAGTAGGGTGTGGACAGATACATGGTGTCGCCGATCACCACCGGCGACGCCTGGAACTGGCCGGGCCGGGCCGCGAGTTGCGCGCCGGTGGTGGGCACGGCGCGCTCGCCGGTCTTCCAGGTCCATGCGACCGCGAGGCGGCTCACGTTGCCACGATCGACGTCGGTCAAGGGCGACCAGCGCATCGCCCCCGCGTCACCACTCGGCGCCGCCCAGTCCACGCGCTGCGCCGTCGCCGGCGCAGCGAGCAGGCCCGCCGAGAGCGTGGCGATGACGATGCGCGGCGCCGTCATGGGAACCGTGCCCTGGGGGCACTGCGCAGGGGCGGCTGACGATGGATCACGCCGCCTTTCATCACGAACGCGACGCGCATGAATGCTGTCGGGTCCGTGCGCGGGTCCCCGTCGAATGCCACGAGATCGGCCTGGTACCCCGGCGCCACGCGTCCGATCTCCTTCCCGAGGCCCATCGACTCGGCGGACAGCGACGTCGCCGACGTGATGACGTCCATCGCGTTCTCACCGTTCCCGCGGACGCGGCACACCATGTCGCGCGCATTCTGCCCGTGACCACCGGCCACGGCGTCGGTGCCATACACCACCTTGAGTCCCTTCGTGCCGCGGTACTTCTGCGCCAGCGCCCGGCGCATGCCCACCGAGCGATCCATGGCGGCGAACCCTTCGTCATTGTAGTTGCCGATGCCGCGGAACCACTGCTTGTTGTCGAGATAGTTGCGCATGACGAGCTCGCACTGCGGCTCGAAGTACACGCCGCCCTGCGCCATCATCTGCAGTGCCTCGTCGTCCACGAGCACGCCGTGGTCCACCTGCGTGCATCCGGCGCGCACGGCGGCCTTGGCGGCCGACGCGGCGTGCGCGTGCACGATGGAGCGGAGACCCAGCGCCTTCGCTTCGCCGCAGGCGGCGTCGAGCTGCTCCTGCGTCATCGTCTGGACGCCGCCGTCGCGGATGCTCGCCGAGGCGAAGATCTTGATCACATCGGCCCCGCGCGCCTTGAAGCCACGCACGGCGAGACGCACGGAATCGGGCGATCCCGCGCGCTCGTTGAGCGATCCGAGCGAGGTGAGCACGCGCGGGCCGGCGAGCACCCCGCGCGCGATCGCATCGCGTACGGCCTTGTCCTCCATGCCGCCCACACTCTGGATCGTGGTGAAGCCCGCCTGCAACATCCGCTGCGCGTTGCCCGCGGCATTGAGGGTGGCCGTCGCCTCGTCGTCGCCATCGTCGCGTTGGTGCAGCCGCTCGCGGGCGGTGATGTACCAGCCGAGATGCACGTGGGTGTCGATCAGGCCGGGCGCCAGCATGCGGCTGCCGAGATCCACGTCGGCGCGGCCGGATGACGGGCGCACCGCGAGGATGCGCCCGTTCTGGACGACGACGTCCACTCGCGTCCGCACGGTGCCGGTGCCGTCGAACAGGCCGGCCGCGCGCACCGTGACCGGAGCGGAATCAACCGCCTGCGCTCGCGCGGGCGGCGCGCTGGCCGTGACGGCCAGCGCACCACCCACGACGAACAGGCGCCAGGACTGCAGCGTCGGGCTCATGGC
>JBKJIY010000107.1:0-24429 GCA_046598315.1 Gemmatimonadaceae bacterium
TGCGCGCCTACGACGTGAGCTTCTCGCTCGGTGACGGGCTGCGTCCGGGCTCGATCGCGGATGCCAACGACGAAGCGCAGTTCGCCGAGCTGAAGACGCAGGGCGAGTTGAACACCGTCGCCTGGGAGTTCGACGTCCAGACGATGAATGAGGGGCCGGGCCACGTCCCGATGCACCTCATCAAGGAAAACATGGAGAAGCAGCTCGAGTGGTGTCAGGAGGCGCCGTTCTACACGCTCGGACCTCTCACCACCGACATCGCGCCGGGGTACGACCATATCACGAGCGCCATCGGCGCGGCGCAGATCGGCTGGTACGGCACGGCGATGCTCTGCTACGTCACCCCCAAGGAACACCTCGGCCTGCCCAACCGGGACGACGTGAAGACGGGAGTCATCACCTACAAGATCGCCGCGCACGCGGCGGATCTCGCCAAGGGACATCCGCGGGCGCGCGACTGGGACGACGCCCTGTCCAAGGCGCGCTTCGACTTCCGGTGGCGCGACCAGTTCAATCTCGCGCTCGATCCGGTGACGGCGCTGGCCTACCACGACGAGACGCTCCCGGCCGACGGCGCCAAGGTGGCGCACTTCTGCTCGATGTGCGGGCCGAAGTTCTGCTCCATGAAGATCACGCAGGACGTGCGCGACTACGCCGCCACCATGGCGAGTGGCGCCAACGGCGAGATCGAGAGCGGGATGCGCGCCAAGGCATCGGAGTTTCGCGAGGGCGGGAGCGAACTGTACGTGGCGGCGGCCGCCGCCGTGATGCCATGAGGACCTCGCACACCGCGCTCGGGCGCCTCTATCTCATCGCCACGCCGCGAGCCGGGCTGCCGGAAGCGGAGTTCCTGGCGCGCGTGCGCGCCGCACTCGATGGCGGCGTGGATCTGCTGCAGCTTCGACGCAAGGACGGCGACGCGTTGGCGTATCTGCGGCTCGCGGAGCGCGTCGCTGGTCTGGCGCGCGAGGCCGGCGTGCCGTTCATCGTGAACGATCGCGCCGACGTCGCGCTCGCGGCCGGCGCCGACGGCGTCCATCTCGGACAGGCGGATCTCCCGCTCGCGTGGGCGCGCCGCATCCTGCCCGACCGGATCGTTGGACGCTCGAGCCACGAGCCCGCCCAGGCGGAGCGCGCCGTCGCGGAGGCCGCCGACTACTTCGCCGTTGGGCCGGTGTGGGAAACGCCGACGAAGCCGGGCCGCGCGGCGACGGGACTCGGCTACGTGAGCGAGATCGCGGCGCGCCGGCTTTCCATCCCATGGTACGCCATCGGCGGGATCACGCTGGACAACGTGCACACGGTGCTGGCGGCTGGGGCGACGCGGGTCGCGATCGTCCGTGCCGTGCTCGACGCGCCGGACCCCGCCGCGGCGGCGGGCGCGTTCGTCGAGGCGCTCGCGCGGGAGCCCATGGCGCGGGAGCCCATCGCGCGGCAGACGAGTGTGAGGCAGCCGACATGTACGTGAATGGCGCCAAGTACCAGCACCGTGAGGGGCTCACGTTGCGGGCACTGCTCGTCGAGTTGCGCGTGGACCCCGCCGGAGTGGTGGTGATGCACGGCGAGCAGATCCATCGCGCCGGCGCGATCCCCGACGTCGCGGTGCAGGAGCCCGATGTCATCGAGATCGTCACCATGATGCAGGGAGGATGAGGGTCATGTTCACACCAGCGGCCGATCGCGACGACGATCCGTTCGTCATCGCCGGACAGACGTTCCACTCCCGCCTCATGGTGGGTACTGGCAAGTACGCGGATCATGCGGTGATGCGCGAGGCGATCGCCGCGAGTGGCGCCGGGATCGTCACGGTGAGCATTCGTCGCGTGGAGCTCGGCGCGCCCGGTCATGTGGGCCTCCTCGACGCAATGGACTTCGACGCATACCAGCTGCTGCCGAACACCGCGGGCTGTCGTACGGCGGAGGAGGCGGTTCGCGTGGCCAGGCTGGCGCGCGCGATGAGCGGAACGAGCTGGGTGAAGCTCGAGGTGATTCCAGACGCGCGGTACCTGCTGCCCGATCCCGTGGAGACACTCCACGCCGCCGAGCTTCTCGTGGACGACGGCTTCATCGTGCTTCCGTACATGTCTGCCGACCCCGTGCTGGCGCGCCGACTCGCCGACGCCGGGTGTGCGACCGTCATGCCGCTCGCGTCGCCGATCGGATCGGGGCGTGGGATCCTCATGCGCGCGAGCCTGGAGATCATCATCGAGGAGGCCACGGTGCCCGTGGTGATCGATGCGGGGCTCGGCACACCGAGCGAGGCGGCGGCGGCGATGGAGATGGGCGCCGACGCCGTGCTCGTGAACACCGCGATCGCCGAGGCGCGCGACCCGGTCGCGATGGCCGCCGCGTTCCGGAAGGCAGTGGAAGCGGGGCGCGAGGGACTGCGCGCCGGGCGCATGCCTGTGCGCGCGCATGCGAGCGCGAGCAGTCCCACGGCGGGCGTGGTGCGCATGCCGGATATCGAAGTGCCCGTGTGAGCGTCGCCGCTGCCCGCGTGCCCAACGTCCTCAGCATCGCCGGCTCGGATCCCAGCGGCGGCGCCGGCATCCAGGCGGACCTCAAGACGTTCGCCGCGTTGCGCGTGTACGGCTGCGCGGCCATCACGGCGCTCACGGCGCAGAATACCGTCGAGGTCTCCGGCGTGCTGGCGGTGCCTTCGGACTTCCTCCGACGTCAGCTCGACGCGGTGTTCGCTGACGTGCGGGTGGATGCCGTCAAGATCGGCATGCTCGGATCCGCCGCTGCGGTGCGCGTCGTGGCTGCCGTGCTCCGCGCGCACCGTCCCGCGTTCGTGGTCCTGGACCCCGTGCTTCGCTCGAGCACCGATACCGCGCTGCTCGACGCCGAGGCACTGGCGATCGTCATGGAGGAACTTCTGCCGCTCGTGACCGTGATCGTGCCGAATGCGCATGAAGCCGGAGCCTTGCTCGGCATCGAGGCGCCCGGCAGCGTCACCGAGGCATGCGCCGCAGCCTGTCGGTTGACGGCCCGAGGCAGCGCCGCCGCACTCGTCACTGGCGGGCATCTCGACACCGCTCACGAATCAGTGGACGTACTCCACGATGGTGCGCGGACGCACGAATTCAGCGTGCCCCGAGAGAGAGCGACCAGCACCCACGGCACGGGATGCACGTTGTCATCCGCGATCGCCGCGCTGCTCGCGCGTGGGTACACGCTGCCCACGGCCTGCGCGGAGGCGCAACGGTTCGTTGCACGCGCCATCGCGCACGGCGTCGCGTTGCGCGTGGGGCGAGGCGTCGGACCGGTCCACCAGTCGAGCGCATGCTGGCGCGACATCGATGACGACGGGGTCAGGACGAGATCCTGACGCCGTCATCCTGCAGTGCGCCACCGGCCATGGCGTCCCTGACAACCCCGCGTCGCGCACCCGCGCACTGGCGCAGGCGCTCCTGCGCATCGTCCTCCTCCTGCCGCCAGCCGCCAGCCGCGTCATGATCGGCCCGCGTGGCGGTACCGTTCCACTCCGGCGCCGATCAGCGCCGCGCGTCCGCCACCGCGACACCGTACTTCGCCAATTGCCTGTCCGCGGTCACGAGCGTCAACGCTTCCACTCGCGCCTGTGCCACGAGCAGCCGGTCGAATGGATCCCGGTGCAGCGCCGGGAGTCGCCGCACTTCGTCCGCATGGACGATCTCCACGGGCAACGCGACGAATCCGCTGTGCGCCAGCTCCGCGGCGATGTCGGCGTTGCGGGGCAGCGTGAGCTTGCCGATGCCCACCTTGATGGCAATCTCCCACGCCGAGGCGGCGCTGAACCGCACCTCGGATGCGAACTGAATCATCTGACGCGCGTCGGCGCCCAGGCGGTCATCGTCCGCCTGCCACCAGAGCCACACGTGCGTATCGAGCAGCAGCCGCCGCGGGGCGCGCTGCGGCGCGGACCCCGCGCCGGCGAGCGCATTCCGCGCGCGGCGCCGGGCGGGCGTCACTCGTCGTCGCCCTCGAAATCGGCGAGCATCTCGGCGGAGAGCGGCGCGTCGAAGTCGGCCGCAATGGTCATCCGGCCCGCCCATCCGCCCACGCGACGGCTCTCGTGGGCCGCGCGCAGCGGCACGAGCCGCGCCGTGGGCACCCCGGCCTTCGCGATCACGATCTCCTCGCCCGACGACGCCCGATCGACGAGCTCGGACAGCCGCGTCTTGGCGTCGTAGATGTTCACCGGCTTTGCCATCGGTCAGCCTCCACGAGGGTCACGCTACCTAAACCTACGCTACTTGGTCTACTTGGTCAACAAGCTTACTCGCGTGTCGCCCGCTCAACGACCGAGGCGAGCGGCCTGCTCGAGGCTCGCCGTATCAGAACCCACCCGCACAGCCCGGCGATGGTGGACGCGGCGAGAATGCCCACCTTCGCCACATCGAGGAGCGCGCTTTCCCCGAAGGCCAGCGCCGCGATGAACAGCGCCATCGTGAAGCCCAGGCCCCCCAACAGTCCCGCACCAGCGATCATCGGCCACGAGACGCCCGTCGGCCGCTCCGCCATGCCGAAGCGCACGGCGATCCAGGAGAAGACGAAGATGCCCGCCGGCTTGCCGATCACCAGGCCCAGCGCGACTCCGAGCGCGACGGGATTCGTGACGGCGCCGCGCACCGCGTCGCCGGACAGCGAGACACCCGCGTTGGCCAGCGCGAACAGCGGCATGATGCCGAATGCGACGATGCCGTGGAGCGCACGCTCGAGACGGACGAGCGGCGGCTGCGCCTGCTCTGTCAATCGCTCCAGGGCCTCCAGTGCGCGATGATGTGCGGTGTTCGACAGAACCGTGGTATCGGGATCCGTCGCCGTGACCTCGGCGGCCGCATCGAAATCGTCGAGCACGCGACGCGCGCGCAGCAGAAAAGCCGGCTCGTCGATGCGGGTCCGCACGGGGATCGTGAGGGCGAGCAACACGCCCGCGACGGTGGCGTGCACGCCCGACGCGAGCACGGCGACCCAGAGCGCCACGCCGAGGAGCGCATACGCCCACGGATGGCGTACCCCGGCGAGGTTTGCGCTCGCGGCGAGCAGCAGCAGCACGGCGGCAGCGCCCAGTGCGGACCAGGCCACGCCGCCCGAGTAGAAGAGGGCGATGACGAGCACGGCGCCGATGTCGTCCACGATGGCGAGCGCGGCGAGAAAGATCTTGAGTCCCACCGGCACGCGCTCGCCGAGCAGCGCCAGCACGCCCAGCGCAAAGGCGATGTCGGTGGCCATGGGAACGCCCCATCCCGCGGCGCCGGGCCCGCCGCTGTTGACCATCGCGTAGAGCGCCGCGGGCACGAGCATGCCGCCGAGCGCAGCGAACATCGGCAGTGCGGCAGTACGCAGCGTCTTGAGCTCCCCCGCCAGCAGTTCGCGCTTGATCTCCAGCCCCACCAAAAAGAAGAACACGGCCATGAGGCCGTCGTTGATCAAGTGGTGCAGCGTGGAGCTCAGGGCCACGCCGCCCACGCCGAGCGTGATGGAGGTGCTCAGGAGGTGGTGGTAGTTCTCCGACCAGGGCGAATTGGCCCACGCGAGCGCGATCGCGGTGGCGACAAGGAGCACGATCCCTCCGGCCGGCGCGAGATGGGCGAAGCGCCGAAACGGGGCGAGCAGCCGCTCGGCGAGCGGCGCGTGATCTAGACGGTGAGCTGGCATCCGACCCGTGAGCCGTTGACGTCACATTCCAGGTAGGCGGCGCCACCAGGGCCGGCCGCGCGAGGTACGTCGCACGTCGTTTCAGCTGCCGGGGCGCCTCGCGCGCACGACAAATCCGAGTCGACGCTCTGCGCGATCCTCTGCGCCGCGGCGCCGTGCGCGAGCGCGGTGGCGACCGTGACGCCGGCGAATCCGGTCGTCCGCCTCATGACAAATCCATTGATTGCGTGATGCGCGGGGCGTGGGTCCGGCCGAGCCTTCACGAGAAGCCGCAATGCTGCGATGAGCGGCCGGGCGTCCGGACAAACTACGCGAAATGCCGCGGCGACGTGGTCGCCCCGGCATTTCGCGTCCTGAAACGGTGCCGCTGGCTCCGTCTTTCGATCCGTTGCGGACGACGGACATCGCCAGGCATGGGCGGGCGGCCAGGCGCTGCAGATCCGCTCGCGCGTGACACCCATGAGGGCTCCGATCGTCCTCAGGGTCATCGGCTCGCCGCTGCCGCACTGGCCGAGTGACAGGGAGGCGCGCTGCGAACGCAGCCGCGCTGCCAGGCGCTCGTCCGTATCATCCGTCGCGGCTGAGGGAGTTTCCGGCCCTCGCCGTAATGTGGTAGCTTTCACGCAGAGTCCGGTCCTGAGCACGCGCTCGCGATCCCGATCGGCGCCTTACTTCCGCCTGGTGCGTCATGGTTGTGCGAGCCCGCCCGTTGCTGATCGGCCTCGCCTTCCTCGCCAGTGCGTGGATCTGGCGAGCGCACCTGAGCCGGCGCTGGACGGATCGCATTCCGCGCGGCTGGTCGATGAGCGCCAGCTTTGCCGGGGTGCAGACCAACGCCGATCCCGTGACCGGGCGCCTGCCCGAGCGCGACGTGCTGGGCGAGTACCTCCGCTCCATTCGCATCATCAGCGACACCGGTCGTCCCGCGGTGGTGACCCTGCGCGATGAGCTGACGACGAAAGATCCAGTGAGTGGCCACACGACGTTCCAGTATATCGTCGACGAACTCGTCGATCCGCGCACGGGCGAGCGCGTCGAGCCGCAGTACCGTGGCGACATTGCCGTCTTTCCTCGCGAGGTGAAGAAGCGCGTCTACCGCTACCGCGCGAACTATGCGGAGGGGATCCCGGTGGCGTTCGAGCGGGAAGACGAAGTGGAAGGCCTGCGTACGTATTTCTACTCGTATCGCGGCCGCGCCGACTACGGGGCGTCGTACGCAGGCACACCCGAGTTTCCCGGCATCACCCTTCAGCCGGGGCAGGAGATCCGCTGCGCCGACGACCAGTTCTACCTGCGGATGTGGGTGGAACCCTACACCGGCGCGCTGGTCAAGGTGGACGAAGGATGTCCCTCGGGCGACTACGTGTACGATCGCGCCACCGGGCGAACCCTTGCGGCGGTGGACCGATGGAGCGGCATCGCGTCGGGAACGGCGTTGTTGGATCGGGTGGAGCGCGTGCAGAGTGAGAAGTTGACGTACCTGATCGCCTCGCGGGTATTGCCTGGCGCGCTGGCATTGCTCGGCGCGGTCGCGATGCTGATCGGGCTCGCGCCCGCGCTCCGGCAGATGCCGCGATCATGAGAGGACTTTCCGTCTCCACGAAGTTCGTGTTCCTCGCCGTCGTCCAGTTCACGACGGTGGTGGCCCTGGCGCTGTTTCTCCAGTTCCTCACGGCGCGAGGCGTGACTCGAGCGTCCGTGGAGAACTCGGCGGGGAACGTGGCGCAGCTTCTCGCGGACGTGGTGGAAGAGCGCCCTGAGCTGCTCGCTCCCGAGCCGATCCGCGCGATCGTCCTGCGAGTCAGCCGACGGCTTCCCGGCGTCGCGCGAATCGCCGTGAGCGATGCGTCGGGACGTCTGCTCGTCGATTCCGACTCCCTTCTGCGAGAGGGCATGCCGGCCGAGGTCGCACTTTCCTCAGCGGCCCCGGAGCGCGAGCGGTACTTCAAGCGAGGGTCGGCGGAGTTCTATCAGCTGAGTCGCGTGCTTCCGGGTGCCTACGATGCAGCGCGGCGCAGCAATGTGTCGGGAACGATCACGGTGGAGATGGCGTTATCGCCAGCCTATCGGCAGCTCACACGGTCGCTCTCGCTGGATGCGGCTCGGCTCTTCCTGCTGGTGCTGATCATCGCTGTGGGCTTCTGGGCATGGACGCGCCGTGCCTTCGTGGCACCGGTCGTTCAGATGGCCGGCGCGACGAGTACGTTCGCCGCCACGGGCGACGCGCCGGTACTGGTGCCGCGCTCCCGAGACGAGCTCGGATTGCTCGCGGAAGCCATCAACATGAACGTCGCGCAGACGCGGCGACGCGAGGCCGAGCTCATCGCGGCGCGCGAGGCGGCCGAGGTGGCCAGCCAGGCGAAGAGCGAGTTCGTGGCCAACATGAGTCACGAGATCCGTACGCCCATGAATGGGGTGCTCGGGATGCTCGACCTGGCTCTCGACACGGAGCTGCAGCCGGAGCAGCGAGAATACGTGACGGTAGCCTACGCGTCGGCGGAGTCGCTGCTCGGTGTGATCAACGACATCCTTGACTTCTCCAAGATCGAGGCAGGGCGCCTGGAGATCGATCCCGTTCCATTCGAGGTGGCGGACTCGTTCGCCGACTCCCTGGGAGGGCTCGCCCTGCGCGCGACGAACAAGGAGCTGGAGCTCACTCTCGATATCGCTCCTGACGTACCGGCAACCCTCGTCGGCGACTTCGGACGCATCCGTCAGATTCTCGTCAATCTCGTGGGCAACGCCATCAAGTTCACGACGGCCGGCGAGGTTGGCGTGCGCGTGAGCGTGGACGAACGGGACGAGGCGGCCGTGACGCTCCGCGTGGACGTGCGGGATACCGGCATCGGCATTCCTCAAGACAAGCAGCGCGTGGTGTTCGAGGCGTTCTCCCAGGCCGACGGCTCCACGACGCGCGAGTTCGGTGGCACCGGTCTGGGGCTGGCCATCTCGTCGCGACTCGCCGCGGCGCTAGGCGGCGGGCTGACCCTTGCGAGCATACCGGGGCACGGCAGCACCTTCTCCTTCACCGCGAGACTCGGCCTGATGGCCAGTCCCATCGGCACGCCACGGGCGTTCGACGCACGAACGGACTCGCTCCGCGGTCTGCGCGTCCTGGCAGTCGATGACAACGACTCCAACCGCCAGATCCTCGACCAGATGCTACGATCCTGGCAGATGATACCCACGCTTGCCGCTAGCGGGCCGGAGGCATTGGCGGCGCTCCAGGTCGCGGAGCAGGGGGGGCCGCCCTTCGGCCTGGTTCTCGTTGACGCACGCATGCCCGACATGGACGGGTTCGCCCTGGTCGAGCGTGTCATCGCGGATCGGGAACGCGCCCGACTCGCCATCATGATGTTGAGCTCAGGGGATCAGCGCGGCGATCTGGCGCGCTGCCGCGAACTGGGAATCGCCGTGCACGTCACCAAGCCGGTGAAGCAATCCGAGCTGCTCGATGCCATCGCCACGACCCTCGGCGTGGCCGTGTCGACGCCGGACAGGGTGATGCCGTCGCCGATGACGATGACCACGAGCGGACGCACGTATGACGTGCTCGTGGCCGAGGACAATCCGGTCAACCAGACGTTGGCGGTCGCGCTGCTCGGAAAGCGCGGACATCGGGTCACCGTCGTGGCGACAGGTCAGCTCGCCGTGGAGGCGATGAAGCGACAATCGTTCGACCTCGTACTGATGGACGTACAGATGCCCGTCCTCGACGGCCTCTCCGCGACGCGCATCATCCGTGATCTCGAACGCGTGGGGGGAGGGCACACGCCGATCATCGCGATGACGGCGCGAGCGATGAGTGGCGACCGCGAGCTGTGCCTGGCGTCTGGGATGGACGGCTATGTCACCAAGCCCATCCACGCGTTGGCGCTCTTCGAGACGATCGAGCGCACGATGGCCGAGTGTGGTGAGGGGAATCGTGTGCCTTCGCGCGAGACGGCTCCCTCGCTCCCTGTGACGGCGCCGAGCCAGCAGTCTGCTGCACCCGTGCCGCCAGATCTCCTCGACGCGCCGGGACTGCTCGACGCCCTCGGCGACGACCGTGCGCTGCGGGCGACGCTTTACGGCATGTTTCTCGTGGAAGGTCCGCGCCGTGTCGCGCTGATCCGTGCGGCGATGGAGTCGAACGACCCGACGGGAGTCATGGACGAAGCACATGGTTTGAGCGGCGCCGCGGGAAATCTTCGCGCAACCGCGGTGTACAACCTCGCGCGCAAACTGGAGAGCCTCGGGCGCGCGGGCGATCTCACCGGGGGCGCCGAACTGCTCGACCTCCTGTCACAGGCGCTCGCTCCCACGCTCGTCGCCATGAAGGCGCCAGGCCACGCATGAGAGTGCTCATCGCCGAGGACGATCGCATCCTGGCGCACATGCTGGCCAGCCGCTTCCGCGCCCGGGGATGGAAGGTGGATCTGGCGCTGGACGCCATGCAGACGCTCATGTTCGCGATGCGCACGCCGCCCGACGTGATCACCCTGGACATCAACATGCCGGGCGGTACGGGCATCGAGGCGCTGCGGAAGTTGAAGCTCTCCACGAAGACGTCGATGGTGCCAGTGGTGATCCTCAGTGGGAGCATCGCTCCCGCCGACGAGGCAACCGTGCTCGGACTTGGCGCGGCCGCGTTCGTCAGGAAGCCATGCGATCCGGACGCGCTCGCCGCGATCCTGCTCGAGGTCACCGGTGGCACGGGCTAGCGCACTGCGCGAGAAGGGTAGTGGCTGAAGCGGCCGATGGGCCGCGTCGCATTCTCCGGCCGGGTGGCGCGCAATTCCGGGGGCGCCCACTGAGGCGCGCATCCCGTGCACAGACCCGCGACCATTGGTAGTATGTCTGCATGGCGACAGGCATTCTCCCCGGCGATGACCTGGTGGCGACAGGCTTGCGCGATCTTGACAGCGGCGTGCCAAGCGAGGCGGCGTTTCTGGTCTCGATCGGGGCACCGCGTCTCACCCGGCTCGGCCTGGCCATTCCGAGACCGCTGGCCGACGCCGAACATCGTCTCTACGCGCATCTCGCCGCCCTGGACCGGCACTCGGCGCATTCCCGCTACAATGCGCTCATCCGCCGACTGGTCAGCTACGAGCGCGCCGCAGAATGCGTGCGCCGGTAGACGTCGACCGCCTCGCGCAGTTCATGGAGCACCTCGGCCGCGCCGCGTTGACCCCGTTGCGGGTCTACCTGGTGGGGGGGACCTCCGCCGTACTGATCGGATGGCGCGCCGCGACCATCGACGTCGATCTCATGCTGCCGTCCCACGATGACGCGCTGCTGCGCGCGATCCCGGCCCTCAAGGAAGCGCTCGACATCAACGTGGAACTGGCGTCGCCCGCCGACTTCATCCCGCTGCCGCCGGGATGGGAAGACCGAAGCCCGTTCATCGCACGGCGGCACCGTGTCTCGTATCACCATTTCGACTTCTATTCCCAGGCGCTCTCGAAGGTAGAGCGCGGACATCGGCAGGACGTGGACGACGTGCAGGCGATGCTCGATCGCGGGCTGGTCGAGCCACAGCAGGCACGACGCTACTACGAGATCATCGAGCCCGAGCTGTACCGGTTTCCTGCCATCGACCCGCCGTCGTTTCGACGTGCGGTGCGGCTGGCGTTCGGCACCGGTCCGCTGGGGCTACAAGCCTAGCATGCCGTCCGACACCTCAGGCGCGGCGCGATGCACAGTGTGACATCCATGCCGCGACCGCCTCGGGCCGGATGCATCGTGCGCTGCGCCTGTGCCGAAGAGCCCCAATCTCATGTTCGTGCAGATCGGTGAGCCCGCTTACGCCGGACACATCTTCCGGTGGATGCGGAAATTCTACGGCATCGCCATTCGGGACGCGGATGCCGGGTGGCCAGGATCATCAGGGCCGCGCGTGTGTAATCACCGTGCCGCCGCCCGCCGACCAACGACGTACAAGTCCTCGTCGCGAAAGGCGAGGAGGACGAACGCGCCCGCGAAGATGATCAGCGACGGAAAGAACAGCGCGTTGCCGCCCTGCATGTACCACCCCCACGGGTCGATCACCGACCGCCAGACGCCGAGCAGCGTCACACCCGTGATCGCCAGCAGCGCTGGATACACGATTCTCCGGCCGGCGCCTGCGAGGATCGCGCCTCCGATCCCCATCTGGACCACGCCGAATGCGTTGAGCAGGAGTACGCTGCCGAACGCGCCCAGGTAGAACTGCTTCGACACCTTCATGCCGTGCTCGACGTTGACGAGCTTGTCCACCCCCCAGACCAGCATGAGCAGGCCAAGCGAGAGGCGAAGCAGCAGGAGCGAGATGGCTTTCATGGCGGCGCTGGGCTGAGGGCACGTTCCACGTCGGAAGTCGCGCGAGGTCGCGCACGGCCCACCGGACGATGTGAAGTAGCGACGCCGCGCGGAATTGGTTCACCGACGTGCTTCGCCACGCACATGTCCGCCGACGCACGGCTGGGCGTGGTCGCTGCGTTTACGGACCACGGAGGAGCGTCCTTCTTCCCTCCCGCCTCGGGTTCGCCCTGCGCGGTGCGCCACCGCTCGGCGACGGCCTCCGGTTGGTGGACACCGCGCGCCGCGCCGTGGACACCGCGTGGGCGCAGCCATGGGGAGAAGTGGCGCGCGTGCGCGACAACCACCGCGAGCTCCGCGTCCGATTACGCGGCGATGGATCTGGCGCGCGTCGGCGAGCGCACCTTCGGGCCGGCGCTCGCGGCGTGGGCTGACGGCGTGAAGGTCCGCGGCCGCACGCCATTCGTGGCGGTGGACTGGGACACCACGCGCGTGCTCGCGGGCAGCATCGGCGACTATGTGGTGGTGGCGCGCAAGGAGCCTGACGCCGACCGCTGGTTCGTGGGCGCCATCTCCGATGAAGAGGCGCGTCGCTTCGACGTCTCGCTCTCGTTCCTCGCGCCGGGACGCCGGTACGTCGCGGAGATCTACGCCGACGGGCCAGGCGCGCACTGGCTGAGCAACCCATTGCCCGTGACCATCTCGACTCGGTCAGTGGACGCGAGCACGCGCCTGCGAGTCGTGCTGGCCCCTGGGGGCGGGCAGGCGATCCGGATCAGGCCGGCCGTCACGGCACCTCGTGTCCCGCGCCAGCCTCCAACACGCGATACCACGACTCCGCCGTGAGGACGACGCCGAGCGCAGCCGCCGCTTCGCGCAGCGCCTCGATGCGCCGCGATCCGGTGATGGGCAGGGGACGCACCGGGTGGCGGAGCAGCCAGGCGTAGGCGATTGTCGCCGCCGACACACCGTACTCCGGTCCCAGCGCCTCGAGCACCGCCCGCACGCGAAGCGCGCGTGGATCATCGCTGGTGAACAGTGTTCCGCCGGCGAGCGGCGACCAGATCATCGGGCGGATTCCCAGGTCGAGGCACTGGTCCAGCGTGCCGTCGTGGAGCGGTGCAGGGTGGAGCGGCGAGAGCTCGATCTGGTTCGTCGCCACCGGATACCGGCGATTGAGCAGCGCGAGCTGGGATGGCGTGTGGTTCGACACGCCCACGTGCAGCACCTTGCCCGCGTCGCGCAGCGCATGGAAGGTCTCCGCCAGCGACGCGGGGTCCACGAGTGGGTCGGGGCGATGAATGAGCAGCAGGTCGATGCAATCGGTGCGCAGCGCGCGAAGCGACCGCTCGACCGAAGCGACCACATGCGCCGGCGAGCTGTCGTATGACTTGAGGGCGTTTCCGGGCCGTTGCGCCGACACGAGCTTGATGCCGCACTTCGTCACGATCTGGATGCGCTCGCGCAGGCCGGGTTCGGCGGCGAGCGCCTCGCCGAACAGCGCCTCCACGCGATAGTCGCCGTAGATGTCGGCGTGATCGAAGCTGGTGATGCCGAGTTCGAGGCACTCCTCGATCCAGCGGACGCGCGCTCCGACGTCGAGCTCCCAGGAGTCGAGACGCCAGACGCCGGCGACGATGGCCGAGAGCGACGGGCCGCCGACGCGCAGCGGCACCATGGGGACGGAGAGAGCGGACGGTGTCATCATCACAATCCGGAGTCAACCAATGGCGAGCACGTGGATGAGCGTGACGCTGAGCGCCACCAGAACGAGCAGAGATGCCGTGACCGTGAGCATGACGGGCCTGCCCACCGTTCGGATGGCTCTCAAGTCCACGCCCAGCCCCAGCGCCGCCATCGCCGCGACGGTGAGCCAGGTAGACAGGGTCTTCATCGGTGCAACGGCCGCCATCGGCAGCACACCGCTCGACCGCAGGCCGGCCAGCACGAGAAACCCGATGATGAACCACGGCACGAAACGAGTGAGCGGAAACCCCGTCGCCCCCGTGGCGAGCGCATCGGCGTCGTGCCGGTGCTTCAGCGCGAAGAACAGCACGACCGGTCCCAGCATCAGCACCCGCACCAGCTTCACCAGCGTGCCCACCTGTCCCGACAGCACGCTCACGGGAAATGCCGCGGCGAGCACCTGCGGCACCGCGTACACGGTGAGTCCCGTGAGCACGCCGTACTGATAGTGGCTCAAGCCGAGCGGCTCAATCAGGAAGGGCAGGCCGATCACGACGACAACGCCGAGAATGGCCGTGAAGGCAATGGCCGACGCGACGTGCTCCTTTGTCGCCCGAATCACCGGCGCCACCGCGGCGATGGCCGAGTTGCCGCAGATGGAGTTGCCGCACGCCACCAGGACCGAGAGCTTGTGCGGCAATCCCAGGGCCCGCCCGATGCCGTAGCTGAGGATGATGCCCAGCACCACGAGCAACACGATTCCCACGGCGAGTGCTGGGCCGGCGCGCCGCAGCAGGGGAAGATCGACGGATGCGCCGAGGAGCAGCACGGCCACCTCGAGGATCTGTCGTGCCGTGAACGTCACCCCTGCGTCGACCGCCGCCGGCGGAGTCCACAGCATCCGGATCAGCATGCCGAGCAGGATGGCGACCACCAGTCCCTCGACGATGGGATGGCCGAACGCGCGTTCCTCCACGGCCGCCACGCCCAGCGCGAGCATGCCGACGATGGCGGAGAAGACGATGCCTGGCAGCAGCCCCGCGCCGCGGAAACGGTCGGTGTCGGTGTCGGAACGCGGTGAGGCGATGGCGGCCATGGCCAGTCTCGTCGGGTGAAGCGACGCGAGTCGCAGGGGAAGAGTAAGCTGGCCGCGATCATGTAACAAAGATATTCATGTCATGGTGATATCACTTTGGCTCTTCGAGGAGTCATCGCCTCGTACGACGCCGACTTGCGTCCCGCCGGGCACCGCACTCGCAACCAGCGCACCGCGGTATTATCAATCCGGAGGGCGCGTGCCGTCTCGACCTGGCCAACGCAATCGGCGCCGGATCACTGGAGTAAAGAATGACCCTGCGCGTATGATCATGGAGGAGTTGAAGTCGGCAACGGCGTCGGCGCACGCCCGCACGGAGGCAGCCCTGCCATCGCTCGAGCTGCTTGCCGAGCCTGCGGGCTATCTCGGGTACCTCGCCGCCATGCATGGCTTTCATTCCGTGTGGGAGCCCGCCGTCTGGTCGCTTCTCGACGGCCAGCTTCTCACGCTGGAGGCGGCGCGACGGCAGAAGCTGCCCGCGCTCGGGCGTGATCTCGCGTCACTCCGGCGGCGATGGCCGATCACGCTGCTGTGTCCGCCAGCGGCACCGCGCCTCCCCTCCGTCGCTGCCTCACTGGGCGCTCTGTACGTCATGGAAGGGGCCACGCTTGGCGGACGAGTGATCGAACGCACAGTGGCGGAACCGCTCGGCATCGCGTCCGACGACGGAGGAGAATACCTGCACGGCTATGGTGACGAGACCGGCACCATGTGGCGTCGGTTCGGACAATGCACGGCGTCATGGGTGGAGCAGCATGGGCAGCAAGCTGCGGTCGTGCAGGGAGCGCTCGCCTGTTTTGGAGCGCTGGAGTCCTGGCTCGCGACCGAGTGCGCCCGTGATGGTGGCCGTGGCCTGGTGGTGATGGATGCCTGACTTCCCCACGGTCGACCTGACGAACTGCGATCGCGAACCCATTCACATTCCCGGCGCCATCCAGCCCTACGGCGCCCTGCTCGCGTTGCGCGGAGACGCGCTGCACATCGTACAGGCCAGTGAATCCGCGGTCGATCTGCTCGGCATCGAGGCGGCTTCGCTCGTTGGACGATCGCTGGTGGATCTCATCGGCAAGGAAGCAGCAGACGCCGTGCGTGATACGCCGGCGGCCGGCGCATCGCAGAGCCACCTGCTGGTGCACCTGCCGCTGCCGGACGGAACCTCACGCCCGTTCGACGCTGTCGTGCATACGAGCGGTGGACTGACGCTGCTGGAACTCGAGCCCGCGTCGTCGGACGAACTGACGGCGAAGCGCATGAGCGAGGTGATGCGCGTTGCCGTCGCGCAGCTGGAGCAGGCGGAATCCGTCACGGAGCTCGCCCACGAGATCGCCGCGGAGATGCGCGCGCTCACCGGATTCGATCGCGTCTGGGTCTATCGCTTTCACGAGGACTGGCACGGCGAGATCATTGGTGAGGCCAGGCGCGATGGCATCGAGACCTGGCTCGGGATGCACTATCCTGCATCGGACATCCCCAGCCAGGCGCGGGCGCTGTTCCTGAAGAACTGGGTGCGTGCGATCCCCGACATCGCCTTCCGACCATCGCCGCTCGTTCCGGTGCTCAACCCGGTGACGCAGGAGCCGCTGGACCTCGGTGGCGCACTCCTGCGCAGCGTCTCTCCCATCCACGTGCAGTATCTGCAGAACATGGGAGTGACGGCGAGCCTCGTCATTTCTCTCATCCACCGTGGCAAGCTGTGGGGGCTGATCTCCGGCCACCATTACACCGGTCCGAAAAGGGTCTCGTATGCCGAGCGTACCTTGTGCGAGTTTCTCGCGCAGGCGCTGTCGCTGCAGATCGGTGCAGTCGATCGGCTCGATGACCGCGCCCACGCGCTGGACGTCCGGCATCGCGTCACTCACCTGCTCGAGCGACTCGGCGCCGCACCGACGGTGCGCGACGCGATGCTCATGGGCGACATCACGATGGCGAATGCCCTGTCCGCTTCTGGCGCAGCCATCGCTGTCGGCGACGATGTGACGACCATTGGCACGACGCCGGCGCCACAGGAGCTCGCCGCACTGCTGCAATGGCTGCGCGCCACGCCGGAGGAGATCGTCGTCACGGCGACACTCGCGACGCGCTTCCCACCCGCCGCCGACTACGCATCCACCGCCAGTGGGCTCATGGCGCTGCCGCTCACGCTCGACCGTCGAGGCTACCTCGTCTGGTTCCGTGGCGAGCAGCGACAGTCGGTAAAATGGGCAGGCGATCCTCGCAAGCCGGTCACCATCGCGCCGGACGGCTCGGCGCGTCTGCATCCCCGGGGCAGCTTTGCCGTGTGGGAAGAAGAAGCGCGCGGCAGCTCGGCGCCCTGGGCGGCCGAGGAGCGCGAGGCGGCGCTCGACCTGCGGCGTGGAGTGCTCGATTTACAGATAAGGCGCGCTGAGGAGATCTCGCAGCTGAATGAGGAGCTGCTGGTCACCAACTCGCAACTCCAGGAGAGTGCCGCCGAGCTCGAGATTCAGGCACAGGAACTGGCCGAGCAGCGCGAGAAGTTGAATGCCCTGCTCCTCAGCGAGCAGAGTGCGCGCGGCGACGTGGAGCGTGCAAACAGGGCCAAGGCCGATTTTCTGGCGGTGATGTCCCATGAGCTGCGCACCCCCCTCAACGCCATCGGTGGGTATGCCCAGCTCATGACCCTTGGCATTCGAGGCCCCACGACAGGCGAGCAGCTACAGGATCTGGAGCGTATCCGGATCAATCAGCGCCACCTGCTCGGCCTGATCAACAACATCCTCAATTTCACGCGGCTGGAAGCAGGACAGGTTCCGGTCGTCGTCACAGCCGTATCGGTGGCGCCGCTGCTGGCGGACGTCGAGGCGATGATGGGTCAGCAGATGACCGCCAAGGGACTGACGCTGCTGTTCGAGGAATGCCCCACGGGTCTGCGCGTGCTTGCCGACGAGGAGAAGGTGCGTCAGGTGCTGCTCAACCTGCTCACCAACGCACTCAAGTTCACCGCCGCAGGTGGGTCGGTCCAGATCGCCTGCGCGCACCACGACGAGCAGGTGTCGATCAGTGTGGCCGATACCGGCCGCGGAATCCCTGCGTCGGAGCACGAGCGGATCTTCGAGCCGTTCGTGCAGGTGGACCGTCATGTCACCCCGCAGCATGAGCAGGGGGTGGGGTTGGGATTGGCGATCAGCCGGGAACTGGCGCGCGCCATGCGCGGCGAGCTCACCGTGGCCAGTGTGGCGGGCGAATCATCCATCTTCACGCTGACGCTGCCTGCAGCGTGATGTAGTACGCGATCATTCGGTCACCGACACCGGCGCGGCGACGCAGGTGCTCCAATCGCAACCGTGAGCACGCATCCGCGCCAGTCTCTCGCGTTCACTCGTGACCGGACGGTGGCTCGTCGACTGCCGGCCAGCGGAGCGATGACCTCCACGTCGACCGCGCCCGGCCGGCCCAATCCGAAGTGCACCGGCATTGCACTCTGCGCGTCATAGCCGGAGCCCGCGTCGATCCACCGCGTCCCGAGCAGCCGCCGAGTTCCGGCCGCATAGACGCGGACCTCTGCGCCCGCATGGACTGCCCGGCCTGCAGCATCGGTGACGGCGACGCGAAGCGAGCGGCGGGCATCGGTCGCTGGCAGCAGATTCCGCATCAGGTGGTGCATGCCCGTGGCCTGCGAACCGGTCAACGCCAGATCCTCGTCGCCGTCGGCATCGAAGTCCGCCCACTGCACGCCGTGATCGGCCTCGAGCGCCTCGATGTTCGCCGGCGTCACGTCGACGAAGGCGTTCCCCTCGTTCCGGTAGAGATAGTCGCGGTAGCTCTTGCCACCGGTCACGGTCCCGTTCACGTATACGTCGATCGTCCCGTCATTGTCGACATCGGCGAATGCGCAGGCGTCATGACGCGCGTCGACCGTCATCCCCCACGCCGCGGACACATCCTCGAACTTTCCCGCGCCCCGGTTGAGGAACACGCCATTCCGGCCGTAGTTGGCCATGAAGAGATCGAGGCGCCCATCATTGTTCACATCGGCGACACAGGGGCGCACCGTGCCATTGCTCGCGTCACCCGGCATGCGCCCACCCCACATCAACCCCGCGCCGGCCGCATCATCCACGAACCGTCCACGGTCGTTGCGCCAGAGACCATTCGCATGGCCGTCCATGTTCGCGACGTACACGTCGAGATCGCCGTCCTCGTCGTAATCGAACCACACGGCTCCCACGCTCTTTCTCGGATCGGCCAGGCCGACGGCGGATGCCACATCCGTGAACCGTCCGCTGTCGTTGCGGAACATCGCGTTGGCGCGATCGCGGAAGGCGAGAAAGAGATCGAGGTCGCCATCGCCGTCGAAATCCACCCAGGCCGGTTGGCGGACGGCGCCCGAGTCGACAGCCAGGCCGACCGCACGCGCCACGTCGGAAAAACGGCCGCGATCATTGCGGTACAGCTTGAGCAACGACTCGCGTCCGGGAGCGAACCCCACCAGCAGATCGGGATCACCGTCGCCGTCGTAGTCTCCCCATGCCATCGCCCGTGTGGCGCGGGACTCGGCCACTCCCACCTCGACGGCAACGTCGGTCAGCGTGCCGGCATCATTGCGATAGAGCCGGTTCGGCGCGCCGTTGAACCCCACGAAGAGATCGAGATCACCGTCGCCGTCGTAGTCGGCAAACGCATTCGTGAACGCTCCGCCCGCCGACAGCAGCGCGGGCTGCACGGGTTCGAACTGCGGCGCACCCGAGAAGACGACGAGTGCGGTGAGCGCGCAGCAGGTGCGACGCGTCGGACGCGCGTGACGGCAGGAGGCAGTGTTCATGGCGAACAGGGTATCCCGCGCCGGAAAGCGCCGCAAGGCGATGACGTGCAGGGAGGGGTCAGCGCCGCACGAAGGCGAGAAGCGGGGAGAAGTCACCCTGGTCGGCCGCTCTGAGGGCCGCGAGGTAGTCCGTGCGTGCATGGGTCGCGCGTACGAGATCGCCCCCTCCCCACGAGAACCGGGACTGTCCTGCGGCGTGCAGGAGCGCGTCGGCCATCAGCCGCGCCCACCGACCATTTCCATTCGGCCATGGGTGAACGAGGACGAGTTCGTAGTGGAGCCGCGCCGCCATCTCGTCGATGTCGTAGACCTGTGCGGCAAGCCGGTACGTCGCGTCGGCGAGGCGATCCCGGAGCGCGATGCGCGCCTGGCTGGGTGGGACGCCAATGTTCTTGCCGGTCCGTCGATATGTGCCGGCCCACTCCCAGGTCTGGTCGAACATGCGGCGGTGCAGCTCCACGGCGAACGCGGACGTGAGCACGGTGGTCGCCAGCCGCCCTCGGCGCGATATCGCCCAGGAGTCGGCGCGTGCGATGTTGAGCTGCTCCCACGCATTGAGTTCGCCCTGCGTGGTGATGTGAGACGGCAGGATCCCCTCGGCCTCATCCGGGTCGAGGGGGGTAGAGCCCGGCGGGACGTCCGTCCCGACGCGCGTTGTCGGGCCGCTCACTCGGGGTGCCTGCGGCGCGTACCGGATCGCCGTGAGCCGGGCGACACGACCTCCGGCTCCCACAGACGTCGCGGCGTCGCGGCGAGTGCGGCCGTCCGTTCAGCGAACTGCGCTTGCAGGTCGGCGGCGCTCACCGCCTGATCCTCGAGCGCCATCGTGTGCGCAACGCGGCGGAGCTCCGCCGCAGCCACCGTGTGGGCGCGCGCCTGGATCAGTGCATCGAGCAAGTCGCCCGCTGGTGCGGCCTCGGACATGGGGCGCGGTACGACCGCGTAGACGAGATCGCAGTCGAGCGCGTCGGCCGCTCTACGGAGCGCCGCGAGCGAGATCGTGTCGTCGCGTTCGCGCTGTTCCAGGCGGACGACGTTGGACGGCGAGACGCCGAGTCGCGCGGCGAACTGGCGGACCGTCATGTCGAGCGCCTCGCGGAGGGCTGCAATCCAGCCGTCCCGCGGTCGCGGCGTTCTCGACGCCTCCACGTACCGGTCGAGGGCTTGGGAGAGCTGACGCCGTGTCAAGCGTCGGAAGCTGGCGTCCATCATCAATGCTTGGGACGGGGGAACACGATTATGATGCCATAGAGAGCAACAATAATCTCGTATAAGTTGCTCTATAACGCAACATTATATTAATATCTGATGCGCTGTGACGCAACACTACGTCCCTCGCAGTTAGGTTTGCAAGGGTCTCATACGCTTCCACCGGCCCGAATCCCCGGTCCCTCGCCCGTCACTCCCCCCGCATCGCTCCGCCATGCTGACCCGCGCTCTCCCAAGCTCGATCCTCCGGCTCGGACCGCTCGTGAGCGGCCTTGGTGTCTCGTTCATGGTGGCCTGCGCCGACGGCGCGGAACGCGCCAGGGCCGCCGACACGTCGTCGAAGCGGGCAGCCGGCGCCGACCCCGGAGCGACTCCCCGAGCGCTGGCCGACACCGTCGACTCGCTCACTGCCGCGCGGCGAGCGACGGTCATGGATACGACGCGCCTTCCGGCCGCACCTGCAACCACCGGCTCGGCAGCTTCCGCCGCCGAGCCCAGCGCAGTGCGAGAGACGACGCGCCGTCCAGCGGCCGGCGGGTTGCTGGGGCCGAGAGCCGGCGAGCGCCACATGGCGTTCCGCGGGACCGGCAGCGACCTGGACTCCCTTTGGCCGGCGAAGGCACTCGCGCCGCTGCCGGGAAGCATTCTGCCGGCGAAGCGTATCGTGGCCTTCTACGGCAACCCGCTCTCGAAGCGCATGGGCATACTCGGCGAGTTCGCGAGCGAGGACATGCTGCGCAAGCTCGATGCAGAGGTCGCCGCCTGGACCCGGATCGATCCTGCACACCCCGCTCAACCCGCGCTCCACCTGATCGTGCTCGTCGCCGATCCGCACCCGGGGTCGAGCGGGAAGTACCGGACCCGTCATGACAGTGCGATGATCGAGCGGGTCCACGGCTGGGCGCGAAGCCGGAATGCCCTGCTGTTCCTGGACCTGCAGGTCGGGCAGAGCACACTGCAGCAGGAGCTGCCGTGGATCGAGAAGTTCCTCATCCGTCCCGACGTGCACCTCGGCATCGACCCGGAATTCTCGATGAAGAGCGGCGGCATCCCGGGGCGGCGCATCGGCACGTACGACGCGGCCGACATCAACTACGCGTCACGATTCCTCGCGGGCCTCGTGGACAAGCACAAGCTGCCGCCCAAGATCCTCGTCGTGCACCGCTTCACGCCGGGTGGAGTGACGAACGCGCGCAAGATCACGCTGGACCCGCGCGTGCAGTTCGTGATGCACATGGATGGCTTCGGGCCGGCGTGGATGAAGCGCGACACCTATTGGCGGGACATCAAGCGCGAGCCGGTGCAGTTCACCGGGTGGAAGCAGTTCACCAAGGCGAAGAACGACCGGCCGCCGACCCCGCGGGGGGAGATCCTGCGGCTCTGGCCCGTGCCACTGTACATCCAGATACAGTAGCCGCCACTCGGCCGGCTCGGGGTGCCGAACTGGGCGGCACCCTGTTCGGTTGGCGTGCGTTCACACGGTTCAGCGGGTTCCGGCTCGCTTCTCGCACTCGGTCCGACGTCGCATGCAACAAGGCGCCACCGTGTGCGCGCGACAGGCACCGAGCGCACGCTCGCCCAGGGTCCCCTCACGACGGAGTACGAGGTGTCTGACGACGCGGTACGCCGACAGCGCTACGCGGCGGTCGTCGAGCCGTTCCTCGATCGGCTCCTTGCCTTCGCGCACCGTCGCACGGTGTGCCATGCCGACGCCGAGGATGCGGTGCAGGACGCCTGTGTCCGTGCCTGGATCGCACTCGACGACTTGCGAGACGACGCGAGTGCCGCGCCGTGGCTGCATCAGATCCTGCGGAACGTGCTCGTCCGGCGATACGCTACAGACGCTCGGCGCGAGCGACTCGCTTCGACCGCGACCTGGGACGACCTCGCCTGCGCGCAGGTCCCGAGCAGAGACGTCACGCCGCTGGAAGCGCTTGTGGCGGCCGCCACAAGCGAAACCGTCGAAGGCGCGCTCCGGCGCCTGCCCGAGCACTATGCAACGGCAATCGAGCTGCGCGACCTTCAGGGCCTTTCGTGCCGTGAAACGGCGGACGCGCTCGGCGTGCCGATCGGCACCGCGCTGAGCCGTGTGCATCGCGGACGGCAGATGCTCGCGCGACTGATCGGTGCCGAGTACGCGGGGAAGAGGGCGGGCGCCGAGTGGGGGACACCTGCCAGCCAGATGATGAACGATGGTGCCGACATGTCTCGGTCCCTGCGTCGCGCGGGGCCGCGATGAGCGAATCTCTTGGGAACATGAGCTCCCGGGACGCAGACGCGCTGCATCGCATGGTGCTCGCGCTACTGCCCGAGTACGAGGAGGAACCGCTGCTCGCCGCTGCCGTACGCGATGAAGTTGCGGGGCATCTCCGCGTCTGCGCTGCGTGCGCGCGAGAGCTGCAGGTCGGCCGTGCGGTGCGCGATCGCTTGCAACGACAGGACGCGCCACCTGTCCCGGCGGGCCTGCGGGCGCGAATCAGCGCCGCCGTCGCCGCCACGCCCTCGCCTACTCCGCGCTTGGCGGAGGCGAGATCACCGGCCACGTGGAGCGGTGCGTCGCGGCAGACACTCGTACGCTGGAGCGGATGGGCCGTCGCCGCGGGCTTGATCCTGGTGCTCATGAGCGGTGGACCCCCAGCGCCCGCCGACATGGCTGTGCGCGAGCGGGTCGCGGGGGCCGGGCGTCCCGCGATTCCAATGGTACAGGGGATGGTGGCCGACTACGCCGCGCGGCTCGCGCGCCGTCTCCCGGGCGATGAGCGTGGCCTGTCGGCCGTGATCGACAGCGTACCGTTTGCCGTCCAGCCGCTCTCGGGAGCTGGCACACAGGTCATCGGCGCCTGGACCACCATCGTCCGGGGGGAGCCCGCGGCGGTGATCGCCTACCGCTGGAAGGATCGCGTCGTGGTCCAGTACGTGGTGTCCGACTCGCTCTTCTTCCACCATCCCGACGTACGCAGCGCGGTGGCGACCCGTGGACTGTACAGCACAAAGAGTGGCGCGCTCGGCATCGTCGGCTGGCCAGGAGCGGGGAGTGGGTCGGTCGTGGTTGGGGCGCTCACGCCCGAGGAGCTGGCGCGATTGCGCAGTTGAGCCTGCTGACGGGCTGGAATAAACGGCCGACCGAAGGCATCTCCGGTTGCACAGCGCGCGACAGCGCTCGCGCGGCCAGCGGCCGCGATCACCAGGAACGAAAAGCGGGAGCGACGGGATGCGTGGACTCGTGAGTCTGGTTGCCGGGATCAGTGCGATGGGAGCGATGGGGATGCTGGCGCTGGGGTGCAGTGGCGTCCGCTCGGTGACGGGTGTCGAACCGGTGACGGGCGTGCCGCCGCAGGCGCCGGCGCTGCCCGGCGCGCCGGCGACGTCGTCGAAGGATCGCATCTATACGGCCGATCAGACGTCGAACACGGTGAGCGTGATCGACGCCGGCAGCAACACGCTGCTGGGCACGATTGCGCTCGGGGAGCCGCGACCGAACGTGCTCGGCGCCCTGTACAACAAGCAGATCGACGTGCACGGCCTCGGGTTCTCGCCAGACGGCACGCTGCTGGCCGTGATCTCGGTGACGACCAACTCGGTGACGCTGATCGAGACCGCCACCAACCGCGTGCGTGGACAACTCTATGTCGGCCGTGCACCGCACGAAGGCTTCTTTTCGCCCAACGGTCGAGAGCTCTGGGTCGCCGTACGTGGGGAGAACTACGTCAGCGTGATCGACCCGGTGACCGTGAAG
>JBKJIY010000123.1:0-33987 GCA_046598315.1 Gemmatimonadaceae bacterium
GTCGACGATCTCCGTCGCCAGCACCATGGCTGAGTGCAGCGAGATCCCGCGGAAGCATTGAAGCCGAGCCACCATGGGCGCGAGGTGCGGCAGCAGGGCCAGTTGCTCGATCTGGCGATCCAGTTCCTCCCGGCGACTCAGCTTGTACATCAGCAAGGCGTGGAACTCCCGGTACACCAGTCGGTCGTGTGCCGCGAGCGGGGAGCCCTCGGTGGTCAGATGCTGGAGCCACTGCAGGTGCGGCGTGCACCAGTTGGTACCTGCCCGAAACACGAAGCCGCGGGTCGCCAGGAACTTGAGGATGTAGTGGCGCGACTTGAGAATCTCGCGTTGAAAGATCCCGCGGCATCGGACGACATCACGCACGCGCTCGTCGGTCTCGCTCGGAATGCGCACCGCGACGAGCTCACCGGCACGATAGAGCCGCGCCAGGTCGGCGGCGTCGCGTGCGTCGTGCTTCCGCTGCACACCCGCGCGCTTCGGGATGAGCGACGGCGCGATCACCTCGCAGCCATATCCCCACTCCGCCAGCGCGCGATGCAGCACGTAGCCCGCGCCGCTCGCCTCGTAGCACCCGCGCACCTCCCCGTCCCGCGCCACGCGCTCGAGCCAGCGCTTGAGCTTGGGCAGGTCATTGGGCAGCCGATCCACTCGGCTTGGGGCCTTCGCGCCTTCCGGAAGTACCGCGATGGTGATCGAGTCCTTGTGCACATCCATTCCGAGATAGATGATAGAGCGGACTGCTGTAACCGCACCTGCGGGAAGTGATGACATGGGTTGGTCTCCGTGTGCGACATGGGCGATCGTCGCAAGTGGCTCTGGGAACTCCGTCTCAACGCGTGAGGAACTAATCCACGCTAAGAACGGAGGCCAGCCCAGTCATAACTTCTAGCCAGCTACGAAGTCACCAGTATCCGCAGGCCTTAAAGGAGATCACGATGCGCGAACTCATCCCCGGCCGCTGGTGGAGCCTCGTGGCCGCCGTCGTCGCCGTGCCGCTGCTGCACGCCACGGCGCCGGGCCAGGCGCCGACGCCGTCCGCGCGCACGACGGTCCGCGTCGAGCGGCTGGGCGACGGGCCGATCCTCTCGCCGCGCTCGCACCCGGGCCTCGGGCCGAACATTCAGGGCCCGTCGCTGATCCGCGTCCCGCCGTGGGTCTCCGCGCCGCTCGGCAAGTACTACCTCTACTTCGCCGACCATAAGGGACGGTACATCCGCTTGGCGTACGCCGACGACCTCCGCGGGCCGTGGCGCGTCTACGAGCCCGGGACGCTCCAGCTCGCCGACTCCTACTTCCTCACCGCGCCGCCGCCCGCGCCGCCCGAGGAGATGGCGCGGCTGCGCGCCGGGTGGGACTCGACGAAGTGGTCCCACGACCTCCTGACGGAGGCGACCACCCCGCACATCGCCTCCCCCGACGTGCACGTCGATTCCGCGCGCCGCCAGATCGTGATGTACTACCACGGCCTCGAGGCGCTGGGCCGCCAGGTGACGCGCGTCGCCACCTCCGTCGATGGCATCCACTTCCGTGCGCGGCCCGAGGTGCTCGGGCGCACGTACATGCGGACGTTCGAGCACGGCGGGTACATGTACGCCATGGCGATGCCCGGCCAGTTCTACCGGTCGCGCGACGGCCTGAGCGGCTTCGAGGAGGGGCCGAAGCTGTTCGAGGCGAACATGCGTCACGCCGCCCTCCTGAAACGCGGCGACACGCTGTACGTCTTCTGGACGCGCGTGGGCGACGCGCCGGAGCGCATCCTGGTGAGTACGATCGCGCTGTCGGGGGACTGGACGACGTGGAAGGCGGGCGCGCCAGCGGAGGTCCTGCGCCCCGAGCGCGACTGGGAGGGGGCCGACGCGCCGCGAGTCGCGTCCATCCGGAGTACGGCCTACGGACAGGTCAACCAGCTCCGGGACCCGGCGGTCTACGAGGAGGACGGGCGAGTCTACTTGCTCTACGCCGTCGCGGGCGAGAGCGGGATCGCGCTCGCCGAGCTGCACTTCGCCACGCCGAAACGCTAGCACCGTCGGCCCGGTAGCCGCCCGCTGGCTAACATCGCGCTGCAGCAGACGAGGCGCGCCGACCGGCGTACACCGAATAGAATTCGGTTGGGCCCGCCTCGCAGCTGAGCGCGGGCGTTATGCTGCAAACCCAAGCATCGGAGGATCGACAACATGAGTAATTTATCCGCAGTGTCTGTGTGCCTTTGGTTCGATGGCAACGCCGAAGAAGCAGCACGGTTCTACACGTCGGTAGTCCCGAACTCTGAAGTCACAAGTACTTCACCTGTGATGGTGGCGTTTACGATTGATGGGGTGCCATTTCAAGCGTTGAACGGTGGACCGCAGTTCAAGCCTAGTGAAGCGGCCTCGATCGTCGTAAGTACCAAGAACCAAGAAGACACGGATCGGCTCTGGAACGCACTAACATCCAATGGTGGTTCAGAAGGCCGATGCGCCTGGTTAAAGGATCGCTTCGGGGTGTCGTGGCAAATCGTTCCGCAGATTCTGCCAACGCTCTTAAGTTCATCAGATCGGCAAGCCGCTGATCGAGCGTTGCAGGCGATGCTGAAGATGTCAAAGATTGATATCTCGGCCCTTGAGTCTGCCTTCAATGCCTCATGAATCAAGCTGCGATAAACCGCATAACAACCGGTTGCAGCGGACGGCGTGCCGCCGCCGCTGAACCGGAGCGTTATACGTCGCCCAAACGCCGTCGCTTGCAGAGTTGTGTTCCCGCACGGATGACTACAGATTCATTGGTATGGCATATCCAGCCATCGACATTGCCCGCTTGACGGTCGGCGAGCGACTTGGGCTCATCGAGCAGGTCTGGGATTCGCTTCGGCGTGATGCCGGCGATCTCGCCCTGGACGAGGCCGAGCGCGCGCTCATTGAGGTCCGGCGCGCGGAACATCGCGCCGATCCTGGCTCGGCAGTCGGTTGGGACACGGTGCGCGCTGAGCTCCTCGGCGATCAGGACGCGGACGACCGCCAGAGCACGTCTTCGCCGCGCGGCTAGGAATGCCGCACGTGTCGTTTCGGCCGCAAGCGCGGACCGAAATTCGGGAAGCCCGCGCGTGGTACAACGCACAAGTGTACGGCCTTGGGCGTGCGTTCATCGCTGAACTCGAGACGACCCTTGAGTTTCTCCGCTTGCACCCACAGATGTACGCGTCGGTCTCCGACGACGGGCAGGTCCGCCGCGCGCTCCTGCACCGCTTCCCGTACTCCCTCGTCTACGAGCGATGGACGCCGGACGAGATCGTCGTCATCGCGTGTCGCCATGTACGGCAAGACGAGCGTACCTGGAGTTCGGCCCGCGGTGACGTATAACGGGCGCTGCTGCCGACAAGGGCATTTCGGAAGCTCGCTCCGCTCGCGATTATTGGACGCCCTTGCAGCAGAGCTGAGGCGTCAGACAACAGCAGAAGTCCCCCTACCGAACCCGCCGCGCGCATGTATCAAACGCGCGGCTCCCGCGACGAGCTCAGCATTGTCCCGCGCCTGCTTGCCGTCAGGGAGCAGCGTCACGTCTTCCAAGCCGGTGCGGATACCGTGTCCTCGATCGAGGCCGCGTCGATTGACTGCCCAACAGGCGATGTCGTAGCCGTGGTGAACTTGCTCGACCCCAATGCCCGCAGACATCACAATGTCCTCCATTCGCGCCGCGTGCTCCACCGCGGTCTCAGGATCGGCGTCAAGCGGTTCGATCAGGATGCGGCGACACCGGTCGGCTAATCCGGAACGCACGAAGATGCGCGCATCCTCACTGCTCAGCAATCCAGCCTCGATACAGACACCTCGCGAGAACAGGAACTCACAGAGCGCGATAATGCCCGGTTCGCCCTGATTCGCCGTGACCAGATCAGGCATGTCTTCCCATGCCTCGACAATCCTGAATCGCTCCTCGGGATCGCGCACGATCGTAGCGGATGTGGTCAGGGAAATCGGAGTCTCAGGACAGCAGGCGCGGATCGCGCGCAGGACCTTGGCGCAAGCATCTCCGTCGAGCGTCTCGCGACCGCGATCGTCGAACGCATGCACATGCACCGATTGAGCCCCTGCGTCGACCGCCGCGCGCGCCGCTTCGGCAAGACTGGCAGGAGTGCGCGGTGCCGCCGGGTGAATCCGGTCGCCATTCAGTGCGGCCTGCAAAAACGGGGTCGTCGGCATCATCCAAGCTACAGGGATCCGTGGTCGCCTTCCAGCCCGGTCCAATCATGGCTCGGCCGAGTTGAGTAGAACGCTCAACCCGGCGGCCCGCGACCGGTCGACTTTACCCGCGGTCGGAATGACGCGTCGTGGCGTGTTAGCTGCGCCGTTTGAGTTTGTGGCGCCACGGTTGTCTAACAATGCTGAAGCTGGCAGGGGAGCTACGGATTGCGCGCGGCGACGCCGCGCGCGCCTATTGGATTCCCCTGCAGCTTAGCGTGGGCGTTGGGCAGCAACCAGCGCTGGCGGATGGGTGGGCATCGATACAGATTGTGTGGGACGGAACCAGCATCGATCGAGGCCGCCATGGACGTCGTCACCATATCTCCGAAATTTCAGGTCGTCATTCCGCGGAGCGTGCGGGAACGGCTCAACTTGAGCCCCGGGCAGCGCGTTCAGGCCATTGTCTACGACGGGCGGGTGGAACTCATTCCCGTGCGGCCCGCCAAGGCCATGCGTGGGTTCCTCAAGGGGTTGGATACCACGGTCATACGGGATGCAGACCGGGGCTGAGGGCCCGATGACGTTCGAGTGGCCACGCCGATGGTGACGCGCCTCCAGCCCAATGTCGTGGATTCGTCCGCTTGGCTCGCCTACTTCGCGGACGAGCCCAGCGCCGCGGACTTCGCAGCGGCCATTGAAGAAGTTCGACGGCTCGTGGTGCCCGCCGTCTGCCTCTTGGAGGTCTTTAAGATCGTCGCGCGGCAACGCGGGGAGGGAGAAGCGCTCCACGCCGTGGCGATCATGCAGCAAGGCAGCGTCGTCGCTCTTGATGGCGCGCTCGCGTTAGGCGCGGCGCGCGCCGGGTTGGATTACAAGTTGCCGCTGGCCGATAGCATCGTGTACGCGACTGCGCGTGCAGTCGGCGGATTGCTGTGGACACAGGATGAGGACTTCGCGGGCCTCGCCGATGTGCGCTATGTGCCAAAGAACAGTGGCGGCTGATTCGCTCACGTCGCTGCCCAACGTGCGCTGCACTTGACAAGGAAGCTGAGGATGGCGCCGTATTTGATTTCCTTGCAGCTGAGCTTCAGCGTTGATATGACTGGGCTGGTGTCAAGGAAGCAGTGAACGGCGGTGATCGTGGTACGACGTGGGCGCGAGGCAGCATCGACGGTTGATCCTGGTGATATGCGCCGATTACCGACTCGCATCGGCAGCGAGGCAAGAAGCGGATTCGTCGGGAGCTGGCTCATGCTAGGCTCAGGGATCCTGCATCTTCTGGTGTCGCTGCAGGCCGCATAACGCCGTCGGTGTGCTCGCACATCGAGCCTCGACACCACACGCCGGACCACGCTCGATGCGTCATGCCGTCTGTAAGTCGGACGCCGGGACGTCCTGCATCACGGCCCAGAGGAAGCCGACCAGTTCGCGCGCGACCGCGACCACCGCGATCTGCGGGCGCTTTCGATACGACAGGTGATTGAAGCGCTCATGCAGCCGCTGCTGGGCTTCCCAGGCGTGCGTGATCACCGCCGGGAGCTGGCCCTGCTGCCGCCGCGTGAGATCGACACTCGTCTGTGGGCGATGCCGATAGCTCCACGCGGCCTGGACGAGCACATGGCGGCAATGACTGTTCCCGGCCTTCGTGATCGAGCCGAGGCGCTGTCGGTCGCCGCTCGAGTCCTCGCGCGAGACGAGACCGAAGTAGCAGGCGAGCTGCGCGGGTCGCTCGAAGCGGCGCCAGTCGACGATCTCCGTGGCGAGTACCATGGCGGAGTGGAGGGAGATGCCGCGGAAGCATTGCAGGCGACTCACCATCGGGGCGAGCGCGGGGAGCAGGGCGAGCTGCTCGATCTGCCGATCCAACTCATCGCGACGCGCGAGCTTGTACATGAGGAGCGCGTGATACTCACGGAAGACCAGGCGGTCGTGCAGCGCCAAGGGCGACGCGTCCGTCGTGAGCTGTTGGAGCCACTTGAGGTGCGGCGTGCACCAGTTGGTGCCCTCCCGGAAGACGAAGCCGTGTCGGGCAAGGAACTTCAGGTGTGGCAAGAAAGGACTGCGCCATCGCGTGCGCTGAACCTGACAGGGGGTCCTGCACCACTTTCGTGATCACCTCCACCTCACCAGCTCGTCGCGTCACGATGACCAGGAGGACCCTCCGCGTGTCCTTGGCCCTCCTCGTTCGGCCGCAGACAACACACGGCCCTCTCACGACCACCCGACCTCGGAGGTTCCATGAAGCGGGTCACCGGCATAGGCGGCATCTTCTTCAAGGCCAAGGACGCTCCGGCACTCCAGGCGTGGTACAAGCGGCACCTCGGAATCGATGTCCAGGAATGGGGCGGCACGGCGTTCACCTGGACCGACGGTGACGGGACGCCGGTGGCCGGAACAACCGTCTGGTCCATTGCTTCGGCGCAAAGTGACGTCCTTGCACCCAGCGCTGCAACGTTCATGGTCAACTACCGGGTGGAGGATCTCCACGCCCTGGTGATGGTGTTGCGCGACGAAGGCTGCAACGTGCTGGACAAGATCGACGATTCCGAGTACGGAAAGTTCGCCTGGGTCATCGATCCAGAAGGAAACAAGGTCGAACTCTGGCAACCGCCGGCCGGCCAATGACCAGGGCAGGCGAAGGACGCGTAGCCGCTGCTCGTCGCAGGCGACCATCATGCCCGGCTGCCGGCGCAACTTCGGTGACGGCTCCAACGGATGGACTCATCTTTCGCGGGATGAGTTCAGCGTGATGCTCATCGAGTGACGCAACGAGCGTCGCAGTCCTTGTGCATCCGCATGCACAGCGAGATCATGGACCGCGCCGGAGCCGCGCGGCATCACGCTCCAGGCCGCATGACGCGAACCCCCTCTCCCCCCGACGCCATGTCCCCCTTCCTCGCCGAGCTCCTTGGCACCGCGATCCTCATCGTCCTCGGCAACGGCGTCGTCGCCAACGTCGTGCTCCAGCGCACGAAAGGGTACGCCTCCGGCTGGATCGTCATCACCGCGGGCTGGGCGCTCGCCGTGACGATCGCGGTCTATGCCGTGAACGGCATCAGTGGCGCCCACCTCAATCCCGCCGTCACCATCGCCCTGGCGTCGATCGGCACGTTCGAGTGGGCACAGGTACCCATGTACATCGCGGCGCAGATCGCCGGCGGATTTCTGGGCGCCACCGTCGTGTGGCTCGCGTACCTGCCGCACTGGAAGCTCACCCCCGATCCAGAGAGCAAGCTGGCGGCGTTCTCCACCTCGCCGGCCGTCCGTCAGCCAGGCGCCAACCTCGTGTCGGAGGTCATCGGCGGCTTCGCCCTCGTGCTCGCGCTGCTCGCCGTGCTCGCGCCAGGCAACTTCGTGCCGGGCTCGGATCTCGCCAAGGGATTCGGCCCGCTGCTCGTCGGCGTGATCATCATGGCCATCGGCCTCTCGCTGGGCGGCCCCACGGGCTACGCGATCAATCCGGCCCGCGACCTCGGCCCGCGCCTCGCGCATGCCGTCCTTCCGGTTGCCGGCAAGGGCAGCTCCGACTGGTCGTATGCCTGGATTCCGATCGTCGGTCCGATCGTGGGCGGCGTGCTCGGTGCGCTCTCCTATCGCCTGCTGTGGACGACATGAAGCACATCCTCGCGCTCGATCAGGGCACGACGAGCTCGCGGGCGATCGTGTTCGATCATGCGGGTGCCATCGTCGCCGTCGCGCAGAAGGAGTTTCCCCAGATCTTTCCGAAGCCAGGCTGGGTGGAGCACGATCCGCGCGACATCTGGTCCACGCAGGCAGGTGTGGCGTCGGAAGTACTCACCAAGGCAGATCTCGGCGCGGCCGACATCGCCGCCATCGGCATCACCAACCAGCGCGAGACCACCATCGTCTGGGATCGCACGACAGGACGTCCGATCCACAACGCCATCGTCTGGCAGGACCGCCGCACCGCGGGCATCTGCGATCGGCTGCGCGCGCGGAAGCTGGATCGCCTGATCCGCCGCAAGACCGGCCTCGTCATCGACGCCTACTTCTCCGCCACGAAGGTGCAGTGGATCCTCAAGCACGTGAAAGGCGCGCGCGCCCGAGCCCGGGCGGGCGAGCTCGCGTTCGGCACGGTGGACTCATGGCTCGTCTGGAATCTCACGAACGGCAAGGTGCACGCGACCGACGCGAGCAATGCGTCGCGCACGATGCTGTTCGACATCACGCGCGGCGACTGGGACGACGAGCTGCTCACGCTCTTCGAGGTCCCGCGCTCGATGCTGCCCGAGGTGCGCTCCTCGAGCGAGGTGTACGGCGAGACGACGCTGCTCGGCGCCCCCATCCCGATCGCCGGCATCGCCGGCGACCAGCAGGCGGCGCTGTTCGGTCAGGCGTGCACGAAGCCCGGCATGGCGAAGAATACCTATGGCACCGGCTGCTTCATGCTGATGAACACGGGCACCAGGCGGATCGCGTCGAAGAACAACCTGCTGACGACGGTGGCGTGGCGCATCGGCGGCCGCACCGAGTACGCGCTCGAGGGAAGCATCTTCATCGCGGGCGCCGCGGTGCAATGGCTGCGAGACGGTCTGGAGTTCTTCCGCTCGGCGGCGGAGGTGGAAGCGCTCGCCGCACGGGTGAGCGATACGGGCGGCGTCTATCTCGTGCCGGCCTTCGCCGGACTCGGCGCGCCGCACTGGGACCAGTACGCGCGCGGGACGATCGTGGGATTGACGCGCGGGACGACGAAGGCGCATATCGCGCGAGCGGCGCTCGAGGGGATCGCACTGCAGGTCATGGACGTCCTGCGCGCGATGGAAGCCGACGCGGGCATCAAGCTGCGCGAGCTGCGCGTGGACGGTGGCGCGAGCGCGAATGACCTGCTGATGCAGTTGCAGGCCGACCTCCTCAAGGTGCCCGTCGTCCGACCGAAGGTCCCGGAGACGACGGCGCTCGGCGCGGCGTACCTCGCGGGACTGGCCGTCGGGTTCTGGAAGAGTCAAGCGGACATTGCCCGTCAGTGGCAGGTCGACGCACGGTTCACCCCGGCCATGAAGCCGGCGGCGCGAAACCGCATCGCCAGCGGCTGGGCGCGCGCGGTGCAGCGGGCAAAAGCGTGGGAACAACCATAGGAGCCGCACCGCGGCGTACCTATCCGGTATCCTGGTCGCGACCTAGCTTGGCCTGACTGCGTTCACCTCCGCCCGGGCTCGGCGCGGCCGAGGGCCACTCTCCTCCCCCCGCAATGCTCGATTTTCTCGCCCGGCTCACGGAGCATCTCGCGGATCGCTACGTGCTGGAGGGCGAGCTCGGCCGCGGCGCCACGGCCGTCGTCTACCGCGCCCGCGACGTCCGGCTTGGCCGAGTGGTCGCGATCAAGGTGTTCGATCCTGATCTGGTTGGCGGCTTCGGGGTCGAGCGCTTCGTGCGCGAGATGGCGCTGGAGGCACAGCTCAACCACCCGCACATCGTGCCGCTGCTCGATACGGGTGAGGTGGACGGCACCCCGTACTTCGTCATGCCATGCATCGAAGGCGAGACGCTGCGAGCGCGCCTCGACCGCGAGCGCGAGCTCCCCCTGGATGATGCCGTGCAGATTGCCCGGGACGTGGCCGTGGCCCTCATGTACGCGCACGAGCGCGGCATCGTGCACCGGGACATCAAGCCGGAGAACATCCTGCTCACCGCGGGCACGGCGGTCGTGGCCGACTTCGGCATCGCGCGCGCCCTCACCGAGGTAGGGGCGGCGAAACGGCTGACGCAGACGGGGATCGCGCTGGGCACCGTGGCCTACATGAGCCCGGAGCAGGCCCTCGCCGACCCGTCCATCGACGGCCGGAGCGACATCTACAGTCTCGGCTGCACGCTCTACGAGATGCTCGCTGGCGAAGCGCCGCACACCGGCCCATCCGCACAGTCGATCATCGCCAAGCGTCTGAACGAATCACCACGCAGCGCGCGGACGCTTCGTGCCTCCGTGTCACCCGCGCTCGACCGAGTGGTGCAGCAGGCGCTCGCCGTGAGCGCCGCCGATCGATTCCCGTCCGCGAGAGCGTTCATCGACGCGCTCGCGCGCGCGCGGGGAGGCGAGGGCGAGTCGCCGGTTCCCTCGGTGGGCTCCATCTCCGGCGCGATGCTCGTCAACGCCCCCGATGCGCCCAGGGCGGCGGGTGTGCACGCACGAGGGAATCGCGTCGCGCTGATGCTCGTTGGTCTCGCGCTGCTCGCCGTGGTCGCGGCGGGGCTAACGTGGCGCTCGCGCACGACGCGCCTGACCGGCGGCGCGGGAAACGCGATCGCCGTGCTGCCCTTCACGGACCTCAGTGAGCGCCGCGACCAGGATTTCTTCGCGCTGGGCATGGCGGAGGAGCTGATCCGGGCACTCAGTCGGCTGCCCGGACTCCGTGTCGCCGGCCGCACGTCGTCGTTTGCGCTCCGCGACAGCCGCGACGACGTGCAGACCATCGGGCGCCGCCTCGACGTGCGAACGCTCCTGGCGGGAAGCATCCGGCGAGCGGGCGACAGCCTCCGCATTTCGGCGGAGCTGGTGAATACATCGGACGGCCAGTCGCGGTGGACAGGAAGCTACGACCGGCCGCTGCGCGACGTCTTCGCCGTTCAGGAGGAGATCGCCCAGGCGATCGCCGCCGAGCTGAGCCTCGAGCTCGGTCCGCGCCAGGCGCTCATCTCCCCGACGACGAAGGACATCGGCGCGTACCAGCTCTACCTCCGCGGCCGGTACGCGTGGGCACAGCGCACGCCTGCATCGCTCGCACAGGCCGTCGCCTACTACCGCCAGGCCGTCTCACTCGACCCCACCTTCGTGCGCGCCTGGGCCAACCTGGCCGACTCCTACACGGCCATCGCCCGCAACCTGTTCGGTCGTCCATCCGAGTATCTCCCGCTGGCGCGTGAAGCGACGCTCCGCGCCGTGACCCTCGATTCCACCAACGCCGAAGCGCGTGCGGCGAATGCCACGATCGCGCACTATGTGGAGCACGACTGGACGCTCGCCGACAGCGAATACCGCCGGGCCATCGCCCTCGACTCGACGTACGCGGACGCGTTCTACTTCTACGCCATCTTTCTGGCCACGCAGCAGCGCGGCGATTCCGCTCTGGCGCAGGCGCGCCGCGCACTGGCGCTGGAGCCGCTCTCCGGCACCTCGAACATGGGGCCGGGGATGGTGCTGTATCATTCGAATCGTGCCGCCGAGGCCGTTCCGGTCCTCCGGACTGCCATCGCCGCCAACCCGCGGTTCTACTTCACGTACATCTGGTACGGGCTCGCCCTCGCCAGCACCGGCGATTCGACTGCGGCCATGAGCGCCGCGGACGAAGCCGTGCGGCTCGCGCCGGACAACCGGTTGATGGTCGTGATGCGCGGCCAGGTGCTGGCACTCGCCGGTCGCCGCGAGGCCGCGCGGGCGGTCGCTCGCCAGGCGAGCGAGGAGGCGCGGATCGCACCGATCCCGAACTTCGAGCTCGGCAGGCTGTACGCGATGCTTGGCGAGCGCGATGCGGCGCTCGAGTGGGTCGGACGGGCCATCGAGGCGCGCGAGACACAGTCGAGCCAATTGCTCACGCCGGGATTCGAGTCCTTGCGCGGCGACCCGAGATTCACAGCTTATCTGCGAGCGATGCGCCTGGACCCTGCACCGCGCTGAGCTGGCGCGAGGTGGCTCGAATGTACGTGCGACGGAACGGACGATGGCTGCTCTGCGCCACGATGGTGTTCGCTGGAGCGGTCGCGTGCGGCACGGCGACGCCCAGCGGAAGCAGCGGCGCACCCGAATTCGAGCGATACGCGGATCCGCCCGCGGTCCGCAGCTTTCCCACCAGCGCGGCGACGGTCAACGGATGGATCGCCGCACAGGACACCGTCGCGATTCGGCAGCACGCGTGGGACATGTGGGAGAGCGTCACGTCAACGCTCATCGGCGGGACGATGGAGCCCGTGTGGGAGACCTGGTACTCCGGGCACGAGCTGTTCGAGATGGATACGTCCGCCGCCACGGCGGCGATCGCGGCGGCGAACGGCGACCTCGCGCGGCTCGTGATTCCCCGCAGCGCGGTGCGGATGCGGCATGAGCGTCCACGCCAGTTCGGGCACGGACGGAGCGCCGCCCATCGGAACATCCCGACAGATCCCGTCGGCGCCGTCTTCTCCTTCAATCGGTTCACCGCTACCACGGCGCGGCAGATCTACGGCCGACGGCTCTGGGACGGGCGCGTGTTGAGGGCGATGAACGACAGCTTCGATCGCCAGAAGACGCCGGTGGCCTTGCGACAGGTGCTCGTATCCAGAGACACGACCGACTCGATGTCGATCGTGCTCAAGCCGGTGTTTCAGTTCATCGATGGACAGGCGCCGAGCTGCATCCCGTACTGGGCGGGTGACACGCCCGCGACCACTGACAGCTCGGGCATGAACCCGATCGTTCGCGAGTGGAAACAGTTCGTGCTCGTGGATCCAAAGGGCACCCTGTCGGGAGCCGCGTCGCCGCGCGGCGACTCGTTCGCCAACTGCCCCGACACGAGTACGTCGTATCCCATCGTCGGGCTCGATCGGTTCTATCATCGCACCCTGACCCAGGCGATGGTCGATTCGTTCTCCGTCTTCTCGGCGACGGGGGGCGACGACCTCGGACGAGGCGACAGCGCCACCCAGGCGGCGATCACCGCGATGATCAAGGCGGGCAACATCGGACTCCTCGTCGCAATGCATGTGACCGGCAAGGAGATCGTGAACTGGACGTGGCAGTCGTTCTGGTGGTCGCCGACTCCCAACGACTCGCTCGGCTTCGATCGGCCGCGCACGATCCGCTCGCCCTGGAACAACTACCAGATGACAACGGCATACTGGATGACCTCGCCGCCGAGCGCCGGTGCCCGTGGCACCCCGCGCATCGCGTACAATCCGTATCTGGAGACGAGCCTTACCGGCATCGTGGACACTGCTGGCGGCTCGAAGGCGCCGTGGTATGGCCCACAGACGAACTGCATGAGCTGTCATCGGATGGCGTCGTGGAGAACCGAGTTCGACTCCATCACGCCCAACACCCGCGCGCGGTGCTTCACCGGACCCAGGTTTCCGTATGTGCCGGCCAGCTACGTGGACGCGGGGAACGCGACACTGCTCGGCAAGCTGATGAAGACCGACTTCCTGTGGTCGGTGGCCATTCGCACGGCGGGAATTCCGCCGTGTCCGTCGACTTAGCTCCTCGTCGTCGCCGGATGTGGAGGTGGCGGACGCGCACCCTGGAGGCTTCATGTCGGTTCGCACCACTACCTGCATCCTCGTCGCCACCGCGATCCTCGTGGGCGGCGCGGGGCGTGCGTCGACGCAATCCGCACGGCGACCGCTCACCGCACGACCGCTTCCTGGCCGGGTGGTGGACGTGAGCCGCCGAGTTCTTCTTCAGGGCCCCGGATACGATTCCCGCGGGATGGACGACCTTTCGGCTGGAGCAGGCAGGTCTCGTCGTGGATCGAATGCGCGCGGGCGCGCACGGCAGGGCGCTCGTCGCCGACAAGGGCGACGACACTCGGAGGCGACACCCCGCGTGGATGTCGTGGCGACGATCAACGCCGACAAGACCATTCGGTTCTCGGTCCCGCTTCGCGCAGGCCGCCTCGTCGTGGGTGTGGACAACGAGACGGGCGAGGATCTGGAATCGAAGTTTCAGCGCGTGCCACCAGGCATCACTGCAACGGCGTTTCTCGCACAAGCGAAGGGCTCGGAACCGGGCACGCCGGCGGGTGGCCTGTCGTCGGTGCCGCCGCGAGCCTCGGTCATCACGACGCTGCATGTCACGGCGGGCGAGTACATCGTCGGGACCCATGCCTCGATCAGGCACATCACCAGCGAGGTCGTGACCGTCGCCGGCCGATCGCCGTCGTAGTTCCGGACGGCATCTCCCGGAAACGCGATGTTCGGCGGGCCCGGCGCCGACTACAGCCGACGCGTGCGTGATGGTTGTCACGAGAGTGCTCGAGCGTTCCCCACCCCTCCATCGTCCTTCGAGGTAGCACATGCGACATCGTCCGATCCTCTGCGTCCTCGGCCTGGCCGCATGCGCCGCCCCGACGCGGCAAGCACCACTGGAGAGTACCCCGTACCCGCCCGCAGCCGCCCGGCAGGTCGTGAACCCGCCGGGCATCGTTCCGCTCGTGCCCGCCTATTCGGTGGCGATTCGTGCGGGCGATCAGGTCTTTGTCAGCGGGATGACGGGCATCAAGCCGGGCACGCAGGACATCGTGCCGGGCGGCGTGTCGGTGCAGACGAAGCAGACGCTGGAGAACATCCAGACGGCCCTCCAGGCAGCGGGCGCCGCCATGACCGATGTGTCGGAATGCACGGTCTATCTCATGGACATGGCGGACTACGCCGCGATGAACGCGGTGTACCTCGCCTTCTTCCCGGCCAACCCGCCGGCGCGCGCCACGCTCGCGGTCACGGCACTGCCGCGGCCGGCCGCCCGCGTGGAGATCAAGTGCAGCGCGTACACCGGGCGACGCTAGCGCAACGCATGGTCGGACACGCCGAGCAACGCGCCGCTTAGGGACGGACGATGCCGCGACTGCTCGCGACCGTCGGGGGCACGCTCGGCAGCTACCTCGGCTGGGCGCTCGGCGCACCCGTCGGCCAGATGACCGCGTTTCTGTGCAGCGTGGTGGCCGGCGCGCTCGGCGTCTACTGCGGACGCCGTGTCGCTCGGCACATGGTCGGCTGATGTCCGCCCGGGTCACCCCAGGAACCGGCGCGCCACCTGCTCGAGCCGTTCGTCATTCACGCGCTGGGCTTCGGCGAGCATCTGCTCCACGTACGGCCGGAGCAGGGGCTCGCCCCAGTAGAAGCCGGTGGCCCGCTCGGCGAGCTGCGTCTCGTTCACGCGCGCTGCCTCCAGCAGGGCGCGGGCCGCCGCCGCCTCGTAGGCCGGATCGTCCCGCTCGGGCAGGTCGTAGTTGCGGCGAGGCATCTCGCCTTCCGCATCGTCCCTCAGAAATGCGCGTGACATGCGCCTCCTCCGTCAGCGTGTGTCGTGCAGCGAGCCGCCCCGCGAGCAAACATAGAGCATCGCGGAAGGCCGCGTCGCCAGAAATGGCACTCCTTATGCAAATCCTGTCATCGTCGGAGAGGCGTCGGGACGGCCATGCCTCATCGCCCGGCACGAAATCACGCGATGCGAGGATGCACGATGGCGAGCAAGAAGACGGGCAAGGGCGGCACGACCAAGGCACACGCGGAGAAGGACGGGATGCCGGGCGGACACGGCGGCAAAGGCCAGTCCGGCACCGATCAGGGAAAGACCGACAGCTCCAAGAAGCACAATGCCGGCTACGGGTCCACGGGCGCGAAGGGGTCGGGCGGTACTGGCGCGTCGCAGAGCTCCGGCGGAGGATCCGGGGGCTCGCACGGGTGAGGGCGCGCGAGCACACCGTCGGGTGAGGCGCCGCGCGCGCGCCGCGCTGTCGCGCCTCACCAGCCCTAAGGAACCAGCGGCTCCTTCGGCTCCAGCTTGGCCGACCAGAGTCCCGAGTTGAAATCGGTGAACAACGTGTGCCCCTTCCATGGCATCGCGTTCATCACGAACGGGGCATTCGCCGTGAACGCCTTGGGATCGTAGGGCTTGAAGACGGCGATCTCGCGCCCCTGGTCGTGGAGATTGCCCAGCAGCTCGCCGCTCACGTCCACCAGCCGCACGCCGCCGTCATAGTACGCCTGGTAGAGCACGTCGTCCTGCACGATGATGTCGTGCGACCCGTAGTCCTCCAGATGGTAGCGCGCCACCTTCTTGGGGTGCATCGGGTCGGTGAAATCCACGATGTGCGTGTACCCACCGGACGTCTGCGCCACGCCGCCTGGCGTCGTCATGCCGTTGCGATAGCTGGTGCCCTCCCACACGCGGCCGGCGCGGCTCATCTCCTCGTCGCCGATGAACAGGTACGTCTTGCCCGTCGACTTCTGGAAGTACGGGAAGATCTCGTGGCCGCTGTTGATCGGGAACACGGTGATCAGCTTCGGCTTGTCGATGGAGCCGCCGTACTTCCCGTTGCCCACGTCCACCACTACGGTGCCCGCGCCGCCCTGCGCCGAGTAGGCGATGCCGTCGTGCACCCAGAGGTCATGGAGCCGCGCGTTGGGATGGCGGTACTCGCTCACGTACTTCGGCTTGTAGATGTCCTTCACGTCCACGATCACGTACTTGGCCCCGCCCGACACGGCGAAGAGGTGGTCGTTGGTGGCGAACATGTTGTGCACGCCGCCGGTGAGCTCCTGGTCGAAGCTCGACGCCACCCTGGGGTGCGCCGGATCCGCGAGGTCGAGGAGCACCACGCCATTGACCCGATTCGAGGCGCCTTCGCGCGACAGTGCGCCGTAACGCGCGTCGGGCGAGATGGTGACGTCGTTGATCGTGCGCGCATCGACCTTGACCGAGTCGGTCTTCACGATGTTCGCCATGTTGGTGATGTCGAACATGAGGGCGTACCCGTCGCCGCCCCAGGTGCCCACGAGCACGTAATCGCGCCCGTCGCGGCCGGTGAACGGCCACAGGTCCGACGTGTGGGTGGTGGAGATGTTGCCGCGGCCCTGCACGGTGATGCGCTGCCGCACGTCGCGCGGACGGACGTCGATCACGGTCTCCGCGTTGGCGCTGCCGGCCTTCGCCAGGATGGTATAGCGCCCCGGATGATTCCCGGCGAACAGATAGCGGCCGTTCAGATCGTCGATGATCCCCGAGCCGCCCGGGGCGGCGATGGAATCATCGGGCGTGTACGTGAAGCTCCAGGTGATGGGCGCGTCGGGGACGGCACGTCCGTCGGCGCGCCTCGCCGTCCCGTCCAGATGCACCACATCGCCCGTCCGCACCGACGTCGCCTTGATGCCGAGCTCGATGCGCGATACCGGATTGCTCGCCACCGTGTAGCGCTGCTCGGCGCGGCTGCCCTCCACGTCGGCGGCGATGGTGGCCGTGCCGGGCCGGAGACCGGTCACGGTGCCGAAGCGATCGACCCGTGCGACTGAGGCGTCCGAGCTGCTCCACCGGACGACGAGGTCCTTTCGCTCCATGCCGTTCGCGAGGTAGCCCTTCACCGCATGCGGGAGGGTGACCCTGGTGTAGAGTCGGCCGCGCCCGGGGACGATCTCCAGGCGGCTCAGCTTCGGCCAGGTGATGACCACCGGGATGTCCAACGTCACCGGCGCCGCGCCAGGAGCGCCCTGCGTAGTGGCCGTTGCCGTGTATCGGCCAGCCTGGAACGCCTTGGCCGTGCCCTCGCCGAACATGATCGCGCGCCGCGGACCACCCACCCGGATCGCCGCGTCGAGAACCACCTTTCCCTGCGCGTCGTAAGCGATCACCTTGAACGGCACGGAGTCGCCCGCCTGCATGCTCAGGGTGGCCGGTTCTGCCACGAGCTTCGCGACGGTGACGGACGCACCCTGCGCCCCGAGCGTGTGCGCGCCGAGCGTTGCGGCGAGCACGCCGGCCACGAGCGAGCGCGTGAGAAGGCGGCGAGCGCGCGGTAGATTCATCGGATCGTTCACGGTTGGCCTGTCACTGGGTGGAGTATCATCATGGCTCTCATGCGTGCCCGTCGCAAGGCGATCATCCTCACGGTCGTGATGGCCTCGCTCGCTCCTCTCGGTCGCTCCGCCGGCCTGCACGCCCAGTCGGCCCAGCGCACGCCCGAACCGCCGTCGAGCAACTACTGGGCGTACGTCGGTGCCGAATCCGCCGATCTCATCCACCGCATCCGCTTCGGTCCCGCTGGCACGGTGGTGGAGAAGACGATTCCGGTGGGAGAGCTCGCGGCGGAGATGGAAGGTCCGCACGGGCTGGCCATCTCGCGCGACGGGAAATTCCTCTTCATGACCACGGGGCACGGCTTTCCTGACGGCAAGCTGTGGAAATATGCGCTCGGACCGGATACGCTCGTCGGGCCCGGAACGTTGCTCGGCAACTTTCCCGCTTCGATCGACGTCACGCCGGATGGGCTGTACACGCTGTCCGCGAACTTCAATCTGCACGGCGACATGGTGCCCTCCACCGTCTCGGTGGTCTACACGCCGACCAGCACGGAGATCGCGCGCATCGTCACCTGCGTGATGCCCCACGGCAGCAAGATCGAGTCTGGCGGCGCCTTCCAGTACTCGGGCTGCATGATGGACGATCAGCTCGTGGAGATCGACGCACGCACCTTCAAGGTCTCGCGCCGCTTCTCGCTCGCGAAGGGGAAGGAGGGCCCGCTCCCCGCCACCGACGAGCACGCGATGCACGCGTCGCCCCGGTCTCCCACCGGCCTGCCTCTCGACCCCGCCGACGTCGGATACCAGGGGATGCGTCATCGGATGGCGCCCAACTCGTGCTCGCCCACCTGGGCGCACCCGTCCGCCGACGGCGCCAAGGTATTCGTTGCCTGCAACAAGGCCGACGAGATTCTGGAGGTGGACCGCGCGACGTGGACGCTGTCGCGACGGATGAAGTCGGGACGCGGGCCCTACAACCTGCACGTCACTCCCGACGGCACGCTGCTCCTCGCGACACTCAAGCAGGGCGCGATGTTCGAGATCTTCGACATACGCTCCGGCCTGTCGCTCGCGCGATTGAAGAACTCGTCCACCGTTGCCAACGGCATCGCCGTCACCCCGGACTCGCGCTACGCGTTCGTCAGCAGCGAGGGCGTAGGCGCGGCACCCGGCACGGTGGACGTGTACGACCTGCGCGCGCTCGCCAGGGTGGGAATGGTGAACGTGGGCCAGCAGGCAGGCGGCATCGCGTTCTGGAAAATGGAGTCGGTCCCGAGGTAGGTGCCGGCGCCCGCGTCTGCGTCAACGACAGCGTCAGATCCGACCGATATGGCTGGCGTGCCGGTACGCTCGACGCGACGCCGACGCCGCGATGCTGATGAGCTGGCGCAGCACTCGCACGCCGTTCTCCACGTCGCCGCTCGCCGCGGCCTTCTCCGTTCGACGGCGAACGATGGCCTCCGCGGCATCGGCCATGTGCTCGTAGTCGCGCGCGACGTGTGCCTCGGTCCATCCGAGCCGGTGCCGCTGCTGGCCATGCAGCTCGGCGACGAACCGCTGGATCGCGCTCCCGTCCCGTACGAGCTCCGACTGGGAGCCTCCTGACTGCTCGATCGCCACGAGGCTCTGCGCGAGGTCGGTGAAGAAGCTGCTCGCGTGATCCTCGAGCCTGGCCGACGCGAGCGTGCTCGCCTCGGGGGGGAGCGTGGGATCGCTGCGCAGTCGCTTGATATAGTCCTCGAGCAACCGCTCGAGCCGCTCGCGCAGGAAGGCGCCGAGGCCCGCGAGTCCTTCGGGGCGCGATGACACGACGCGAGTGGAGAGCGAGCTGCGCGGCTCGGGCATGTCGCCAGCCGGAAGCCAGAGGGTGAAGGCCGAGCCCTCGGCGGGACGGCTCTCCACTGTCAGATCTCCTCCCATCAGCCTGGCCAGCCGTCGGCTGATGGCCAGGCCAAGTCCCGTTCCGCCCGCGGTGCGAGTCAGGCCGGACTCACCCTGCACGAATGGTTCGAACACGCGCTCCTGCTCGTCGAGCGCGATCCCCATGCCCGGGTCCTCGATCCTGATGAAGGCCCATGGGCCCTCGCCCACGAGATGTTCCGAGCGCGGCACCCGCTGCTCCAGGTCGCAGGTGATGGTGACGGAGCTGCCGGGAGGCGTGAACTTCACGGCGTTGGAGATCAGGTTCACCAGAATCTGCCGCACGCGTTGCTCGTCGCCGACATATGGCACGCCGGCTTCGCGTGCACAGGCGTCATGCAGCCGCACACCCTTGGTCTCTGCCTGCAGCATCATGATGGTGAGCGCGGCGCCCACCACGGTGCCCGTCATCGCCGGCTCACGCGCGACCCGCATCTGTCCGGCTTCCGTCCTGGAGAGGTCGAGGATCTCGTTCACGAGGGCGAGCAGATGCGCGCTGCTGGTTCTGAGCCGGCCTAGATAGTCTCGCTGCTGATCGGTGACCGGTCCAGCGAGGCCGAGCTCCATCAGCTCCGCATAGCCGATGGCCGCATTGATGGGGGTACGGATCTCGTGACTCATCGTGGCCAGGAACTGGCTCTTGGCCGCGTTCGCCTGCTCCGCGTCTCTACGCGCCTGGTCCATCGCCTCGTAGAGCCGCGCGCGCTCGAGCGCGAGCGCGCATTGCTGGGCGAGCGCCATGATGAACGCTCGCTCGTCGGCCTCGAACGCATTCGGACGGCCGAAGCTGAGGCCCATGGCGCCGAGGACGCGGCCATCGACGGCGAGCGGCAGCGCGGCCCACGCGTGGATGTCGAGGCCTGCATCTGCCGCTTCGTCGCCGCCGTGTCGCGCGCGCCATGCGTCCCCGGATTCAATGAAGATCGGTTGGTTCGTGCGCGCTGCCTCGGCCATGGGAACGGGCGCGTCGACGGAGAAGCGTCGCCATGGATCGACGAGTGCATCGGAATACCCGACGGAGCGAATCAGTTCGAGGGTCCGGCCATCGTCCGATACGCGGACGATGGAACCGGCCAGCGCGGCGAGCGCGGCGACGCCCTCGTCGACCACGATCTGCGCGACGTCGTCGGCAGTGAGCGCGCCGGCAAGTGCAGCGGTCACCGTCTGAAGCCGTCGAGTCCGGTCGGCCGAGCGCTCGGCGGCCATGCGGGCCACGTCCGCATCGGCACGGGCTTGCCGCTCGGCTTTGTACGCGTCGCGAAGGCGCGCGTCGCTCATGGCGCCCGCTTCGCGAAGCGCCCGCTGAGATTGCTCCGAGAGGTCGGCGTACCGTCGGCGCTGCTGCAGCACCTCGTCCTCGCGCCGCTGATAGAGCTCCACGAACGCGCTCACCTTGGCGCGAAGCACCTCGCCTTCAACCGGCTTGAACAGGTAATCCACCGCACCTGACTCGTATCCCTCGGTCACATGCCGGCGATTATGGTCGAGCGCGGTGATGAAGATGATGGGCGTCACCCGCGACGCGTCACGCGTCTTGATCAGTCGTGCCGTCTCCAGTCCGTCCGTGCCCGGCATCTGTACGTCGAGCAGGATCACGGCGAAGTCCTGGCCGAGCACGGCCCGCAGCGCCTCTTCGGCCGAAGTCGCACGGATGAGATTGAGCGCGAGCGGCTCGAGCACGGCTTCCAGCGCGAGCAGATTCTCGGCGTGATCGTCCACGAGGAGCACGCTCGCCACTTGCGGTCGCCACGCACTGGGCGAGACGCGATGGTCGTCGCCGTCGGGGATCGTGGTGCGTTCGTCCGGCGGATGCATGATGCACGTCCCTCTTCTTGCGGCGATCAAAAATGGTGAGACATGCCCTCAGTGCACGCATGATGCCCCGAACCATCGCGCCAACGAAATGCTCCGCCGCGGAACCGTATGACTTCCGCTATCGCGCCAAGTGTTTGCGACCCTCGATGCGGAGCGGTGAGCGTGCGGCAGGTGCGATCGCGGTGGCGCGCGTCGAGCGACCGCGACAGTGTTCATGTATCCGTACCACACCGCTCGTCTCGCGTTCCTCCACCGAATCGATGCCGCACACACTCTCCCCGGCCTCACCGACTCCTTCGCCTCACAACGCGAGCGTCCGTTCGCCGTGGGTGCATGGCGCGTTCGCGCTCTGGGTGATCGGCATGTTGTACCTCGCGTGGACGCGCCCGGAGCTCTATGAGTCGCTCGTGCAGGAGGACCGGCTCGTCGAGTGGTGGACGGTGTTCCTCTTTCTCGGAGCGGGGGTAGCCTTCACGTCGGTCGCGTGGCGAGGGCGACGGCTCGGTGACGCCGGAGTGGCGGCGTTCTGCCTGGCCGCGGCGGGAGAGGAGGTGAGTTGGGGGCAGCGCATCCTCGGCTTCACACCATCCTCCACATTTCTCGAACACAATGCCCAGCAGGAGGCGAACCTCCACAACCTCGTGGAGGCATTCGGGCAGCCGAAGTGGACATTCATCGCCGTGCTCGTCGCGTACGGGATCGCCGTCCCGGCACTGGCGCAGCTGCCGGTCCTGCGCCGGGTCGCCGAGCGCAGTGGCCTGACCATCCCCGACGTGCGCGTGGCGGTCTGGTTCGCGATCGCCGTGGCGGTGCTCGTGTGGTATCCGGTGCGGCTCACCGGCGAGTGGGTGGAGGCCCTGGGCGGGGCGCTCTTTCTGGCGGCCGCGCCCATCGCCTTGCGCGCGTTCGTCTCGACGGCCGCGCTCGCGCTGGTCGCGGCCGTGGCGGCCGAGCGAGGGAGCGCGCTGGTGAGCGCCGATCCGGCACGCGTGGCGTGCGCGCGGGCAGAGGCTGCAGCGTTGTTGGCGGACGTGCGCGCCGACTCGTTGGCGCCCGTGCTGGCGGACGGAGGCCGAACGCATCGACGCATCTACTCGCTCTGGCGCGACGGCGATCTCGACTCGGCGGCAGCGCGCCGCTTCGCGACGGTGTCATGCCCATCCGTGGGCGAGAGTGCGGCGCGGCGGAGGTACGCCGTCGATCCGTGGGGAACCGCGTACTGGCTGCGTGCCTCGACGCACAGGGACGGGCATCGGCTCTCCATCTACTCGTTCGGTCCGAATCGTCGCCGCGACGACATCGCGGGGACCGGCCCATCGGGCGACGACATCGGGGCGACGAACGAGGGGCGATGATGCGCTGGCGCACGCATGGCGAGTGACGTGCGTCACCGTGCAGTGGGCACGGCACACATCACGCACACGAGTGTATGCAGTTCACTCGCGGACATACGCGGCGCTTCTGCCGCAGTGCACTCGAGCGAGCGGATGATTTGACTCGTCATTGGAGGAGGCTCTCATGGGACACAATGTGAAGTTGGGGACGCGGTATGGTGCGTTGGGTCTCGTCGGCCTCGCGGTCGCGGGCGCGGTGGCGTGCAGTGATTCGTTGGCACCCGGCCAGGGCGCGGGCACCACGCTCACGTTCCGCTCATCCACGCGCGCCGCGCTGTCCGGCATCGCTGCGCCTTCGTTCTCCGTGATTCCGGTCACCGGCGGCGGGCATACCGTGGACGTGCAGAAAGTGGACGTCCTGTTCGCTGACGTGAAGCTCGAGCGCGTGCACAGCGGCGACGAGAAGGACTCCGATGCCAACGAGGACGACAGCGATCTGCGCAACGAGGAAGTGTTCAAGACCGGTCCCGTCACCGTGGCCATCCCGCTGAATGGCGGCAGCGTGAGCCCGTTCACGCAGACGCTACCCGTCGGCGTGTACGACGAGGTGCAGATGAAGGCGCGTTCGCTGCGGCTGCAGGGCACCTATGACGGCCAGGCATTCGACGTGACCGTGCCCGTGGAGGCCAAGCTCGAGATGCGGCTGAACCCGCCCCTCAAGATCACCGCGACCACGGACCGCCCGGACATCACGATCGACATCAACGTGCTGTCCTGGTTCAAGGGTCGCGACGGGGCGGCGATCGATCCGCGGAAGCTGCTCACCGACAGCTCCCTCCGAAGCGACTTCCGCAACCGCGTGCGCGCCTCGCTGAAGGCGTTCAAGGACAAGAACCGCGACGGCGTGGACAGCGACAGCCGCTGAGCCGGAAGCATCGTCGCGGCGCGTGGGTCCAGCGCCACGGCGACACGACGTACTGAGGGCGGCGGCGGAATGTCATTCCGCCGCCGCGCTTGCCATTGCGGGGTCTGGACCCGCACGCGAGTCTCCTGCATGTTGAGCGAGTCCGGCACGGAGCGTGAACTCCGTTCGCGCCGCCCGGATGGATGGGCGCGCGCGGAGGCCGCCATGCGATCACGACATCTGCTTGCAGCGCTGTGTGCATGTTCACTCGGAGGATGCACGAACGCGGGCGCCCCGTCGGCCGGCGGCGCGCCCGTGACCGGCCTGTGGGGAGGGTCCGGCGCCGGTCTGGTACTGACCGATTCCGGCGGCACCATCAGCTATGACTGCGCGCATGGATCACTGCGCGTCGTGCAGCCTGACCACGCGGGGAGATTCGACGTCGGCGGCACGCACGTGCGCGAGCGCGGCGGCCCCACGCGCGTGGGCGAGACACTGGCGTCCGTGCCTGCGCGCTATCTGGGCGAGGTGAATGGGCAACGGCTGCGCCTGCGAGCCGTGGTCGGCAACGATACGCTCGGTCCCTTCGGCCTCGTGCGCGGCGCGCCGCCGCAGCTCGTCAGATGTCTGTGAGCGCCGTCGCGTCGCTGCTCCGAACGACGGCGCGAACACGCCGACGTCGCAGCGTGTGAGTCGCACCACCGTTCGACCGGCGTCCGGCGAGGATGCCGCGGCGCTCGTGCCGCTATTGGAGGCACTCGGATATCCGGCCGGCCCGGATGGCGTGGGCGCGCGCCTACCGCTCCTCCTGGACAACCCCGACGCGACCGCGCTCGTCGCGGTACGAGACGGTGGCGTCGTCGGATTGATCACCGCGCACTCCTTCACGAGCATTCACGCCCATGCACCGATCGTGTGGATCACCACGCTGGTCGTGGCCGCCGATGCGAGGCGGGCCGGCGTTGGCGGTGCGATGGTCGGCGCGGTTGAGGACTGGGCGCGGGGCAGGGGCGCCACGCGCGTGTCGCTGAGCACCGGTCTGCACCGCGACGACGCGCACGCCTTCTATCAAAGGAGTGGGTACGTGGCGAGTGGCACGCGATTCAGCCGGTCGCTCTGAGTTCAGCCGGCGACGCGGACCTGGCAACCGTCCTCGATCACGTACATCATTGTCCGGAGTCGGTTCCCGAAACGAAATGCGCGGACACTCACGACCACTCGATCCGAGGTGCAGTCATGGCGAAGCTCATCGTGCTCTACAATCAGCCGGCAGATCCCGCCGCGTTCGACTCGCACTACCAATCGGTACACGTGCCGCTCGCAAAACGAATTCCCGGACTGGACAAATTCACCATCAACGCGGGAACGATCATGACTCCCGCGGGGCCGTCGCCGTACCATGCCGTAGCCGTGCTCGCCTTCGCGTCGATGAACGCCCTCCAGGCTGGCCTGGCTTCGACCGAGGGTCAGGCGGCGGCGGCCGACGTGGCGACGTTCGCCTCCGGTGGTGCCTCGATGCTGTTTTTTGACGAGAAGAGCCCTTGAGGCCGGCGCGGCGACGATCGCCGCCGCCACGCGCCGCCGTGCAGTCGCGCGGCAAGCGACTTGCTCTTAGGCGTCGCAAGCGCAGTCGGCGTCCGCGAGGCACCAACCACCAGGGGGAGTCATGAGCATTTTCGGCGATCTGATGGGCAAGATCATGGGCAAGGCGGCGCGTGCCGAGGCGGCGTCGGCGCCTCCGACCGGTCGGGCCGAGGTAGGGCCCGGTGCGACGGCGCCGGCCGCGACGTCGTCAGCGGCTGCGGTGTCGTCGGTAGACGTGGAAGCCCGGCTCGAGGCGATGGGCAAGGCGTCGTCGCAGAAGCTGGACTGGCGGTCGTCGATCGTGGACCTCATGAAGCTGGTGGGCATCGACAGCGACATCACCAATCGTCGGGCGCTCGCGCACGAGCTGGGCTACACGGGCGACCTCAACGACAGCGCGACGATGAATGTCTGGCTGCACAAGGCCGTGATGAAGAAGCTCGCCGAGAACGGCGGTACCGTGCCGGCAAATCTTCTGGACTGACACCATGGCCGGCCGTGACGTCGCCCACACGAGGTGAACGATGACGGGGCTCGTCGTCCACGCATGGTGGCTTCCTAGGGAGGGCATTCACGGCTGGACGGGCGAGCCGCTGCGGCCATGAGCGGTTGGCACGCGAGGGGGATGCTGGCGCTCACGCTCGTCGTCGGCAGCGGCTGCTCCAGTGCGACGGATCTGAGCGCACCGCCCGTCGTGCCTACGCCGCGCGCCGTGCCTGTCGACTCCGTGCGATCGGTGGATTTGGCGCCGGGCGTCAGGCACACCTTCCGGTGGGAGGTGGCAGGCCCGTGGGCCATTCACGTGGCGGAGGTGGATCTGGCCGCGTGCGGGATTGGCCTGCGGACGGTGAAGGCGCTCGATCACATGGTGGGGCGGGAGACCACGACGCAGCTCGTCGCCCGTGTCGCTGCTCGGGTGAACCGCCCCGTGTACGCTGGCATCAATGGCGACTATTTCAGCTTCAACCCCGACGGCTACCTCGTCGGTACCCAGGTGAGCGACGGGGAGCCGCTCCGCGGCTACACAAACCGCCCCGTGTTCGGGACGACGGCCACCCTTGGCACGTTCTTCGGCACGGATCAGCTCACCGGCACGGTTCGCTCGCGGCGCGGCGTGGGGTTCGAGATGCGCCGCGTCAACGAACCGCCGGACACGCTGCGCGTGTCGCTGTACAACCGGTTCATCGGCGCGACGACGCTCGCCGACGAGGGCGCGGTGGAGGTGGTCGTGCGGATCGCGAGCCGGGCCGCCGGCATTGGCGATACGGTGCGCGCCGTCGTCCAGGCCATCGACACCCTCCGGACCGGCGTCGGCATCCCGTCGGACGGAGTGGTACTGGCCGGCGCGGGACGCGGCGCCGCGTATTTGCGTGCCAACATGAGCGTGGGCGACACGGTGAGCTGGGTGATGCGCTTTCCAGGCGCTTCCGCGGCGATCACCGAGATGCTCGCGGGCGATCCACACCTGCTGCGCGCGGGAAATTCTCTGGCGCCCTTCACTGGGACCGTGGCGGCGGAGCGGCACCCGCGGACGGCGGTGGGCGTCACGAGCGATCGGAAGCTGCTGCTGGTGACGGTCGACGGGCGGCAGTCCACATACAGCGCAGGCATGACGCTCGACGAGTTGACCGCACTCATGCGGCGACTCGGGTCGCGCGAGGCGCTCAACCTGGACGGCGGCGGTTCCACCACGATGGTCATCGGCAGTCGCTACGTGAACCGGCCCTCGGACGCCGCAGGCGAGCGACGCGTGGCCAACGCGCTCGTCGTCGTCGGTCCGGCGGCCGGAACCTGCCGTTAGGCGCGACCGTGAACGGATCGACAGGGAATCGCGAGGCGGACGAGGCGCGGCCTTCAATTCCCGCGGCGGACACGTTGCGGGAGGCGCTCGACAGCTACGACGACGTCATTGCCGCGCAGGGGGTCGCCGCCCTCTCCGCCCTCGATGGATGGTATCGCGCCGAGCTGCCCGACATCATCGCATCGCGTCGACCCGCGCGCGCAACCCTCGCCGAACTCGTTCGCGTCACGGAGTGGAAGATGGCGCGCGGCGTCTGGCGCGCGCCCAATCTGGTACTCGTGCGCGGGAACGCCGCCGATCACGTGGAGACAACCACCGCGGCGGCATTCGCGAGCATCCCGCATCCCACCAGGCCGATCTCCACCCTCTGCGCGCTGGCTGGCGTGGGACCAGCGACCGCGTCGGCCGTCGCCGCCGCCGTGGCGCCCGACATTTATCCCTTCTTCGACGAGCTGGTGGCGGCGCAGCTGCCCGGGCTCGGCCGCGTCGCCTGGACGGGCAGCTACTACGCGCGGTACGCCGAGTCGTTGCGGCTGCATGCGTCACAGCTTGGCGGACAGTGGACGCCGGCGCAGCTCGAGCGGGCGCTGTGGGCCCACGCCGGCGGAAAGGCTGGAACGTCGTAGCACCGCGACGCTCGGCGCTCGGAGTCGAGGGCGTCACACCGCGGGAGAGACTGCGCCCACGTCGGTCGTCCATCGCACGATGCCCCCGGTGAGGCTCGACACGCGTAATCCGGCGGCAGCGAACTGCGCCGCCGCCGCGGCACTCCGCCCGCCCGAGCGACAATACACCACGTACTCCCGCGCGCTGTCCAGCGATGGCACCGCTGCGGCGACCTCCGCGAGCGGAATGTGTCGCGCGTTGGGCAGCCGGCCGCTCGCCCACTCGTGCGGCTCGCGGACGTCGATGACGACGACATCGTCTCCCGACGAAAGGCGCATCGCCAACTCGCGAGGGGCGAGCTCGCGAATGAACGGGTTGGTGGGCAAGGCATCATCGGCGGATGTCCCGCAAAAGGCGTCGTAGTCGATCAGCTCGGGACTCGCGTCGGTTCCGCAGGCCGGACACGCGGGATCCCGCGGCACGCGCACGGTGCGGAACTCCATGGTCATCGTGTCGATGAGGAGCAGACGTCCGGCAAGCGACTCGCCGACGCCGAGCACGAGCTTGAGCGCCTCGGTCGCCTGAATGGTTCCGACGAGTCCCGGCAGTACCCCCAGCACGCCGCCCTCCGCGCAGCTCGGCACGAGCCCGGGCGGGGGCGGCGCGGGAAAAAGGCAGCGGTAGCAGGGGCCATCCGGTGTGCAGAACACCGACGCCTGTCCGTCGAAGCGGAAGATGGAGCCGTACACGTTCGGCTTGCCGAGGATGACGCACGCGTCGTTGGTGAGATAGCGCGTGGCGAAGTTATCGGTGCCGTCCACCACGAGATCGTAGCGCCCGAGAATCGCCAGCGCGTTGCTCGACGTGAGCCGCGTCTCGTGGGTCTCGAGGTTGACGTGCGGATTGAGGTCGGCGATCCGCGAGCGCGCCGATTCCAGCTTGGAGCGGCCCACGTCGGCGGTCCCGTGCAGGATCTGCCGCTGCAGGTTGCTCACGTCAACTACGTCAAAGTCCACGAGCCCCAGCGTACCCACGCCGGCGGCGGCGAGGTAAAGCGCCGCGGGGGAGCCAAGCCCTCCGGCACCCACGAGGAGGATGCGGGCCGCAGCGATACGGCGCTGACCGGAGAGGCCGACCTCGGGCAGCACCAGGTGGCGGCTGTAGCGGACGAGCTCCGCCGCCGACAGGCTGGCCGGCACGTTCAGCCGCCGCTCACGGCGGCGACGATCATGACCGTCTCGCCGTCCGCAACCGGCGTGGCGAGCCCGGAGCAGAGGCGAATGCTCTCCTCCCCCACGAAGATGTTCACGTGCTCGCGCACGGCACCCTGTTCGGTGATCACGCGGTCGAGCAGCGCCGGCCACTGCGCGCCCACGGCGGAGAGCACGCCGGCCACCGTGCCACAGCCGCCGTCCACGGAGAGCGTGCTGCTCCCGCGGGAGTAGGGGCGCAGCGCGCGTGGCACGACGACGTTCACTGGCATGGCAGACTACGCGGGCGGGCCGATGACCGCCGCCTTGACGCAGGTGACCGCGGGCAGCGCGTCCGCGATGCTCCGCCAGCTGTCACCTCCGTCCGCCGACGCGTAGATCTTTCCGCTGCGGGTGCCGAAGTAGATGCCGGCTGGATCGTGCGTGTCGGCGGTGAGCGCGTCACGGATCACGGTCTCGTATGCATTCTCCTGCGGGAGTCCGTCGGTCAGGGGCTCCCACGATGCGCCGGCGTCTCGCGTGCGGTACACGCGCATCTTCGCCTCGGGCGTGCAGCGGAACTCGTCCGACTGCATCGGCACGATGAACACGGTATCCGCGTCATGCGGGTGCATCTGCATCGCGAAGCCGAAGTCGGAGGGCACCCCGTTGGCGATGTCGGTCCAGCTGTCGCCCCAGTCGTCGCTCCGGTACAGCCCCCAGTGATTCTGCAGGAACAGCCGCTCGGGACGCGCCGGATGCTGCGCGACCTTGTGGACGCACTGGCCGAATTCCGGATACTTGTTTGGAAGGTATGGCGCGCGCACGCCGGCATTGCGCGGGCCCCAGGTGCGGCCGCCGTCATCCGTGCGATACACCCCCGCGGTGGAGATCGCGACCAGCATCCGGTCGCGGTTGGAGGGATCGTCGATGATGGTGTGCAAGCACAACCCGCCTCCGCCGGGCTGCCACTTTTCGCGGTGCGGGTGCTGCAGCAGTCCATCCACGGGCGCCCAGCTCTCGCCACCGTCGCGAGAGGAGAACAGCGCGGCGGGCTCCACGCCCGCCCACAACAGGTCGGGGTCGTCGGTCGGACCGGGCTTGATCTGCCAGATCTGCACGAGCGACAATCCGGAGCGCTCCGGAAAGCGCACGCTCTGTCGCTCGGGACCGGACCAGCTGACGCCGTAGTCGTCGCTCGTGCGGATCGTGCTGCCCCAGTGGAAGCTGCGCGTCGCGGCGAGGGTGCGTCGCCGGCCGCCGCGCTCGTCATAGGCGAGCGCGTACACGGACTCACCCGGAAAGTGGGGCCCATCCAGCGTCCAGTCGGCGCGATCGCTGCTCGACGAGAGGATGAACGCACCCTTGACGGTCCCGACCAGCAGAAGAACGTCGCCTTGCGCCGGACGTCTGGGGCGTGTGGTCATGGACGGGCTCGCGGAAACGGGTGGCGAGGAACATGTGCATGCCTGTCGGCGCGCGCAATGCCGCCGGGTGTCATGCCACTGTCGGCGGGCGAGGCAGCGGGATACAATCGGGCGCGTCCACGGATGCCGCGCGACGCGCCCCCACCTCCCATTCAGGACAACCGATCATGCAACGCATCTGGTCGACGACCATCGTTCTCCTCGCTGCGGCCGGTGTGGCCGGCCCGACATCGATATTCGCGCAGTCGATGCAGTACCGTTCGGCCGACGGGCGCGAGCACCGGGCGATGCCGGACACCGGGCCGATCGCGCGCGCCGAGCGCGCGCTCGCCGCGGATCCGCGCAACGTGCAGCGTTTCATTCAGCTTGGCACCGCGCAGGCGGGGGCGAGACAGATGCGCGAGGCGGTGGAAACCTTCACCCGCGCGCTCGCCGTGGCACCGAACGATCCGATGGTCTACCGGTGGCGCGGACATCGCAATGTCTCGGTCCGCAACTTCGATGCAGCGATGGCCGATCTCACGCGCGGCTACGGGCTGGACAGCACGAATTACGGAATCCTGTACCACCTCGGTGTGCTGCGGTTCGTGCGCGGAGACTTCAACGCCGCCGCCGATGCCTTTTCGCGCTCGCAACGCCGCGCGCCGGACGCCGGGGAGCTCGCCGGATCCACCGACTGGCTCTGGATGTCGCTGCAGCGCGCCGGCCGCGCGCAGGAGGCCGCCGCGATGCTCGCCCGCCGTCCCGATTCGCTGCCCATCGGGAACGCCTACGCCAAGCGGCTCAAGCTCTATCGCGGGGAGATGCGGCCCGACGCGCTGTTCGCCCCATCGGATACGGGTGACACCGACATCGCCACGCTCGCGTTCGGCCTTGGCAACTGGTATCTGGTGCAGGGGGACACGGCACGCGCGCGTACGCAGTTCGAGCGTTCCGCGAGCTCGGGCGGATGGCCCGCGTTCGGGTTCATGGCGTCGGAGGCCGAGCTCGCACGGATGAAGATGAAGCGATAGCGGCGGACAACACCAGAGCGTGGGAGCGAATCAGATGGATTCGTTCCTCACGCTTCTGATCGATCTGCATCCGCTACAGGCGCGGCCGCGTCGTGCGCGGCGCCTTGCCGCAGTTGTTTGGCCAGTTCGCCGGCCACGTGCCCGGCGACCGTGTGCGATCGATGAACTGGGGATCCTCCGAGGCGAGGTACGCCAGCATCGCAGCGAGCGTCGCGTTGTGCTTCAGATCGTCGAACACGATCTTGTCGTACGTATCGCGGTTGGTGTGCCACGTGTAGCTGCCGTAGTTCCAGCTCACGGCGTTCATCCCGATCGAGGGTGTTCCGTAGCAGGCGAAGACGGCGCCGTCGGTCCCTCCCGGATTGCCGATCGGCACGTCGTTGAAGGTCCACCGCACCGCGCTGGGGCTCGCACTGTCGGAGAAGAACGACGGCAGCCTGGCATGCCAGGCGCCGAGATGCCTGCCCAGGTCGGTGAGGCCGGCGGCCGTGAGGGCCTGCACGCGCCCGGTGCCATTGTCCTGGTTGAAGAGCGCCTGAAGCCCCTTCATCACCTCCGGATGGTCTTCCGTGAAGGCGCGCGAGCCCACGAGTCCCTGTTCCTCGCTCGCCCAGTGGCCGACGAGAATGGTGCGCTTCGGGCGCGGATACGCCGCCTTCAGGATGCGCATCGCCTCCATGGCCATGAGGGTGCCAGTGCCGTTGTCGGTGGCGCCGGACGCTCCGTCCCACGAATCGAAGTGGGCGGACAGCATCACGTATTCGTCGGGCTTCTCGCTGCCGCGGATCGTGCCGATCGTGTTGAATGCCGGCTGCTCGCCCTGCAACTGCGCCTCCAGCGACAAACGCACCATTGGCCTCTGTCCATTTTCGGCGAGCCGGAAGACGAGCCCGTAGTCCTCGCACGAAAGCGTCACCGCCGGCGCCACGGTGTTGTACGTCTCGAAGATCTCGATCACACCCCACCCTCCGGTGCCCTGGACGGGCGGCGCGCCGGGCACGGCGCCCCGAACGGCGAACGGGTTGGCGAAGCCGCTGAGCTTCGTGCGCGATGAGATCATGCCCGCGACGCCGGCCTTCTCCAGGCGCATGCCGAGCGACCCGGTGCCCAGTCCCAGACTGTACCCGGTGCCGCGGTAGAGCCGCGCGCTGTCCGGCTGGCCGCCCGCGTCGGTGAGCACGGCCCAGTCGGCCTGCATGCGCCCGATGAGCGTATCCATGCGCGCCTTCGCGGCCGGCGTGGACCAGCGGATCCAATCCTCCGATGGCCGGCACGTCGGCCACGCGGGCGAGAGCAGGACGATCTTTCCCCGGGCCTGCGGCAGCCAGCGTACGAACTCCGCGCTGTCCCTGAACTTCGGGAGCACGATCGCCTGCGCGGTCACGGGACGGCCGCGCGTGCCAGGGCTCCAGGCGAGCATGGTCCCTTCCAGCGACCGCACGCGCGGGGAGACGAGATCGATGTGTGACGCGCCGCGGCGCCACCCGCGCCATGTCCCGTACTGGTCGCGCTTCCCGTCGATCCCCCACGCTCGGTACTTGCCGATCACCCAGTCGCTCGCCGCGCGCATGCCGGGGCTGCCGCTGAGCCGCGGCCCGATGGAGTCGAGCAGCGACTGCGCCAGCGGCTGCACCTGGGAGCTGTCCATGCCCAGGCGCCAGATGCGCTGGAGAACAGGATCGGCCGTGGCCGTCTGCTGCGCCGGAAGAGTCGCCGCGCCGAGGAGCGCGACGGCGGCGAGGATCGTGCTCGTACGTGGAGAGGGCATCGTGTCGTGAGCGAGCGGAAGATGAGTGGCACACCGGCGATCCGAGCTGCGATGCGAAGCTACCGGCTCGCGGCGGCGCGCCGCCAGTGCGCCTTCACGCGAATCGCGCGTCACCTCTTTCAATCGCGGCGCCGGCGACTCAGACTTCACCGCCACCACCCATTCTTCCATCCGCGAGCTCGATGCCGGCCACCCGCGCAACCATCGTCGTCCCCGATCGGCTCCAGAGCCTCTTCTGCATGGCGTGCGGACATCCCGTCTACACGGTACGCGACGGACAGTCCGAAGAGACGTGCGACCATGTGCGCTTCTTCATCGACTGGGACGGCGAGATCTCGCTCGCCGATCCGGCGAGCTCCACCGGCTCGGACCGCGTGCAGCAGCAGCTCATCGTGGACGTCATCGAATCCACGGAGAGCTGGGACGACTTTCTGGCGAAGGCCGCCGAGCTGCTCCCCGCGTCGGTGCTGATGCTCGAGGTCCAGGAGGCGGCCCGTGAGAGCGGCGATGGTAGCCGCGCCATCGTGGGCTTCGAGCTCGCGCAGCGCGACGAGAGCGAGTGATGCGCGCGCACCGGCTCCTGGCTGTGGCAGCCTCCTGTCTCGTCGTGCTCCCGGCCGCACTCGCCGCGCAGTCCACGCGACTCTCGCGTGCAGACTCGGCGCTGATTGGCCAGATCCTGCTCGCCGAGGATGCGCGCCAGGGCGGTGCGCCGGCGCTGGTCGAGGGCGGTCGTCACGCCGACGCGCGGATTCGCGCGCTCGCGCTTCGGGCGGAGGGTCGCATCGGTGACTCGCTGTTCGCCGCACGCGATTCGTCGGTGGCGCACGCCCCCCCTCGCGCCTGGAGCGAGCCGCCATGGCGCCTGCGGTATCGCGCGCTGGCCGATACGCGCGCCGCCTGCTCCGCGCTGCGCGTGGCGCTCGCCGACAGTGTGTGGCCGGTTCGGCTCCGCGCCGCCGATCTGG
>JBKJIY010000006.1:0-18209 GCA_046598315.1 Gemmatimonadaceae bacterium
GGTGCCGCCTCGACGCTGTGCCGCATCCCGCCGTCGCTAGAGACCGGTGTGCGGGCAACGTTCCCCAGCGGGCAGCGGCTGCCCACCGAGACAGAACAGATGGCTCAGCGCCGCCTCACCCGGATGGCGGCAGTGCGACGCGGCGTGCCCGTGCGTGACCGTTGCGCTCGTTGGCGACGCGGGCAGCGGATGTGCCATCACCACCCCAGAGATCCACACCGACACGAGCACCGCCGCGGCCGCGCCGAGCGACCGTCGCGTCACGTGGGTCCCCACGGTCGCGTCCTCGCCGGCGAGGCGGCGCACGCGTCGCTCGAGCAGGTCCACGCGCTGAAACGGTCCCACCGCCGACACGCCCGCCGCGGCGCCGGTGGGAAAGGGAACGATGCCGGTGCTGAACCGCTGCGCACTCGCCCACTGCGCGAGCACGAGGATGGCCGAGGCGAGCGCCAGCGGTGCGCCGCGCGCGGCGGCGGCGTCGTCGGCATCGATCTCCGCCTCGTCCGTCAGGTCGTCCGCGAGACGGCGGAGCGCCGGCATGTAGAACAGCGTGCAGGCCAGAAAGCGGAGCATCGAGAGCCGGAGCGGATCGCGCCGTGCCACGTGTGCGCCTTCGTGTGCGAGCACCGCGTCGAGCTGCGGCGCGTCGAGTACCTCCGCGAGCGACTCCCCTACATAAATGCGCGGACGCCAGAAGCCCGCCGTGAACGCCGGATTCGGCAGTCCCTCCACCACCCGAATGCGCGCCGGCGCCACACCGACGCGCTGGGCGGCCTGGCCGATGGGCTCCGTATCCGATGGCGTCCGCGGGGCCAGCGCGCGTAGCGTACGGGAGAGCTCCCACGATGCGCGCCAGCGGTCCCAGATGGCGTACGCGAGACCCGCGAGGAGGAGCGTGTGAAACACCAGATGCACGGGCGCGAGCAGGTGATGGAGGGCAATGAGACAGAGCCCCATCACGTGGTCGTGCCCCGCGAGCAGGGCGTCGGCGCGGGAGGCGACGTGGTGTCCGAACACGGGGCTCGTCCCGAGGATGATGAGCGCGCCCACCCCCAGGAGCAGGGTGCGCCGGCGTGCCTGCTCTCGTGCGGGAACGGAGGCGGCGAGGTGTCGCGGAGTGCTCACGAGGGAACGCTCTCGCCGGGGCTAGCTACCGCCGTCCTGCTCGCGCTCCCGCAGCTTGCGGCGCACGAGCCGGCCCAGCTCCGCAAGCTGCTCGGGATCGCGCTCGGCGAGCACGTCCACGAGCGACGCCGACACCGCGGTGGGTCCCAGGCCGACGATTCGCTGGACCACATGCCGCGAGGCCCGCTCGCTGAACTGCTCGCGCGTGATCGTCGCCGAATAATGAAATACATCGTGCTGCTTCTCGCGCTGTAGCATGCCCTTCTCCACCAGCCGGTTGGCCACCGTCACCGTGGTGATGTAGACCACGTCGTGGCTGCATGCGACCCGCTCGTGGAGCTCGCGTGCCGTCGACGCGCGCTCGAGCGTCCAGGCGGCGTCCAGCACGCGATGCTCGAGGTCTCCCAGCAGCATGCCCACTCCGGCCGCGGAGAGGCGGACCGTATCCTGAAAACGAACGGCTGCCGGAACGGACTTCTTGCGCGCGGGTGTCATGTGATGCGGGGAGTTCGGGGCCGCGTGCGCGGGCATGGACGCCGCGCCTGATTCGGAACGGTTCAATATAGGTGAGCTTTTACTCTCTGTAAACTCGGACATGGCACGATATCTGACTTGCTGCGGTCCGAGCCTCAGTCGACCTCCACTCCATCGTCATGACACCCACGATACTTGCGCCCGCCAGATCGCTCCTCGCTGGCGTGCTGTTCTGCGCCCTCGCCGCGGCGGGCTGTACCAAGACAACCGAGCGCCCTCGCTACGCCCCTGGCGCCGCGGCCCGCGTGCTCAAGGTGGATATGGCGGCCCTGCGGCCGGCCATCGCGCAACGGATCGAGAAGAGCGACCGGCCGGCCTGGGTCACGCCGGAGCGCTGGAAGCGGGTGCGCGCTCTGTACCAGCGCTTCGGCGATGCGCCGCTCTGGCTCGAGGAAGGCGGTGTGAAGGATCGCGCCGGTGCGGTGCTCGCGGCCATCAAGGCCGCACCGGAGCATGCGCTGGACACCGCGTCGTATCCCATCAGCGCCCTCGCCAGCGTGGTCGTTGCGGAGCGGCTCACGGACACCGCGTCGGCGGGCACGCTCGCCGATGCCGACGTCCTGCTCACGGCGGCGTACGTGGCGTACGCCACGGACATGCTGGCGGGACAGGTCGATCCCAAGACGGTGTCACAGGCCTGGCACATTCCCGCGATGCCCCATGAGCTCGACAGCGCGCTGGTGCGCGGGATCCAGGAGGTCGACCTCTCGGCGTCGCTCGCGGCGCTGCCGCCGCAGGACCCCGACTACGCGTCGCTCAAGGACGCGTACGCGCGATACAAGAAGCTGGCGCAGGGGGGAGGATGGCCCACGCTGACGGCGACGGCGACCCCCGACGCCATCCGCGCCCGGCTCGCCGCCGAGTCGTTCACCGCCACGAGTGCGCCGGTGACCGGCGACACCGCGGCGGCGCCACCCAGCCCGCCCACGACGTCTAAACGCGCGGCGACACCAGTCGATGCGTCGCTGCGTCCCCTCGTCGCCCTGTACCAGGAGCGGCATGGCCTCGCCCGGACGGGCACGCTCGACAAGGCGACGCTCGAGGCACTGAATGTTCCGGCGCAGGATCGGGAGGTGCAGATCGCCGCGAATCTGGAGCGGCATCGCTGGTTGCCGCGCAGTCTGGGCACGCGGTATGTGTACGTCAACGTGCCGGCCTTCCGGTTCACCGCCTACGACAGCGGCCGCAAGACGCTCGAGATGAAGGTGGTGGTGGGCGAGGAGTTTCAGGGCAAGGTCACGCCGGTCTTCTCCGACTCGATGGAGTCGGTGGTCTTTCGCCCGTACTGGAACATCACGCCGGACATCCAGTCCGGAGAGATCGCGGGCAAGATCCGGGCGAATCCCGGGTATCTGGAGCGCAACAACATGGAGTACTACAAGGACGGCAGCGTAACCCGCATCCGTCAGCGACCCGGCGAGAAGAATTCGCTGGGCCTCGTCAAGTTCCTCTTTCCCAACAACTTCAACATCTACCTGCACGATACGCCGGCCAAGGAGCTCTTTCAGCAGGCCGACCGAGCGGCGAGTCACGGCTGCATCCGCCTGGAGAAACCCGCGGAGCTCGCGCAGTGGGTTCTCGGCTGGGACGCCGCGCGCGTTCAGACCGCAATGAACAGCGGCACCGACAACAGCGCGGTCAAGGTGCCACAGAAGATTCCCGTGTACATCGTGTACTTCACCGCGTACTTCCGTGACGGTCAGCTCTACTTTGCCGACGACCTGTACGGCCGCGACGAGACGCTGGCGAGCGAAGTGGCGGCGTAGCTCGGCGCTGGCGTGACCTCGACTCCGGAGCGCGACTGATCGCTGCGTCGCGCTCCACCGCCGGCCCGATGAACGACGAGCGTCAGCCAGCCGCCAGCGTCGCCGTGTAGCCGAGCGTCTTGATGGCGGCGACCATCTGTGCGACCGTCACCTTCGCCGGATCATACGTCACTACCGCTTCCTGCCTGGGGTAGCTGACGTCGGCCTTCGTCACGCCCGGCAATCGGGTCAGCACCGTTCGCGTTCCGAGCACGCACCCGGCGCAGGTCATTCCCGCCACCTTGAGCCGCACGGTCTTCACCGCCGCTGCCGGGAAGTCGGTCGCCGGTGTGGCGAGCGCGCTGCCAGCCGGCGTCGCCATCGCAGCGATGACGGCCGGTTGGGCGGCGGCCGTCTTCGGCCCACAGAGCCCACAGATCGAGAGCGCGCCAACGGATCCGACGCCAAGCACGCCATACACGAGTTGCTTCAACATGTCCACTCCTCAGGATCGAAAGCCGCGGTTGGTTGGGTCGGGAGCGGCGACCGTACGTCAGAATCGGCTCGCGCTCCGTGTACGTGGATACCCCATACAGTATGTATCAAGTTCCCGATTTCCCTAGAGGAACCAGACCGACCACTGCGGGAACGTGAGAAGCACGAGCGCCACGATCGTCGCGATCCACAGCAAAGTCTTGTCGCGCCGCTTGCTCCTCGGCACCGCGCAACTCCCGTCGGGGCCACAGTCCGCCGGGTCGGTCGCTGGACGCTTGCCGTAGACCACGTAGAATCCCAGAGCGAGCAGCCCGACCGTCAGCGCCGTGAACAGCGGGCGGAGCGGCTCGAAGGAGCTGGCCAGGCCGGCGCCGACGCCGAAGAAGACGAAAGCCAGCGGTCCGATGCAGCAGAGCGAGGCGAGGAACGCGGCGCCGATCGCGCCCAGCGTGGCCCAGAGGCCTTTCGTGGTGCCGGCGACGATGCCGCCGTCCGCCAATGGGCGAGTGGTATCATCCATGTTTCAGCACCCGGCTGAGCGCCACCTTGAGGCTCTGCAGTGCCTCGCGCCCCTGCCCGGCCTCGACGCGCTCGAGGACGCACGTCTCCATGTGCGCCTGGAGCAGCTCCACGGCCACGGAATTGACCGCCTGTCTGAGCGCCGACACCTGCATCAGGATGTCGTCGCAGCTCTTGTGATCCACCAGCATCTTCTTGATCCCACGCACCTGTCCTTCCAGGCGTGACAGCCGGTTCTGGATGCGCTGCTCCTGCTCCTCATCGAGGTACAGGTTTTCATTGATCACTGACAGCTTCATGGCCTCTGCCTCGCGACGTGCTGCGGTCCCTTTGGTGGGTCGGATCTTCTTGCCTGGATGTCGTGGAGTCATGCACTTGAGCTACCGCGTGACGGTCGGCCGCGCCAGCCCCGGGGGGCTCACGCACAGCAGCTCAGCTTCGTCACATCGCTCGTGAACCCTTGCGCCGCGAGCTTGAGCGCCTCACCCCAGGTGAGGTACGGATGCAGCGTTCCGCTCAGGTCACGCGCCGTCAACCCAAACCGAATCGCGAGCGCTGCCTCGCCAATAATGTCGCCGGCGTTGGCCGCCACCGCGTGCACGCCGAGGAGACGCCCGCTCCCCGACTCGGCGACGATCTTGACCAGTCCGGCGGTGCGGTAGCTGACGAGCGCTCGCGGGACGTGCGCCATGTCGAGCAGGCTCACGTCCACCTCGAAGCCGGCGCTGCGAGCATTGGCCTCCGTCAAGCCGACCGACGCCACCTGCGGATCGGTGAAGGTGACGCTCGGCACGACCGAGAGATCGAACTCGCGAGGCGCGATGTGCGCCGCAGGGCCAGCACTCATGGCATTGACCGCGTTCTCGGCCGCGACACGTCCGCCCGCCGCCGCGACGTACACGTAGCCCGGCCCGCCCGTCACGTCTCCCGCGGCGTAGACGTCGGCGTTCGTCGTGCTGCGCATGCTCGTGTCGACGTCCACATGTCCACTAGAGGTGAGGCGGACGCCGGCTTCGTCGAGTCCCATGTCCGTCGTGTTCGGACGTCGACCCGTCGCCACGAGCACGCGAGCCGCGCGGAGCTGCCCCTCGAGCCTGCCCTGTCGTACGTGCACGATCGTGTCGCCACCGTCCCGCTCCAGGCGCGTCGCCGCCGTGCCGGTATGCACCTCGATGCCTTCCGCCTCGAGCGCGTGGCGGAGCGCCTCCGAGACGTCCGGCTCCTCCCCGGGCAGCAGACGCGGGCCGCGCTGCACCAGCATGACCTTCACACCGAATCGCGCGAACGTCTGCGCGGCTTCCACCCCCACGGGTCCGCCCCCCAGTACGAGCATGGACGAGGGAAGTACCTGGAGCTCCATCACCGTGGTGCTGTCGAGCGGATCGGCCTCGCCGAGCCCGGGAAGCGGCGGGATTGCCGGCGCGGTTCCGGTGGCCACGATCACCTTGCGTGCGCGGATCTCACGCGCGGCCGTCCCCTCACCGACGCGGGCGACGACAGGTCCATCTCCCCTGCCTCCGCCCAGCAGACGCACGCGCCCATCGACGAGTGTGATGCCCGGGTAGGACGCGAGCACGTCGATGTACTTCGCCTGCCGAAGCTCGGCGACGAGATCGTGCTTCTGGCGCAGCACCGCCGTCCAGTCCAGGTCAGGTTCGCACGGTGCGATCCCCGGAAACCCCGTGCGCACTGCGTGATGATGCGCCGCCGCCTCGATCAGGTTCTTCGAGGGGATGCATCCCACGTTCACACAGGTCCCGCCAACGAGCGTGCCCTCGGCGATGAGCACCGTGGCGCCCATCGAACCGGCCTGGATCGCGGCAGCCACGCCTGCCCCGCCAGTGCCGATGACGAGCAGATCGACGTCGGCCGGGACGGTCCCGGCCGATGCGCCGGTCGCGGGCGTCGCGTCAGGGTGCCCGGCAGGGGACGGTATGGCATCCGCGGGGCTGGCGTCGCGCCGCGGGCCCTCGCGCTCGATGGACGGCATGGTAGTCGGGGGTACGTGCAGCATCGCTCGAGTGTGATGTAGTCCGGTCCGATCCGGGCCGCGTCGGTGGCCGACGCGGACGTGCCGGAAGTCCATTACTCAGGATACTTATACCCGGGTGGGTATGCTCGTCAAGGTGCGGCGTCGAGGCAGGTGTCGTCGTTGGCCTCGCTCACTGAGACCTGGTCATCGGCTCGTTGGTGCGGGGACGGCCCCGCGCGGGCGCCGGCGTAATCGGGCCTGCCAGACTGGCCATCGCTCCTCGAGCGACGCATAGAGCACCGGCAGCACGACGAGCGTGAGGAGCGTGGATGAGAGCAGTCCGCCGATCACCACCGTCGCCAGCGGCCGCTGCACCTCGGAGCCCGCGCTGGTGGACAGCGCCATCGGGATGAACCCGACGCTCGCGACGAGCGCTGTCATCAACACGGGACGCAGGCGCGTGGAGGCTCCCTCGCGGACGGCGTCGTCGAGCGACAGTCCCTCGTCCCGCAGCTGATTGATGTAGGTGAGCAGCACGACGCCGTTGAGCACCGCGACGCCGAACAGCGCAATGAAGCCGACGGACGCGCTGAGGTTGAGATTGAGGCCCCGCATCCACAGCGACGCGATGCCGCCGACGAGGGCGAAGGGCACGTTGACCATGACGAGCAGCGCCTGTCGCGCATTGCCGAAGCTGGCATACAGCAGCCCGACGATGGCGAGCAGGACCAGTGGCACGATCAGCGTCAGCCGCTGCATCGCGCGGTTCTGGTTCTCGAACTGGCCGCCGTACGCGATGAAATATCCATTGTCGAGCGGCACGCGTCGGCCGACCTCCCGCTGCACCTCCGCGGCGAATCCGCCGAGGTCACGGCCGCGCACATTGCTCTGCACGATCACCATGCGCTCGCCGGCCTCGTGGTTGATCAGCTCCGGACCCTCCACCACGTTGACGCGTGCGACCTGCGAGAGCGGCACCTGGGCGCCCGCCGGCGTCGTCAGCAGAATCCGGCCGATCGCCTCCGGCGTGCCGCGATAGGACTCGGCGAGTCGCACCACGACGGGAAAGCGCCGCCGGCCATCGATGATCTCCGTCGCCGTCGCGCCGCCGACGCCCACCTGTACGGCCTGCCGCACGTCGGCGACGTTGAGGCCGTAGCGCGCCAGCGCCGCGCGGTCCAACTCGAGGTCCACCTGCATCGCCCCCGCGCTCACCTCCACCGAGACGTCCGCCGCGCCGCGCACCGTCTCCACCACGGCGCGGATCTCCGCCGCCTTCTGCTCCAGAATCGGCAGGCTGTCGCCGAACACCTTGATGCCGAGCTCCGTGCGCACGCCCGAGATGGCTTCATCCAGGCGCATGGCCATCGGGGCCGTGAAGTTGTAGTCGATTCCCGGGATCTGGCTCAGCGCCGAGTCCATCCGGACGATGAGCTGCTCGGCCGACGTCGCGCGCCATCGCTCGCGTGGCTTGAACAGCACGTATACGTCGCCGGCATACAGGCCCATCGTCTCGGTGGCGAGCTCCGGACGACCCACCTTCGTGACGATACGCTCGACCTCCGGGAAGCGCATGAGCGTCTTCTCGATCTCGTTCGCGATGCTCATGCCCTGCGGCAGCGAAGTGCTCGGCAGCCGGCGCGTCTCGATGAGCAGCGACCCTTCATCCAGCCTGGGCATGAACTCCGTGCCCAGGAACGGAACGGATCCCAACGACAGCGCGAGCAGCGCGACCGCCGCACCGACGACCGTGCGCCGGTGCTCGAGCGACCAATGCAAGGCCGCGATGTACCGTGCCCGCAGCGCCTCGAACCATCGAGCCGGCTTTTCTTCCCTGTGCGCGAGCAGGAACGACGAGACCATCGGGACGTAGGTCAACGCCAGCAGGAGCGACCCGAGCACGGCCACGCAGACGGTGAATGCCATCGGCGTGAACATCCGCCCCTCGAGGCCCTGGAGCGAGAAGATGGGCAGATAGACGGCGATGATGATGCACACGCCGAACACGATGGGACGGCCGACCTCGAACGCCGCGCGCCGGATGGTCTCCCGACGGTCGGTGCCCGCGCGCTCCGGCTGCCCCAGCCGCCGCACGAAATTCTCCACCATCACCACCGAGGCGTCCACGATCAGGCCGAAGTCCAGTGCCCCAAGGCTCATGAGGTTGGCCGAATAGCCGAACCGCTTCATCAGGAAAAAGGCGAACAGCAGCGACAGCGGAATGACCGACGCGACGATGAGCGACGCGCGCATGTTTCGGAGAAACACGAACAGGATCAGCGTGACGAGCAACGCACCTTCGATCAGGTTCCGGAAGACCGTCGTCGTCGTGCGATCGACGACGTCGCCCTGATTGTAGAACGGCCGGAGGACGACGCCGGGCGGCAGCATCGGCTGAATGTCCTTGATGCGCGCCTCCACGCGATCGACGACATCCTTGCCGTTCGCGCCCTTGAGCATGACGATCATGCCCGACAGGGTCTCTCCACGCCCATCGTACGACACGGCCCCCTCGCGCGGCATGGCACCCACGGTGACCTCCGCCACGTCGCGCACGTAGACCGGCGTCCCGCCGGCCCGCGTGGCCACGACGACGTTCCCGATGTCGGTGGTATCCCCCAGTCGGCCGAGGCCGCGGACGGTGAAGCGCTCGCCCTGCGTCTCGATGTACCCCGCGCCGAAGTTGTCGTTGTTCGCATCGAGCGCGGTCTGCAGATCGCGCAGCGTCACGCCATAACCGGCGAGCCTGCTCGGATCGGCGAGCACGTGGAACTGCTTGACCATGCCGCCCCACGAGTTCACGTCGGCCACGCCGGCGAGCGTGCGGAGCATCGGCTTGATGGTGTATTCCTGGATCGACTTGAGCTCCATGAGCGAGAGCGAATCGGACAGCACGAGATACTGGAACACTTCGCCCATCGGCGTCGCCGGCGGCCCGAGCGTGGCCTGCACGCCCTGGGGCAGCGCGCCGACGGCGTCCTGCATCCGCTGCGTCACCTGCGCGCGCGCGAAGTAGAGGTCCACGTCGTCGTCGTACGAGACCGTCACCACCGAGATGCCTGCCTTGGAGAGGGAGCGGACGCCCCTCGTCCTCGGCAACCCCATCATCGACGTCTCCATGGGGTAGCTGACGAGATTCTCGACCTCGTTCGGCGACATGCCGGGCGCGACGGTGATCACCTGCACCTGGTTGGGCGTGAGATCGGGGAAGGCGTCGAAGTTGATGTTGGCAAAAGCCCAGAGGCCCGCGGCCACCAGCAGCAGCGTCGTGGCGATGACAGCGACGCGAAAGCGGAGGGCGACGTCGATCAGCCGGTCGATCATCGGTCAGCCCGCCGCCATCTTGGCGCGTGAGAAGGTCGCCTTTACCGCGAACGCGCCATCCGTCACGACCAGCTCTCCCTGCTTCACGCCGCTCTGCACGCGCACTACCCCTCCCTGCTCTCCGTCCAGCACCACATTCCGCCGCTCCAGGCGCACGGCTCCCGCCGCAGCAGGGGTGGCGACGAATACCACGGCACGGCCGTCCAGCTGCATCACTGCGCGCGCCGGAATGGCGACGCTCGACGTCCGCGCGCCGGACTCCAGCCACACCGTGGCGAACATCGCCGCGCGCAGCCGGTTGCGCGTGCTCGTGACCGACGCCCGCACGGGCAGCGCGCGCGATTGCGCGTCGAGCGCTCCGCCGATGCTGACGACGCGCGCCTCGAAAGTGTCCGTCGGAAACGCGGCCACGCCGAAGCGCACGCGCGAGCCGTTGGCCAGACCAGACGCGACCGCGGGCGGCAGCGAGGCCTCGAGCCACAGGGACGAGGCATCGGACACGGTGACGAGCGGCGTACCCGGCGTGACGACGCTGCCCGGGCTCGCGTCGCGGGTCAGCACGACCCCATCGAGCGGCGAGCGCAGCACGATCGCGCCGTCCGCCACCCCGATGCCGAGGGTGCGCAGCGTGGTCCGTGTGCGCGACACCTCGGCGCGCGCCTGCGCCGCCTCCGACAGCGCCAGCGCCTCATCCGCCTGGGCGCGCTCGAGATCCTGCCTCGGCGCCGCCTTGGCCTCCACCAGCCGCTCGGCACGCTGGCGGGCCGAGCGTGCGTAGGCGAGAGCGGCGTTCCGCGCCGTGAGGTCCGCCGTCGCCTTGGCATACTGCGCGCGCGTGTCGCTCGCCTCCGGGCTCTGGAGCGTCACGAGCGCCTGACCGCGCCCCACGCGCGCTCCGCTCTGCACATGCACGGTGATCACGCGTCCTTGAAGTGGCGCGCCGAGTCGCGCCGTACGATCCTCGTTCGGTACCAGCTGACCAGGCGCCTCGATGGTGCCGGTGGCCTCGCGCATCTCGGCCGCGCTCCACCGGATGCCGCCGTGCCGCACCTCGGCCGCGCTCATCGTGACGACCGTCGCGCTGTCCGTGCGGGCCGCGGCAGGAACGGATTCAGGCCCCGCGTCCGCGCCGCCGCATGCTGCGGCGGCGAGCAACACCACGGTGGCGCGACGGACGGCGAACATGCGAATCGGGCGGCTCACCTGGTGGATCCTCGGGTCGGGACAGAGAGAAGAGTCGCGTCGCCGGGATCGAACCCGGAGGCGACGTAGAGGGCGAGGATGGCGTCCTGCTGCGCGTAGAGCGCGCGGAGATACAACAGGCGGGCGTCGGCGAGCGTGCGCGTGGCATCCAGCACGTGCAGGAGGGGCACCGCACCCTCGCGGTAGGCGGCGAGTGCCACGCGGCGCGACTCCTCCGCTCGCGAGAGAAAATCCCCCCGCAACGCATTCACTCGCGTCGTCAGGATCTCCGCCGCGTCGTACGCGCCGAGCACCTCGGCGAGCGCGCGCCGCTCGGCCCAGCGCAGCTCCTGCTCCACCGCCGTGCGCTCGCCCTCCGCCCGCTGCAGCTCGCCCCGATTGCGGTCGAACAGAGGGAGCGGGAGGCTCAGCCCCGCGATCATCGACGACGTCCCTGCGGTGGTCTTGCTGCCGAATGTCGCGCCGAGCTGCCGCACCGTGAGCGCGCGCTGAAGGGCGATGTCCGCGCCGGCCGCGCGCGCGCGCGCCCGGGCCGTCATCACGTCGGGCCGAGCGGCGAGGGCCGTCAACGCGAGCGAATCGCGCGACAGTCGCCCGCGGAGCCTTGGCAGCGGCGCCGACGACGAGGAGAGGAGCGATGCGGGGCCCGTCACCTCATCGGCAGCGACGATGTCGTCCAGCACGAGGTCGGCCGCGCCGGCGGAGGTGTCGTTCAGATACGGCCGCAGCGCAGCGCGCGCCCGAGCCAGCTCCGCTTGATGCAGCGTTACCTCCGTGCCCACGCGGTCGTGCTCCACCTGCAGCCGCAGCAGATCGCCCTCCGCGGCCACGCCTTCGCGAACGCGGATGCCAGTGTAGCGCACCAGGCTGTCGAGACCCATGACCACATCGCTCGACGCCGCCACCGACGCCTGCGCCAGGGCCGTCTGGTGGAACGCGCGCGCGGCATCCAGCGCCACCATGTGCCGCGTGAAGACGACCTGCGCCATCGCCGCCTGCACCTCGCTGTTCGCGCGCGCCACCCGCGATCCGCGTTGCCAGAGCGTCTCGAGGGGCAGCGTCGCGTAGGTGGACGTCTCCCGCTGCAATCCGGACGGCGCTGCGCCACCGGGGAATCCGGCATTCTCCACCTGATAGGTCAGCACCGGATTCGCGATGGTGCCGGCGGTGGCTCGCGTGCCTCGGGCCGCGTGCAGCCGTCCTTCGGCCGCCAGCGTCAGCGGATGCGTGCGCGCCGCAGCCTGCAACACCATTGGCAGAGTGAGTCGTCGTCGCTCCACGCGCGCCGTCGCGGTGTCCTGAGCACCCGCGCCGGACGCCCAGACGGCACTCAGCGCGAAACCCAGCGTGAAGGGAACGCGCGACACGGCGCGTGAGTGTGCGGGAGCGTGCACGCGCTCAGGGCTCTCGCCCGATCGCGGAAGATGCGGATGCAGCAAGGCGATATCCTGCCGTGGCCACGCTCGGTGCCACGCGGAATGCGCGAATCCAAGCCGGGGCGTCAACGAGGAACGTGCGTCGCTGCGTCCGGCAGAGTCGACCGTGACCGGACCCGGACGAGCGCCGGTGACCGTCGTGGTCGCAGTGATGGCACGCCTGCAGCGACAAGGCCGCACACACTCGCCGGTCCGCGAAGGACCTGGAGCGTGCCGGTGATCAGGCGACTGGAGGGGCCCGCAGTCGTGGAGGTGGACCAGTGGAGCGGTCGCCGCACGCGTCGGCATCGCGGCAGGCCGGTGTCGCATGCGATGAACGACGCACGCGCACTCGCGGTACAGGCATCGGAGCGACGACGACGAACGACGTCGCCTCCACCCGCGTCAGGGCGACGCGATCGAGCCGCGGGTGCTGATGCTCGTCCGCGTGATCGATCGACGTCGCCGACGCCATCGCGGCGTGCGTCCCGGCCGCTGCCTGCTGTTCTCCGTGTTCGTGCGCGCGGTGGTGCGACACTCCGTGCGCCAGCGCATCGCCGGGAGCGGCGAAGGCGACCATCGCGAAGGCGACGGCGGCGATCAGACGGAAGATGGGGGACCGGCGCACGCTGGGATACTACTGCGGAGACGTGGCGAAAGCGAATGAATGCCGGCTCCGCGACGTCGGCGGCGGCGGCCTCCCTGGCGAGCGGTCGGCCCCTACTTGATCACCACTCCCGTGACGTACAGCACGAGCATGCCCGCCAGCACGCCGCTGAACGCCATCAGCGGCCGCGCGCGGGCCGGTCCCTCCTTCCACACCATCTCCCGGCCGATCGCATACGCTACCTGCAATACCGCGCCCGCACCGATGGCGAGAAAGAGGACCGACAACGGCGGTGCGTTGATGAGGCCACCCACCCATGCCCCCACGATGGCCGGAGCGCCGCCGATGAGGCCCAGCAGCGCGAGCGAGCGCAGTGTCGGACGGTCCTTCGCGAGCGGCACGACGATGCCGAGCCCTTCGGTGATGTTCTGGATGATGAACCCGACCACGAGAAAGGTGCCGAGTGCGGCCGCGCCCACGGCGTACGCCGCGCCGATGGCGAGCCCCTCACCGAGATTGTGCAAGCCGATGCCGATGGCGATGACCATCGCCAACGCTCGGCGCTGCCCGGCCTCATCGCGTCCGATGCTCTGCTGCCGCTGGCTGAGCGCCTGCAGCAGGAGCCATGTGCCCACGATGCCGATGCCCACGATGCCGATCCCTTGAAATGCCCCGCCCAGGCCGCCGGCCATCTCGAGCGCCTCCGCCGTGGCGTCCAGCCCGAGGAAGAGCAACAGGCCGACGGTGCCCGCCATCAGAAACAACATCGTGCCGGCGCCGAGCCGCTTGAGCGCGGGCAGCCACAGCATGCCGAGCAGCACCGGAAGGATGCCAACGTACAGCCCGATGAGGGTGAAGCTCCACAGCGTGCCGGCGGACGCGCGTGGCGTTTCCGCCGCGACCGGGATCGATGTGGCGAATGGCACGGAGTTGCTGGACAGCAGGGCGATCTCGTACGCCTCGCCCTCGACCCACGGATACTGCAACGTCACCACTGCGCTGCCGAGTCGCGACAGGGCGCGTCCCGGAGTCGCTGTGTACGGCCAGATCGCATCGTTGATGTTGACCTGCGCGATCGTCACCGGCTCCGGGCTCGTGTTCCGCAGATGCAGCTCGATCTCGCCTGGCCGCAGGATCGTCCGACCGAACTGCATCGTCTCGATGGGCGCCGCGGGCGCCACATTGAGCCCCGCGCCCTGTGTGGAGACGAATAGCGCGATCACGCCGGCGAGCAGCACGAGCGGCGCGACGAGCAGCAGGATCGTGCGCAGGCTGCGGGGTGCGACGGACGTCATGCGTCCACCTGGAAGATGCCCGTCCACCCCAGCTCGGCGAATTCCGTCTTGTGCGCGTGAAACATGTAGCGGCCCGGATGCTTGAAATTGAACTCGAGGATGCCGCGCTGGCCCTGCATCTGTGCGACGGTGTCGGTGAACTCCGACGGCGTGAGGCTCGTGCCCGTGGGGAAGTAATGAAAGAAGTTGGCGTGCAGATGGAACGAGTTGCTCTGGTCATATTCGAGCGCGTTCACCAGGTACAGCCGCACCCGCTCGCCCACCTTGAGCTCGATGGGATGCCGGTCGTAGTGAAACGGGATCCCGTTCACCATGTAGAAGTCGTTGGCTCCGTCGAAGTCCACGTCGTAGCCGCTCATCACCATGATGAGCTCGCGGTCCACCGGCGGGCGCCCCGCCCGGGGATCCACGATGAAGGCCCCGTAGAGTCCCTTGGCGATGTGCTTCGCGAGCGGCGCCGTGTGGCAGTGATAGAGATGCAGGCCGAACGGCTCGGCATCGAACTCGTAGGTGAACTTTCCGCCGGGTGCCACCACGCCCGAGCGCATGTCGAACACGCCGTCCACGCTCCCCGGATGCACACCGTGAAAGTGCAGGCTATGGGGATGATCGCTCGCATTGAGGTGCGTGATCCGCAGGCGGTCGCCTTCGGTGACCCGAATGGTGGGACCGGGCACGCGCCCGTTGTACGTCCACGCGGCGAACTCGACCCCCGGTACGACCTCGATGGTCTTGTTCTGCGCGATCAGCGTGTACTCGCGCAACGTCTGCCCGTTCGGCAGCGTGCTCACCGTGCCGCCGTCGAAGTCCGTGAGCATGTGCGTGGGATGGAACCCGTTCTTCGCGTGGTTCACTTCACCGACCACGGCGGGCATGGGGTGCATTGCACCGTGCGCACTGGCGGAATGTGTTTCGGCGGTGCCCGATGCCGTTGGCTCGGCCGGCGCTTGCGCAACAGTTCCCAGCACGGTGCCCCGCGCGTCGCGCGTGATCCCCAGCGCGGCCGCGCCCAGCAGGCCCGTCCCTCCAACGCCGGCCAGGATGAAACGGCGGCGGGAGACGGATTCGTCGCCCTGCTTCGCCTGCTCCCCGATCTGATCGCCGGACGCTCCACTCATGGCTTCACCGACCCGTCGGCGCTAGGCTGACTGGAGAAGGCGTGCTCGAGGCTGAGATACACGAACACGCTTCGAGCGCCGCGGCTCGGGCCGATGCCGATGGGAAAGGCGAGACCCGGAACGATCTGGAGTCCCGACGGCAGATCGATGGCGCCGCGAATCGCCGGAGAGATGAACATCTCGGTGCCGCGTTCGGTGCGGCCGGGGCCGGTGACTTCCTGCGCGCCGCTCCAGACGCCTTCCAGCATGAGGTTGAGCTTGGGGTGGACGAGCCAGATGACGCTCTGGCCCAGGGCAAAGTCGGCCGTGCTCGCCCGGTCGCCAAGTGCGCCGCGCGCGCGCGGCGTGTAGGTGCCGCCCACGTTGGAGTGGGTGACGAGCGACGCCGGCAGTTCGGCGCTGAACGGCAGATTCACCTGGAGGCCGACACCGCCCGCACCCTGCGCTCGCTCGCTCGCTCCGGTGGGGAGCAGAAGTGACAGCCGCGGCGCGAAGGCCGTGGACACACCGTCCATCTGTCCGACCTGATACCGGTAGTTGAGGGCGACGTCGCCCACGCCGCGCTGGCCGCCGCTGGCCTGGTCAGTGCGCGTGACGGGAAGCGTATAGCTGAGCTGATGCCGCTGACCCGCCACCGGCCATTCCTGGGTGAACGTGTAGAGCCACGACCCACCCTCATGGGCACGCGCGAAGGTGCTGATGTGCTGGACCACGCCGAGCGGTTGGTTGTACGCCTCTTCCACGAGAAAGCTGTTGTCGCGGATGGGCGTGGGAGCGGCCTGCGCGCTGGCGGCAGAGACGGTGAGGAAGGGCGTAACGAGAACGACATATCGGATCATGGGACGCTCGACGTAAAAGGCGGGCGGGCCAAGTACTAAGTGAACCCGTGATTAAAGTTTAATGTCGCCTAAACTTTAGTGCAAGGGGCACTAATTTCCTTGTACGCCGATCGGCTCGGCTCGCCACATCCGCCCGGACGTGAGCGCGCACTACCGAGGCGCGCTACGCACCTGTCGCTCCTTCCATAATGAATAGATCGCCGGAATCACGACGAGCGTGAGCACGGTGGACGTGAGCATTCCGCCCACCATCGGCGCGGCGATGCGCTTCATCACGTCGGCGCCGGTCCCCTGGCTCCAGAGAATCGGGAGCAGCCCCGCCATGATGGCCGTGACGGTCATCAGCTTGGGCCGCACGCGGTCCACGGCGCCCTCCTCGATCGCCGCGTCCACATCCCTGCGGTCGCGCATCTCGCTTCGCGCCTGCCGATCCCGGTACGCGTGATCGAGGTAGATCAGCATGATCACCCCCGTCTCCGCCGCCACGCCGGCCAGCGCGATGAACCCGATGGCCACGGCGACGCTCATGTTGTAGTCGAGCAGCCACATCAGCCAGACACCACCCACCAGCGCGAAGGGCAGCGAGAGCATCACGATCAGGCTCTCCGTCACACTCCGGAAATTGAAGTACAGCAGCCCGAAGATGATCGCCAGCGTGATGGGCACGACGATGCGCAGCGTCTTGCCGGCGCGCTCCATGGCTTCGAACTGACCCGACCATTCCAGCCGGTAGCCCGGCGGCAGCGTGAGCTTCTGCTGCAGCACTCGCCGCGCGTCGGCCACGTACCCGCCCACGTCGCGGCCCTGCACGTCCACATACACGATGTTGTTGAGGTATGCGTTCTCCGATTTGATCAGCGTGGAGCCCCTGACGATCCGGATGCGCGCCAGCTCGCCGAGTGCCACCTGGGCGCCGGACGGCGTCGCGACGAGTACGCTCGCGAGCTGCTCGGGACTGTCGCGGAGGTCGCGGGCGTAGCGCACGAGCACGGAGTAGCGTTCGCGCCCGTCGATGACCTGGCCCGCGTCCATGCCGCCGGCGGCGGTGGCGAGCGACAGCTGGACGTCGCCGACGGTCATGCCATGGCGCGCCGCCGCGTCGCGGTCGATCGTGACGTCGAGATACTTGCCCCCCACCGCGCGCTCGGAGAACACGGTATTGGTGCCCTCCACGGCGGGCAGCAGACCCTCGATCCGCTTGCCAATGGCGTCGAGCGTGTCGAGGCTCGGTCCGAACAGCTTGATGCCCACCGGTGTCTTGATGCCGGTGGTGAGCATGTCGAGGCGATTCTTGATCGGCATCGACCACATGTTCCCCACCCCGGGCGTCTTCACCGTCGCATTCGCCTCGGCCACGATGGAGTCGTACGTGACGCCGGGCCGCCAGTGCTTCTTCTCCTTGAGGATGGCGATGGTCTCGATCATCGACATCGGCGCCATGTCGGTGGCCGTCTCGGCACGCCCGACCTTGCCCAGCACCGTCTCGACCTCGGGAATCCGGGCGATCGCGGCGTCGCGCTGCTGGAGGATCTGCTTGGCCTGCGCGGTTCCAACGCCCGGAAAGAGCGAGGGCATGTCCATGATCGACCCTTCGTTCAGCGGCGGCATGAACTCGCTGCCGAGCCGCGACCAGGGAAAGAGCGTCGCGATCAGGAAGACGCCGGCGATGGCGATCGTTGGCCAGCGATTCCGCAGCACCAGCTCGATCACGGGCCGGTAGGCCCGGATGAGAAACCGGTTCACCGGGTTCGCCGCTTCCGGCTTCACGCCCTTCTTGATGAACAGTCCCATCATCACGGGCACGAGCGTGATGGAAAGAATGGACGCCGCCGCCATGGAGAGGGTCTTCGTCCAGGCGAGCGGCCTGAACAGCCGTCCCTCCTGCGCTTCGAGCGCGAAGACCGGAATGAACGACACCGTGATGATGAGCAGCGAGATGAACAGCGACGGCCCTACCTCCTGCGACGCGTCGACCACGAGCTGCCAGTGCGTGCGCGTGCCGCCTTCGCGCTCGTTGC
>JBKJIY010000056.1:0-12689 GCA_046598315.1 Gemmatimonadaceae bacterium
CCGCTCTCTTCGCAGATCCCCCATTGTCATGACGTCAGCGCCGCGCACGATGGACGAGTGGGAAGCGCAGTATCCCCCGCGCGAGCTCCCTCCCGGCGCCGAAGTCGTGCGCATCGCGCCGAGCCCCACGGGCAAGCCGCATATCGGCACGGCCTTTCAGGCCATCGTCAACTACGGCCTGGCGCGCGGATCCGGCGGCGTCTTCATCCTCCGCATCGAAGACACCGACCGCAAGCGTCTCGTCGAGGGTGCCGTCGAGGACATCATTGACTCGCTGCACTGGCTGCAGGTCGATCCGCACGAGGGACCGGACCGCGGCGGCGCGTACGGGTCGTACGTGGAGAGTGAGCGCCTCGCCAGCTATCGCACCGTCGCCGACTGGCTCGTGGAGCATGGCAAGGCGTACCCGTGCTACTGCACGCCGGAGCGCCTCACCTCCGTACGCGAGGCGCAGCAGGCCGCCGGCGCGCCGCCCCGGTACGACCGGCACTGTCGAGAGCTGTCCGCCACCGAGCGGGCGGCCGCGAGCGCCCTCGCGGGCGCGCCGCCGGTGATCCGGCTGGCCATGCCCAGCCACGGCACGATCGGCTTCACGGACCTCATCCGGGACGACATCGAGTTCCAGGCCGCCGAGCAGGACGACCCCGTGCTGCTCAAGTCCGACGGCTACCCCACGTACCACCTCGGCTCCACGGTGGACGATCACTTCATGCGCATCACCACGGTGGTGCGTGGCGAGGAGTGGATCTCGTCCGCGCCCAAGCACATCGTCCTCTACGAGGCGCTGGGGTGGGCGGTGCCGCGCATGCTGCACACGCCCCTGCTGCGCGACGCCAGCCGTCGCAAGCTGGGCAAGCGGACGGGCGATACGTCGATCGGCTGGTATCGCACGCAGGGGTACACTCCCGAGGCATTCCGCAACTTCATCACGCGCATCATCTGGACGCATCCGGAGGGCAAGGACGTCTACCCGTACGACGACTTCATCCAGCATTTTCGAGCCGAGCAACTCACGAAGTCGGGACCGGTGGTGGACGCCGCGCTGCTGGATCACATCTCGTGTGAGCATATCAGGCATCTCGGCGCGCCGGCACTGTATGCGCGCACGGCGGAGTGGCTCGCCTGGGTGCTCGCGGGCGCCGGTGACGCCGTTGAGCTCGAGGTCGTGGAGAAGTCGGGCCGGACGCTCACACCCTTTCCCACCGCCGACCTGTCGCGGTTCGCCGCGGCGTTCACCGCCGACCGCACGTTCAGCGAGGGCGTGCTCGCCCTCGAGCCCGAGCGCTACAAGAAGTTGTCGGACATTTTCATGCATGCGCGGCTGTTCTATCCGACGCTGTTCGTCCCTGCAGCGCATGACCTGCTGGCCAAACAGGCCAAGGGCGACGCGGCGCTCGCCGTGTCGCTGCTCGACGCGTACCTTCCCCTCCACGACCAGTCTGGCGACGAGCAGCAGTGGCAGCAGATCGGATACCGCCTGGCCGAGGAGCGCGGAGTCAAGCCCGGCGTGGTGTTCATGCTCCTCCGCGTCGCCATCACGGGGCTGGAACGGACACCGCCGCTCTTCCCGATCATGCAGGTGATCGGAGCGACTGATGTGCGCGGACGGGTGGAGCGCAGTCTGGCCGTACTGCGCGGGACCGCCTGAGTGTCGCTGCGATCCACGCTCGGTTGCCCGACCCGTGTGGTCGCGCTCGCCGCGCTCCTGGTACTGCTTGTGCCAGCCGGCGGCGCGGCGCAGGAACAGGCGGCGGTGCAGGCGAGCGTCCCTCGCCGGTCCGCGGTCTCGGTGGACTACGGCTATCAGGAGTTCACCCAGGATGTGCGGGCCTGGCACTCGGCTTCCGTCGCGGTGAGCCGGCGCGCCGCGGCGGGCACGCTCATCGGTCGCGTCAATTTCGCTGACCGCTTCGCGCGGAGCGGTGTGCAGGCAGAGGCCGACGCGTATCCGCGGCTTGGCAGCAGGATGTATGGCTACTTCAACCTGGGGTACAGCGCAGCCACGATCTTTCCGCGGTGGAGGTCGGGGGCGGAGCTGTTCGCCGTGCTGCCACGCGCGTACGAAGTGTCGGTCGGTCTTCGCCAGCTCCGATTCGATGGCGTGCCCGTCACGCTGCTCACCGGATCGGCGGCGAAGTACGTGGGCAACTACCTGTTTACGGTCAGACCGTACCTGCGCTCGCGAGATGGAGCCGCGTCGGCGTCGATGACATTTTCCGCCAGGCGGTACGGAAGTGACGCGGATCGGTTCATTGGCGCACGGATCGGATTTGGCAGCACCCCTTCCGACGTCCTGACGGCGGATCAGCTTGCGCGCACGAGCTCGGCGAGCGCGGGCCTGCACGGATCGCAGGCGGTGGGTGCGGACCTGCTCGGCACCTGGTCGCTCGGGTACGAGCGCGAGCGACTTGCTCGCGACCTCACTCGGAAGAGCGCCACGATCGGAGCCGGCCTGAAGCTGCTTTTCTGACGCCGCGCGCCAGGCGGGCGTGCATTCCGGCCGTATCATGCGGACGCCCCGGTTCGTGAACCAATTCGCGTCCGATTCGCTTGCTGCGGTACGCCGCCCCGGATAGCTTATTCCGGCTACAGACTCACATTCCCACAGACAGGCTTCGGCATGGCGAGCTACCGTTACGCGACCCGACCCTCCACGGGCGACGCGATCGCGTTCGAGCAGGGGGTGCTCGGCGTCCCCAGCAACCCGGTCATCCCCTTCGTGGAGGGCGACGGCACAGGTCCGGACATCTGGCGCGCCTCGGTGCGCGTGTTCGACGCGGCGATCGAGAAGGCGTACGGGTCCGAGCGCAAGGTCAGCTGGATGAAGGTCTTCGCCGGCGAGGAAGCGCACGAGAGGTTCGGCGAGTGGCTGCCCGACGAGACCCTCGAGGCATTCAAGGAGTTTCGCGTGTCCATCAAGGGGCCGCTCTCCACACCCGTCGGTGGCGGCATCCGTTCGCTCAACGTCACGCTGCGACAGGTGCTGGACCTCTATGCCTGCATCCGGCCCGTGCGCTACTTCGAGGGAGTGGGCAACCCGATGAAGGAGCCGGAGAAGCTGAACGTCGTGATCTTCCGCGAGAATACGGAAGACGTGTACGCGGGCATCGAATGGAAAGCCGGATCGAAGGAGGCCGAGGAGATCGGCGAACTCCTGCGCACCAAGTACGGCAAGACGATCCGTGAGCACTCGGCCCTCGGCATCAAGCCGATGTCGGAGTTCGGCTCCAAGCGGCTCGTCAAGATGGCGATGGAGTACGCGCTGGAGAATGGGCGCCGGTCGCTGACGCTGGTGCACAAGGGGAACATCATGAAGTTCACCGAGGGCGCGTTCCGCGACTGGGGCTACGAGGTGGCGGAGAGCGACTTCCCGGGACAGTTCTGTACGGAGAGCGACCTGTCCAAGGGGGGCGGCGCCGCGCGGGCGGACTGTCTGGTGGTGAAGGACCGCATTGCCGACGCGATGTTCCAGCAACTGCTCCTGCGCCCCGATGAATACGACGTGATCGCCACGCCGAACCTCAACGGCGACTACATCTCCGACGCCGCCGCGGCGCAGGTAGGCGGACTCGGCCTGGCGCCGGGGGGCAATGTCGGCGATGGCGTTGCCGTGTTCGAGGCGACGCACGGCACCGCGCCCAAGTACGCCAATCTCGACAAGATCAATCCCGGCAGCGTCATTTTGTCAGGCGTGATGATGCTCGAGTACATGGGCTGGAAGGAAGCAGGGCAGCTCATCGTCGGCGGGCTGGAACGCGCCATCGGGAACAAGCGCGTGACGTACGATCTCGCCCGCCAGATGCCGGGCTCCACGGAAGTGAGCACGACGGCCTTCGGTGACGAGATCATCAAGGGCATGCGCGCCTGAGGTCAGCTTCCCCCACCCAGTGAACCACGCCACATGACACTCTCGCTTTCCGCGGGCCGTGCCGACCTCGCCGTGCTCGAGGCGCCGCTGCTCGTCGTCGTTCTCGGGAGCGGCGCTTCACTCGACGGTCCGCTCCAGGCACTCGACACCGCGCTCGGCGGCGCGCTCGCCCGAAGCCTGGAGCGGCGCGATTTCCGCGGCGGTCGCGACGAGTTGCTGCACCTCGTTGGCGGCACGGCAGGTCCGTCGCGCATCCTGCTCGTCGGCATGGGCAAAGTCACGCTTCGCGCCGGAGCGCTCCGTCGCGCCGGCGCGATCGCCGCCCGGCAGGCTGGCAAGATGGGCGTCGGCACGCTGGCGTTGTACGCCGGCACGCTCGACGCCGCCGAGGCGGAGGCAGTGGCGGTGGGGCTGTCGGCGGGCGCGTGGGAGTACACGGAGACCAAGACGCCACCCCCGGCCGAGGAGCGTCGTGCACCGCTCACGGCCGCCCGCATCATGGCAAGCGATCCGGCGCCGGTAGAGCAGGGGGTGGCCAGTGGCGCGGCGATCGCCGAGGGCCACGGACTGGCGCGGACGCTGGGCATGATGCCCGGCAACCTCTGCACGCCCGCCTTTCTCGCCGACACGGCGACGGAGATGGGCACGCGGCATGGTCTCACGGTCACGGTACTGGGGCGCGACGAGATGACGACGCTCGGGATGGGCAGCTTCCTTTGCGTCGCGCAGGGAGTGCCGCATGAAGATCCCAAGCTCATCGCGCTCGAGTATCGTGGCGGCGCCGAGGGCGCCAAGCCGGTGGTGCTCGTCGGCAAGGGACTGTGCTTCGACGCGGGCGGCATCTCCATCAAGCCGGCGCAGGGCATGGAATGGATGAAGTTCGACATGTGCGGCGCAGCCGCCGTGCTCGGCGCCATGGAGGCCATCGCACGACTCGCGCTCCCCGTAAACGTGGTCGGGCTCATCGGCTCCACCACGAACATGCTGTCACACACCGCGGTGAAACCTGGCGACGTGGTGCAGAGCATGTCCGGCAAGTTCATCGAGATCATCAATACGGACGCGGAGGGCCGCCTCGTGCTCGCCGACGTGTTGTCGTACGCCGCTCGCTTCGAGCCTGCCGCCGTGATCGACGCGGCCACACTCACCGGCGCCTGTGTGATCGCCCTGGGCCACACGGCCACCGGGGTGATGGGCAACGACGCCGCGCTCGTGCAGGAGGTACTCGGCGCCGGCACCCGTGCCGGCGAGCCGGGGTGGGAGCTGCCGATGTGGGACGACTACAAGGAGCTCATCAAGTCGGACGTCGCCGACATCAAGAACTCCGGTGGACGCGCGGCGGGCACGATCTCCGCCGCGGTCTTCCTTGCCGAGTTCACGGGCGACTATCCGTGGGTGCATCTCGACGTGGCCGGCACGGCGTACACCGAGGCCGAACTGGGAACGGTCCCGCGCGGACCCACCGGCGTTCCGGTCGGCACCTTCGTGGAGTTCGTGCGAGGCCGAGCGGGGTGAATCGTCGCCACGTCCGTGTGCTGGTGCTCATCGGCCTCGGCGCAGTTGCCGGGGCCGTTTTGCCCGCGCGGTCGGCGGCCCAGGTGCCCGTCAAACGCGATATCAAACGCGATACGGTCAGCGGCCGCCGCGATACCGTGCCGACGCGCGTGGACAGCGCTCGGGCACGCGCCCGGCCGTCGCCCGCGGCGGGAATGGACACTGTCCTCGTTCCGCTGCCGGCGCGCGCCGACTCCATGCTGCGAAACGACAGCCTCGCGAAGCCGGCCGTGCCGCTGCCCGCGACCGCCCGGAACCCCGACACGCTCAAGGCCCCGCTGGCCCGGAGCGAGGCGCCGCCGATCCTGGAGATCGGCGGTGCCCGCGTGTACGATCGCAGCGCGCTGTTCGCCACCGGTGCCATGCTCCTGAGTGATCTACTGGGTCGTATTCCCGGCGTGACCGAGCTCACCACCGGCTGGGCCGCGGCCCCCACCGTCGTCGCGTCGCAGGGCGACCTCCGTCGCATTCGCATCTTCCTGGACGGCCTCGAGCTGGATCCAATGGACCGCCGGGCGCAGGGCGTGGCGCCGGTGAATGATCTCCCGCTCCACGCGCTCGAGGAGCTGCGCATCGAACGCGGGGCGGACGAAGTGCGCGTCTATGCGCGCAGCTGGCGGGTGGACCGCACGATCCCCTTCACGCGCGCCGACATCTTTACCGGCGATCAGAACACCGATCTGTATCGGGCGTATTACGGCCGCCGGTACGCACACGGGGAAGCGCTCCAGGTCTCGGCCGAGCAGTACAATACCCAGCCCAATCGCAGCCTGCCGTCCACGGACGGCTCCAATGTGATGGGTCGCCTGGGACTGGCGCGCGGACCGTGGAGCGCCGATCTGTTCGCCGAGCGCACCAACCGGAATCGCGCCAATTGGATCGGCGACGGCTCGTCCTCGCTCACCCGTGATACGGTACCCAGCATCCAGATCCGCCGCACCACGGCGTATCTCCGGCTGGCGAACGGCGACCCGGACGTCTCATCCCGCTGGCTGCAACTGGTAGCATCGTCGCACGATTACCGCGCCTCGAGCCGCAGCAGCACCAACCTCGCCTTTACCGCGCCCTCCGCCGTGGACACGGCGGGCACCGCGCCGGATTCCATCACGTACGAGAGCCAGTACCTGGTGACGGGCGGGGTGAGCCGGGGTCGCTTCCGTCTGAGTGCGGCGGAGCGGGTGCGGATTGGCGGCGGCCGCACCTCGCACGTGGCCTCGGCACGCGCCGCGTTCGACCACGGGGCGCTCGGCGTCGCTCTGCTGGGGGAGGGGCGCAGCTATCTCGCGCCCTCTCGCGTGCAGGCGTCGGCGCGATTCGCGCCGTTCTCCCGCCTCGCGATCAGCGGCACCATGTCCCGCACGGGGGCGGGACTGTTTGATCGGGTGCCCGATGCCGCGTCCCTGGCCGCGCCGGACAGCGGGGGCGCCTCCAGCGCGCCCGTGGGCCGGTATCCGCTGGCGGCGCGCACGAGCCTGCGCGCCGAGGCGGGCGTGCGCCTCAGGGAGGTGTGGCTGAGCGCCGGAGTGCTCCGCCGCGGGCCCACGATCCTCCTCCCGGCCGCGGAACTCAACAGCGCCTACGGTGCGCCGCGAGCGGTGCGGCGGGAGGAGTCGGCGAGCGCTACTACCGTCGCCGCGAGCGGCCGGCTCTATCGCGCCGTGAACATCGACGCATGGGCGTTGGCGTGGACCGACTCCACGGGGCTGTACCGGCCGAGATATCAGTCGCGCACGGAGCTGTACATCCAGACGAACCTGCTCCGCCGCTTTCCCCGGGGCAATTTTGGCCTCCTCACGTCGCTCGCGCACGAGTATCGATCGAGCACCCGATTCGCGACCGGCGACTCGGTGCGCGTCGCCAACGGCTTTCGCACGCTGGCGTTCAAGCTCGAGATCCGGATCGCCTCGGCCGTGGTGTCGTACCAGTTTCGGAATCTGCTTCAGGAGCGCTACGCACAGGTGCCGGGCTTCAACATGCCCAGGCAGACGCAGTTCTACGGCGTGCGATGGGACTTTTGGAATTGACAATGTCGTTGGCAGGCCGTAACTTACGCTGCTCCATATGATACGCAGCATGACGGGGTTCGGCGCCGCGGACGGCGAGGTGGGTGATGGTCGCGTGAGCGTGGAGGTCCGCTCGGTGAACCATCGATTCTTCAGTCCGTCCATCAAGCTTCCCGCTGTCCTCGCCCGTTGGGAGGGTGAGGTGCGCGAGGCCGTGCGTCGCTCGGTCACGCGCGGCCACGTCAGCCTCAGCGCGCGCTTCGAGCGCGATGCGGAGGACGCGGCGAGCCTCGTGGACGAGGCACGGTTCGCCGCCTACGTCGCCCAGTTGCGTGGCCTCCAGGAGCGCCACGGGCTCGCCGACTCGCTCGACGTCGGCACCATTCTTCGGCTGCCCGAGGTGTTCTCGGCCGGCGCCGCGCGGGAGGACCTCCCGGTGGCGGCAGGGACGCAGCTCGTCGGCGTTGTGGACCGGGCCGTGACGGCGCTGCTGGAGATGCGCGGCGCCGAGGGCCTACGGCTCGTGGCCTATCTGGATGAGCGCGTGGCAGTGATTGAAGGGGCGCTGCACCGGATCGCAGCACGGGCCCCCGAGCGCGTGTTGGAGCAGCGGGATCGGCTGCGGACGGCGGTCCGCGAGCTCGCTGATGGCCTTGTGGTGGACGAGCAGCGCCTGGCCCAGGAGATCGCGCTCCTCGCCGACCGCCTCGACGTCCAGGAGGAGCTGTCGCGCTTTCGGGCGCACATTGGCGCCTTTCGGGCCGCGCTCACGGCGGCGAGCCCGGACGGGGTGGGGAAGCGACTCGGCTTTCTCCTGCAGGAGATGCTGCGCGAAGCGAACACCACTGGTAGCAAGGGGAACGATTCCGCCGTCGTCACCGAGGTGCTGATGATCAAGGAGGAGCTGGAGCGCATCCGGGAACAGGTGGAGAACCTGGAATGAGCCCCTTTCCGGTCATCCTCAGTGCCCCGAGCGGGGGGGGCAAGACGACGATTGCCAGAGCGCTGCTGGCACGACGCCCTGATCTCGGCTATTCCGTCTCGTGCACGACCCGGAGCCCCCGACCGGGCGAAATCGAGGCACGTGATTACTATTTCATGAGTCGCGGTGACTTCCTGGCCGAGCGCGAGCGTGGCGCCTTCGCCGAGTCGGCCGAGGTCCATGGCAATCTGTACGGCACGCTGCGCCGCGAGGTGGAGCGAGTCCTGAGCGGCGGGCAGCATGTGGTGATGGACATCGACGTGCAGGGCTCGGTGCAGTTCATCCGCGCCTTTCCGCAGTCGGTCACCATCTTCATCCTGCCGCCGTCGGCCAAGGTGCTGCTCGACCGGCTTCGATCACGGCAGACGGAGAGTCCGGCGCAGCTCGCGGCGCGGTTGCAGTCGGCGCTGCAGGAGCTTCAGCAGGTGGACGAGTACGAGTACGTGGTGGTGAACGACGATCTGGAACGCGCCGTCAACAGCGTGGACTCGATCGTCGACGCCGAGGTCGTGAGCCGCGAGCGGGTCAAGAACCTTCGAGCGCAGGTCGGGCTGCTGATCGAGCGGCTCGAGCAGGAAATCGAGAACAACACACCCTGACCAACGAGTCATGCGAGTCTTCACACCGGTCGAGATTGCCCAGCACGCCGCCAACAAGTACCTCGGCGTCCTCGTGGCCGCCAAGTACGCGCGTGCCCTCAACGAGTTTCCGGGCGGGTCCGCCTCCCGCGACAAGAAGCTGACGACGCGCTCGCTCGAGGAACTCTCGCGCGGCGACATCGACTACCGCGTCGTCCCGCGGCGCCGCTCGGCCGAGTAACCTGACCGGCGCCGGGCATGCGAGTGCCCGGCTCCGACATCGCGCCCGCGTGACCGACTCCGCCATTCGTCCCTTCGCGAACCGCCGAGTGCTGCTCGGCGTGGCAGGTGGGATTGCGAGCTACAAGAGCGCGTTTCTGGCGCGCCTGCTCACCAAGGCGGGCGCACAGGTCGACGTCGTGATGACGAGAGCCGCGACCGAGTTCGTCGGGGCGGTCACCTTCGAGGCGCTCACGGGACGCCCGGTGCATACCGGCCTCTTCGACGCCGGTCGGGCACTCGATCACATCCAGCTGGCCCGCGCGGCCGACGTCATCGTCGCCGCGCCTGCCACGGCTGACCTCATCGCGCGGGCGGCCACGGGGCAGGCGGATGATCTGCTCACCGCCTGCCTTCTCGCGGCCACCTGTCCAGTGCTCATGGTGCCCGCCATGAACGATCGCATGTGGGCCCATGCGCAGACGCGCGCCAACGCGCGGCATGTCCAGTCGCTGGGATATCGCCTGCTGCCGCCTGACGAGGGCATGCTCGCCGCGGGTGAGGGGAGCGGCCCCGGCCGGATGCCCGAACCCGAGACGATCTTCGCGCACGTGGGCCGGCTGCTGGAGCACGCGTCGCTGGCCGGCCGCCGGGTGCTCGTCACCGCCGGACCCACGCGCGAGGCGCTCGACCCGGTGCGCTTTCTCTCCAACCACAGCTCGGGAAAGATGGGCGTCGCCATCGCCGCCTCGGCGTGGCGCCGCGGCGCCGACGTCACCCTCGTGGCTGGCCCGATGCTCGTTCCCCCGCCGGTGGGCGTCGTCGTGCACGCGGTGGAGTCCACGGACGAGATGCGTGACGCCGTGGCGGATCACCTTGCCGAGTCCGATCTGCTGGTGATGGCCGCGGCGCCGGCCGACTATCGACCCGCGGAACGCGCGGCCGGCAAGATGAAGAAGTCGGGCGGCGCGCTCCTGTTGGAGCTGCACGAGACGCCGGACATCCTCGTATCCACGCGCAGCGCGCGGCGCGCCGGAGCGGTGGTCGTTGGCTTCGCCCTGGAGACGCATGACCTCCTGGCGAACGCCGAGCGCAAGCTGCAGCAGAAGAGTCTCGACCTGGTGGTGCTCAACGACGCCGGCGAGGCGGGTGCCGGGTTCGGTGTGGACACCAACCGCGTCACATTCGTTACGCGGTCGGCCGCGTCGCCCGAGCAACTCCCGCTGATGCACAAGTCGGCCGTGGCCGACGCCATCCTCGACCGCGCCGAGGCGCTGATGGATGGACGCTAGGGAGGCGCTGCGGCGGTACCTGGAGCAACGCCGCGATCAGGGCGAGAGCGAGCTCGTGCTCGACTCACTGAGCGTGGACGAAGCGCTCGCCCTGCTTGGCGTCGGGCGCCACCAGTCGCGACCCACCGCGGGTGCGGCCGCGATGCTCAACGAGCGCGAGCCGGCGATGCCGGTGACGGCCGACTGGCGCGAGGCCATCCTCGCCGCGGGGGGCGACGATCCCACCGTGGCGCGCGCGCGCGACACGCCACCCCCACCGCCCGAGGAGCCGATGGTGCCAGCGCGTCGAGCCACCGCCAGCGACATGGCCGACGCGTCGCCGCTGGGTGACGTGCCTGCGGGACTGAGTGTTGGAGGGGCCGCCCGCCCCATTCACGACGACCCGGCGTTCACGCTGGCGACGCTGGAGGACGTGGCGGCGACGATTGCGCAGTGCACCCGCTGCCCGCTCTCCGCCACAGCGAAGAACCCGGTACCGGGCGCTGGCCACCCGCATGCGGATTTCATGATCGTGGGGGAGGCACCGGGGGCCAACGAGGACGAGCAGGGTGTACCGTTCGTCGGCCAGGCGGGCCAGCTCCTCACCAAGATCATCGCGGCCATCGACCTGGGGCGGGACGACGTATTCATTGCCAATGTCCTCAAGCATCGTCCACCGGGTAACCGCAACCCGCTGCCCGACGAGGTCTCGGCCTGCTCGCCGTACCTGGTGCGTCAGATCGAGCTCGTTCGTCCAAAGGTCATTCTGGCGCTCGGCACCTTTGCCGCGCAGACTCTCCTCCAGACGAAACTCACGATCGGGAAGCTTCGCGGGCAGGTCCATCGCTATTATGGTGTTCCACTCGTCGTGACCTACCATCCCGCAGCGCTTCTCCGGAATCCGGCCTGGAAGCGCCCCACCTGGGAAGATGTCCAGCTCGCCCGTCGAATACTCGATAGCGCCCGCCCCGCCACAGGGACGTGATCCGTACCGCGACCGGCGTCCTCCCTACTCGGAGGATGCCGAGCAGGCGGTGCTCGCCGCCATGCTCATCGACCAGGACGCCGTGATGCGTGCGGTCGAGGTGGTGGACGACACGATGTTCTACGCCGAGCGCCACCGCCGGATCTTCCGGGCGATGGTGGGCATCACCGAGCGTGGCAGCGTGGTGGATCCCCTCACCCTGTCCGACGAGCTGTCGCGCAAGGGCGAGCTGGAGAGCGCCGGTGGCAAGGACTACATCGGCTTTCTCGTGGATGCGGTGCCGACGGCGGCCAACGTGGAGTACCACTCCAGGATCGTGAAGGAGAAGGCGCTGCTGCGCCGCCTCATCGAGGTCAGCACGGAGATCGTGGGCGAGGCGTTCAGCGGCTCGCAGACCGCGGACGAGCTGCTCGACATGGCCGAGCAGAAGATCTTCCAGGTGGCGCAGCAGCGCACCACGGAAGGATTCTCGCGCATCAAGGAGCTCCTCTGGCCCACGATGGAGCGCATCGAGGCCATCCACGCCGGCGGGGAAGCGGTCACCGGGGTGCCGAGCGGTTTCGCCGATCTCGACGAGCTCACGTCCGGATTTCAGCCGTCGGACCTGATCATCGTGGGCGCACGCCCGTCCATGGGCAAGACCGCGTTCACGCTGAACATCGCGCAGAACGCGGCTATCTCGAAGGGCAAGAAGGTGGCGTTCTTCTCGCTGGAGATGAGCAAGGAGTCGCTCGTGCAGCGCATGCTCACCTCGGAGGCGCGCATCGACGCGCAGAAGCTGCGCAAGGGGATGCTGCGCGACGACGACTTCCCGCGTCTGGCCCGCGCCGCCGGCATTCTGACGCACGCTCCAATCTGGATCGACGACACGCCCGGTATCACGATGCTGGAGATGCGGTCCAAGTCCCGTCGCCTCAAGGCGGATCAGGGCGTGGATCTGATCGTCGTGGACTATCTGCAGCTCATGTCGGGCCCGTCCTCGGGCGCGGAGAACCGGCAGCAGGAGGTGTCGCAGATCTCGCGCGGGCTCAAGGCGCTGGCCAAGGAGCTCAGCGTGCCGGTGATCGCGCTCTCGCAGCTGTCGCGTGCGTCGGAGCAACGCACGGGCGACAGCAAGCGTCCGCAGCTCTCCGACCTGCGCGAGTCGGGCGCGATCGAGCAGGATGCCGACGTCGTCATGTTCATCTACCGCGACGCCTACTACCGCAAGTCCGAGGGCGAGGAAGTGC
>JBKJIY010000119.1:0-48738 GCA_046598315.1 Gemmatimonadaceae bacterium
CGCAACGACGTCTCGCTGCGCGTGAAGGAGGGTCTCGCCACCGACGTGGAGCTGCTGGCCGGCGCCGTCCCCGACGAGATCGAGGTCGTGGAGCACGGCGTGCGCTACCTCGCGGCGCCATGGCGCGGTCAGAAGACGGGCGCATTCCTCGACCAACGGGAGAATCGCGCGCTCGTCGGCCGCATCGCACGGGGTCGTGCTCTGGACTGCTTCAGCTACCACGGCTCCTTCGCCCTGCACCTCGCGCGTGGCGCCGACAGCGTGATCGCTCTCGATGCGTCGGAGCACGCACTCACTCGCGCCGCGGAAAACTTCCGTCGCAACGATTTCTCCAACGGCACGTTCGTCGAAGCCAACGCCTTCGAGTATCTCAAGGCGCAGGAACGCGCACGCGCGCGCTTCGACACGATCGTGCTCGACCCGCCCGCCTTCGCCAAGACCCGTCCCGCGCTCCCCGCCGCGATGCGCGGCTACAAGGAGATCAATCTCCGCGCGATGCGGCTGCTCTCGCCAGGCGGCCTGCTGTTCACGGCCAGCTGCTCATTCCACATGACGAAGCCGCTGTTTCTGCAGATGCTCACGGAGGCCGCGGCGGACAGCGGACGACGCATGGTGCTGCGCGAGATCCGCGGGCAGGCCGTGGATCATCCGGAGCTGCTGACGGTGCCGGAAACGGGCTACATCAAGGGCGCGCTGCTGGAGGCGGAATGAACAGCAGGAAGACAGGACGACAGGAAGACAGGAAGACAGAGTCCTCAGCTTCGGCCTGACCGGTTCACGCCCGTTCGATTCTCCTGTCTTTCTGTCTTCCTGTCGTCCTGTCTTCCTGCTTCACCTGGCATCCAGGGCAGAAATACGTACTGCGGCCCGCCTGCAAGATCCGCTCGATCGGCGTCCGGCAGCGGCGGCATGGCTCGCCCTCGCGATCGTACACGTCGAGCCTGGCCGCATCGAGCTCGGTGTAGCGGGAACCGGTGGCGCGCTTGATCACGGCGGCGATGGCCTTTCGCAACGCGCGCACCTGCGCGACGCTCAACGCGCGGCTCGGCATCAAGGGGCTGATCTTCGCCCGCCAGAGGGCCTCCGCCGAGTAGATGTTGCCCAGGCCAGCGACGAGCCGCTGGTCGAGGAGCGCGGGCTTGATCGGACCTTTCCGCGCCGCGAGGCCGGCGGCGAGCTGCTCGGCGGTCCACGCGCGGTCGCCGGCGTCGGGGCCCAGTCCGAGGTCGAGTGCGGCATCTGCGGCGTGCACTTCGATGGTGCCGAGCGCGCGGGAGTCCACGAAGAACAGCGCGCTGTCGTCGGTGAACTCGAGCACGGCGCGTGTGAAGCGAGGCAGCTCGGCGTCGACCCTGCCGAACGCCCAGTCGCCATTCATGCGGAAGTGCACGTGCAGGATGCGCGCGTCGTCGAGATGCAGGAGCTGATGCTTGCCTCGCCGTTCCACGCGTGCGACCCGTGCGCCGGCGAGCGCGCGTCGCACCGCCGGCTTGATGCGGCGCTCGAGCGCGGGATGGAGCAGCCGGAGCCGCGCGATGGTGCGCCCCTTCGCGCGTCGCCGCAGCACGGTCATCGCCGCTTCCACCTCGGGCAGCTCGGGCATGCACATCCTCCTGTCGGCATTCGGATCACGCTTTCGTGGTCGCAAGATGCCGTGCGGCCGACGCGCGCTCAATCCTTCGCGATCCCGTTGCAGAGTGTCGCGTAGCCACCACACCACCATGCGTCGCGATCTCCACAGCGCAAACGCCCGGTGCGCCATACAGCGTCGTATGTTTCCAACGCTCGGGCCCCGCGCCGATCGGCGAGTCGTGCGGGACGTCTCACTCTACATCCAAAGTGTTGTTATGTCGGTACTTGCGCGTTCGTGCACAACCTTTACCTTAACTCCGTCCTCCACCGACAACCGCATGGCGCAGCGGCCCTCCCGATCGCTCAATCACGAGTACGAGCTGTATCTCGAGCGAGAGATCGAGAATTACAAGGAATCGGTTCCCCGCAGCGTGCTGCTCTCCATCGGCGACGACGCCGTGCAGGGGCTGGCCGGCGAGCAGCAGTTCGCGCTCACGGAGCTGCTGCTGTGCGACGAGGTGGACAAGATCATCTTCAAGCGCCTGCGGCTGCCGAGCTACCCGACCTGGCGCAAGCGTCGCGTGAAGTTGATCGCGGAGATGCGGCGTCCCGAGCACTGGGGGCTGCGCGCCGACGACATCGTCGTGCGCGCCGTGCAGACGGCGTCGTACGATGCGCGCGTCCTCCTCGCTGGTGCCTCCGTCCACACGCCCGCGCTCTATCTCGCGGCGCAGGGCTACGACGTGACGGCGCTCGCCGAACCCGCCGCCGTGCAGCGAGTGATGGACGCCGCGGCGGAGGCGGGACTGGGGGAGCGCGTGCACGCGTGCCATCTGACGCTGGACTCCTTCACTCCCGACGCTCCGCTCACCGCGGTCATCTACACGCCGGCCGCGTTCGTCGGCATGAGCGCCGCCGAGCGTACGCGGGTGATCCAGGTGCTGCAGAGCGCGACGACGGACGGTGGCGTGCATCTCGTGCAGACCATCGTGGCGGGAAAGCGCGCCGGCGTCTCGCTCGACGAGCTTCGACGGCGCTACCGCGGCTGGGACGTCACCGTGGAAGAGGGCGCGCCCAACAGCTTCATGGCGCGAAAGGGCATCGCGTAACGCCCGCCGCGTCAATACGACACGCAAACGCCGGATTCGCGTCGCGTCATAAGGACGCATCTCACTTGCCGCCGTCCGATGAGGATATTTATAACTCTTCGTCCAGTAACGCTTTAGGGTATTTCATCGTCCTGGCACCATCGCTGCCTTAAGGGATGATGCCCCGGTCCGTTCCCGGGACATTCCTTATGATGGTCTTCATATATGAAGTACGAAGCGCAGGCGCAGCACGACGAGCCCGCGGGGATCGTGATCTCCCGCGGGCGTGACCCCGAGACCACACCCCGGTTCACCGCGTACATGTGGGCTCCCGGCCCCGAGGGCGAGAGCGACGCCGACGTGGAGGCCGCAAAAGTCCGGGCCGCGTAGGACTCGAGCCATTCACCGCCAGCGCGCCGCGGAGCTGATCCGCGGCGCTTGCCATTCCTGACCCCACCGATCGGGGTACGGCCCTTGCCCGCCCGAGCGGTGTGAACAGACCAGTGGAATGGGAGGGCGAGCGCTCCGCCCTGCTCGGACGACGGATCTCCGAGCTCGGACTCGCCGTGGAGGGAACGCGCGTGGAGCGGCTGGTGCGCCAGCTCCACGAGGAGCTCGCCGCACGCGGCATCGCCTTTCGTCCACCCGTGTATCTGAGCGACGAATGGGGCTGCCCCGACGGCACGCCGCTGATCGGCGTGCCGTTCTACCTCGCCGATACGCGGCTGGAGCGCATCGAGGCGGAGCATGCCGGCACGGTGGAGAGTGACGCGGAGGCGATGCGGTATCTCCGTCACGAAGCGGGACACGCCATCAACTACGCCTTCCAGCTCTACGCGCGCCCGGACTTCGCCGTCACGCTCGGCGACTACTCGAGGGCGTACGAGGATCACTACGCCGCCGATCCACTCACGCGGTCGTTCGTGCGGCACATACTCGGCTGGTACGCGCAGAAGCATCCGGACGAGGATTTCGCCGAGACCTTCGCCGTGTGGCTCACGCCGGACATCGAGTGGCGGACCGAATACGCGGGCTGGCCGGCGCTGCGGAAGCTGGAGTGGGTGGATCGGGTGATGCGCGACGTGGCGCCGGTGATGCACGACGTTCCGCCGCCGACCGACGACGATCTGCCGGTGGGCGCCATGCACTGGACGGTCGCCGAGCATTACGCCGAGGACGACGCGCTTCCGATGGGCGACGCGCGGCAGTTCGACGGTGATCTCCGCCGCATCTTCGCGGCACGGGCAGACGCGCCCGATGGCGAGCCGTCCGACCGCTTTCTCGCGCGGCACGAGGGGGAGCTCGTCGCGCGCATCTCGTACTGGACCGGGGTGCGGCCAGGCGCGGTCCGCTCGTTGCTCCGTGCCCTCGGCGAGCGCGCGCCCTCGCTCTCGCTGCATGTCGCTGGACTCGAGGCCGCCACGCTGATCGAGTTGACGGCGTTCGGCACCGCCGTGATGATGCACTGGCGATACACCCACGCGATGCGGCCATCCCCCTCCGAGGACAATGAATGAAGGTTGCCCTGCTGCACGGCGCGGATGCGCTCGAGCCCCCCGAGGATCCCGTGCTCGCGCAAGTGGAATCGGCGCTGCGCACGCTGGGCCATGAGCCGACGCGCGTCGCGGTCGCGGGCGAGGTGGAGCCCGTGATCGCCGCGCTGCGTGAGTGCGACCCGGCGCTCGTCTTCAATCTGGCCGAGTCGTTCGATGGCAAGAGCGCGCTGGAATCCAACGTCGCCGCGCTGCTCAATCTGATCGGCTTGCGGTACACGGGCTCCAGCCCCGCCGGCCTGCTGATGTCGGGCGACAAGAGCCTGACCAAGCAGGTGCTCGGTTTCCACGGCATCAAGACCCCGGAATTCGCGACGCTGTATCGAGGCGCGCTGGAGCATGCGGGCGATCTTCGCTTTCCGCTCATCGTGAAGCCGCCGCAGGAAGATGCGTCGCTGGGCATCACGGTCAAGAGCGTGGTCCGCAACGTACGCGAGCTGCTCGGCACGATGGACGCGTTGCAGCGTGAGTTCCAGTCGGCCGTGCTGGTGGAGGAGTTCGTGGACGGCCGGGAGTTCTACGTGGCTGTCCTGGGGAACGTGAATCCGCAGCCCCTCCCCGTGATCGAGCTCGACTTCAGCGCCTTTCCCGCCGACCGGCCGAAGGTGGCGAGCTACGAGGCGAAGTGGGGCGAGGGAGGGACCGGCGCGAGCGATGAAGCGGGCGCCGAGTTCGCGGGCACCCGCTCGGTCTTCCCCACCGACCTTTCCGACGAGCTCACGGCGCGGATGCAGGCGGTGGCCGTGGAATCGTTCAACGCGCTGCGGCTGCGCGACTACGGCCGGGTGGATCTGCGAGTGACGGCGGAGGAGGAGATCTACGTGATCGAGGTGAACCCCAACTGCTATCTCGAGCGGGAGGGTGAGTTCGCGCGTGCGGCGGCGAGCGCTGGATTGGCGCACGAGGCGCTGGTGGCGAGGCTGATGGAGCTGGCGCTGGCGCGATACTCCCGGTGAGCGTACGAAAACGAAAGAAGCCGGCGCGAATGCGCCGGCTTCTCCGTTACTGCGACTGCTAGGTACTCAGCGCGAGGACTTGCGCGCCGACTTCTTGGCGGTCTTCTTGGCGCCGCTCTTCTTCGCCGTCTTCTTGCGGGCCGAGGACTTCTTGGCACCCGACTTCGCCGTCTTCTTGGCGGTGGACTTGCGAGCGGACGACTTCTTGGCGGTCTTCTTGGCGCCGGACTTACGGGCGCTCTTCTTGGCTGCTGCCATGGTAATCTCCTTTGAAGGAGTGGATGCTCGATGGAACCCCCGGTGGTTCGTACGAGCCGACGGTCGTGCGCCGAAGCGCCGTTCCGCCGCCGCACGGTCTCATGGCGAGACCGCGTAGACGCTGCAATGCGTGGAGCTCAGATCGCATCGCTCAAACTGGTGAAATTGAAATCCCGCACCTTCAGCGGCGGGACGACGATCGCCTGACCCGGTCCGCCGTCCTCGCTCGCACTCACGCGCACCGGCGTACCGAGCGACTCGAGGTTGTTCAGCATGAAGACTGGCGAGTCGTTGAATCGCAAATTCTTTACCGCTCTGGTGACTTTCCCGTTCTCGATGAGAAACGTTCCGTCTCGAGTCAAGCCGGTGTACAGTATCGTCCTCTGATCCACAGGACGTAAATACCAGAATCTCGTCACGAGCAGACCGCGTTGCGTGGAGGCAATCATCGACTCCAGCGACGACGAACCGCCGGACATGCGCAGCGATCCACCGCTCGCGGTGGGTGTCGTGCCCTTTTTCTGCGCCCAGAAACGGTCGTAGTTCAGCGTCTTCACGACGCCGTTCTCGATCCACACGCTTCGGCGCGTAGGCAGTCCTTCGGCGGTGAACGGCACGCCGGCGACGTCGGGATCGAACGGATCGGAGACGATGGTGACGCGCTCGTCCATCACCTTCTGTCCGATCTTGTTCCCACCGCCTGGCGTCGAGAAGAAGGAACGGCCCTCGTCGGCGGCGCGCGCATTGAGCGCGGTGGCGATGAACTGGATGAGATTCCCCACCGCCGTCGGCTCGAAGACCACGGTGTACCGGCCCGGCTCGATGGCGGCGGCGTTGCGCGACGCCCGCGCCTTGTCGGCCGCGCGCGCGCCGAGCGCCGCGGCGTTGACGCGCGACCAATCGTGGTGTGACGCGCCAGCCCATCCGGACCCGAGCCCATCGGCCGTGCGCACGGTGGTGGTGAGTACCGAGGCCGTCGAGCGGTTGTAGGCGAACAGGCCCTTGGTGTTCGCCACGGCCGACGCGCCCACCCGCGTGTCGAGATATCCAGTGGAGACGAGTCCGTCCTTCGTGGCCGGTGCCGTGATGGTGCGGACCGCATCGGCGCGTCCCACCGGATCGAGCGATGCGGTGGCGTCGCTCCAGTTGCTCCCCGGCAGATATTCCTGCGGCGCGAGCTCGGCGAGAAACTCGGGATCTTCCGGCGCGAGCTTCGCCAGCCGTTCCGCGATCTCGACTACCGTCTTCAGCCCTTCGTCGTGCAGCTGGTTGGTGGTGCTCGTGCCGATGCGCCGGCCGTTGTAGGCGGTGACGGTGACGGTCGTGTCGTAGTTGTCGCCGCCCGTGGACACCTGGTTCACGGCGAAGCGCGTGTTGCCGCGGCTCCCGCTGCCGATGTTGACGCGGGCGCCGTCGGGGCTGGTGACGAAGCCGAGCACCTTCCGCGCGATCGACTCGCACTCCTCGCGCGAGAGATAGCGAGCCGCGGCGGCGAGCGATCGCTGGTCGCTCACGCCTTCCGTCCCGTGTTGATGACGTTCACGTTGCGGAAGCGGCTCGGCACGCAGCCGTGACTGACCGCGTTGGACTGGCTCGGCTGTCCCTTGGCGTCGCCGAACGCGCCACCGAGGTGGTAGCTCTTGGGACCGCCGATCATGTCGAGCGAGCCCCAGAATTCCGGCGTGCGCATCTGGTAGGCGACGTCCTTGAGCATGCCGACGATCTTGCCGCCCTTGATCTCATAGGCGAGCTGTCCACCGAATTGCGAGTTGTAGCGCTGCTGGTCGATCGAGAAGCTGCCGTCGCCCATGATGGCGATGCCGCGGTCGGTCGCGGCGATGAGATCGTCCCAGCTCAGCTCCTTGGTGCCGGGCAGCTGCGAGACGTTGGGCATCCGCTGGAACTGGACGTCGGCCCACGTCTGGCCATAGGAGCAGCCATGCGATCGCATCGGTCGCCCCGACTGCTTGTAGTAGTCGGCCAGATACGGCGCCTGCTCGCGCGTCGTCTGGTAGTCCACGAAGATGCCGTTCTTCACGATGTCGAAGCTGTCCGGCTTCACGCCTTCGTCGTCCCACCCGACGGCGGAGAGCGACCCAGGCTGCGAGCGGTCGCCGCGGATGTTCATCAACGGCGACCCGAACTTGAGCTTGCCGAGGACGGCGGCGGGCGGTGCGACGAACGACGTGCCGGCGTAGTTGGCCTCGTAGCCGAGGGCGCGGTCCAGCTCCGTGGGATGCGCGACCGACTCGTGGATCGTGAGCCAGAGGTGCGCGGGATCGAGCACCAGATCGTAGCGTCCCACCTGCACCGGTTTGGCGCTGATCTTCTGTACCGCCTCCTCCGCCCAGCGCGGCGCCTGCTGGATGAGCCGCGCGTCGGTCACGTGTTCGTAGCCGCGTCCCATGGGGGCGATCTCATTCGACTGCCGCGTCTGGAAGTCGCTGCCGTCGGCAGAGACCGCGGTCACGGTCATCGAGGGCTGCGTGCGGTAGATCGTCTGCACGATGTACGAGCCGTCGGTGGAGGCGAAGCTCTTCTCCTCGCGCAGGAAGAACATGCTCGAGTTGACGAAGCGCCCTCCGGCCTTGAGAGCCGCCGCGTTGGCGGCGAGGAGGAGCCCGACCTTGTCCTCGACGCCGATGGAGAACGGGTCGACCTGAATGGGCGTGCGCCACTGGCCGTCGGGCGTCGCGGTCACTGGCGCCAGCACGACGGGGCGCACCAGCGTGGCGCTGTTGGCCCGTGCCTGCTGCGCGGCCTGTCGCGCGACGCGGGCGACCTCGTCGCGCGTGAGCTCCCGGCTCGCGGCAAACCCCCACGCGCCGTTCACGAGGGCACGGACGCCGAACCCGAGCGTGTCGTTGTCCACGAGGGCCTGCACGCGCTGCTCGCGCGTGAAGAGCGACTGGGTGCGGTTGCGCGCGATGCGAACGTCGGCGTACGTGGCGCCCGCGCCGCGCGCGGCGTCGATGGCGAGGAGCGCGAGCTCCTTGATGTTGGGGTCGCCGAGGAAGGGCGAGCCGTCGCTGGCGGTGACGGTGGCGGCGCGGGCGGCGGCAGGGACGGCGGCGAGAGCGGCAACGCTCAACGCCGCGGCGGAACTCGTCTTGACGAACTCTCGGCGGGTTGACCCCACGCACGTGTCCTTGCTTCTGTGGATGCTCGACGCGCGCCCGGACGGTATCGCGTCACTGACTGAGCAACGATGGCGAATATATGAACAGGCGAAATCGCACGCAATAGTGGATCGCGCGCGTTTCATGATCGAGCGATGCGGCGCGTCGGCGCGCACTTCCCTCACTCCACCGCACCAGCGAGCTTTCGGCCACGATGCGCGAACCGCGCAGCATCGTGCCTACTCCGAGCATCGAGCGATACCTCTGTGAGAGCGCTGGTGAAAGCGACGGCGGGACCGGGCTTCGAACTGCGAGACGTGCCCCGGCCGAGCATTCGCGATGACGAAGTCCTGATCGAGGTGCGCCGCGCCGGCGTGTGCGGCACCGACGTGCACATCCACGACTGGGATGCGTGGGCGCAGGGGCGCTGCCGTCCCCCCTTCACCGTGGGACACGAATTCGCTGGCGACGTGGTGCAGGTCGGCCGGCTCGTCACCGACGTGCGCGAGGGGGATCGCGTGACGGCAGAGGGCCACATCGTGTGCGGGCGCTGTCACCTCTGTCGCACCGGCAATGCCCACGTGTGTCCCAACACGCGGATCATCGGCGTGGACCGCGATGGCTGCTTCGCGGACTGCATCGCGATGCCGGCCACCAATGTCTGGCATCTCGACGACGCGGTCTCCTACGAGATCGGCGGCATTCACGATCCGATGGGCAACGCCTTCCACACCGCGCTCGTGGGCACGGAGATGCCGGGCAAGACGGTGCTGGTGACCGGATGCGGACCCATCGGCATCTTCGCCGTGGGGATCTGCCAGGCGGCCGGCGCCTCGCACATCGTGGCCAGCGACGTGAATCCCACTCGGCTCGCCCTCGCGCGCGAGATGGGGGCCCACGACGCGGTCGCGCCGGGTGACGCCGACGAGGCCGTCCGTGCGGCGACGGGCGGACTGGGCGTGGACGTGGTGCTGGAGATGAGCGGCGTGCCGAGCGCCATCCATCAGGCCTTCAAGCTGGTGCGGGTGGGCGGGCGCGTGCAGATGCTCGGCATTCCGGCCAAGCCGATGGACGTGGACTTTGCCACGGAGATCATCTTCAAGGGCATCACCGTGTATGGCGTGGTGGGCCGGCGGATGTACGACACCTGGATCCAGATGACGCAGTTCCTGCGCGCGGGCCAGTTCGACCCCACGCCGGTGATCACGCACCGCTTTCCGCTGGAGCAGTTCGACGACGCCATCGCCGCCATCAAGGGCGGATCGGCGGGTAAGGTCGTCTTCGAGATATCCTGAGCGCCCCGACATGACCAATCGATCATTCACCGCCGGCCTCGAGTCGCGGCTGCAGCAGCTCCGCGACGACGGCGTCTACAAGCGTCTCAACCATCTCGAGTCTCCGCAGGGGCCGCGCGTGACGATGGAGGGCCGCGGGGAGGTGGTGATCCTCTCCTCCAACAACTACCTCGGTCTCGCCAACGAGCCGTCCGTCGTGGACGCGGGGGTCGAGGGGCTGCAGCGGTTCGGTGCGGGGACGGCGAGCGTGCGCTTCATCTGCGGGACCTTCACCGTGCATCGCGACCTCGAGGAAGCGCTGGCGCGCTTCGTCGGCACGGAAGCGTCCATGTCGTACGTGTCGGCGTGGAATGCCAACGAGGGGTTCACGGCCACCGTCGTGGAGGAGGGCGACTTCGTCGTGTCGGACGCGCTCAATCATGCGTCCATCATCGACTCGATTCGCCTGGCGAAGTCCATCACCAAGTGCACCACGGCGGTGTACAAGCACGCCGACCTCGATGACCTCCGCACGAAGCTGGAGGCGAACCGGGGTGCCAGGCGGCGCATCATCTGGAGCGACGGCGTATTCTCGATGGAGGGATCCATCGCGCCGTTGCCGGACCTCGTGCAGCTCGCGCGCGATCACGACGCGGTGCTCGTCATCGACGACTCCCATGCCACTGGCGTGCTCGGCAGGACGGGCCGCGGCACGGCGGAGCACTTCGGGTTGCTCGGCGAGATCGACGTCATCACGTCCACGCTGGGCAAGGCGCTCGGCGGCGCAGCCGGCGGCTTCGTCGCCGGCTCCGCGGCGCTCTGCGACTACCTCACCCAGCGCTCGCGTCCCCAGCTCTTTTCCAACGCGCTCGCGCCCACCGTGGCCGCCAGCTCCCTCGCGGCGGTGGAGTTCGTGGAGCAGAACCCCGAGCGGGTAGAGCTGCTGCGTGAGAACGCACGCTATTTTCGCGAGCGCATCATCGAGTCCGGGTTCAAGCCATTGGCGGGTGAGACGCCGATCATCCCGATCATCGTGGGCGAGACGTCGGCCGCCATCACGATGAGCGACATGCTCCTGGACGAGGGCGTGTTCGTGACGGGATTCGGGTTCCCCGTGGTGCCACAGGGCCAGGCGCGTATCCGTTGTCAGGTGTCGGCCGCGCATACGCGCGACGATCTCGACCAGGCGATCGCGGCGTTCGTGAAAGTGGGGCGAACGCTGGGGATCGTGTAGGGCTGACGGGAGGCCGGGTTTCGCGTGCGGGATTCAGTGCGTCCGCACCACCGTGATGATGAGCCGCTTGTAGCTGGCCGTCGCCTCTCCGCCGACGGCGAGGACCTCGGCCGAGTAGCGGCGACCGTTGAGCATCGCCGGCGCCATCCACCGGTTGATGTCCGGCGCGAGGTGGCCGACGACATCGCCGCCGACGGCGTGGACCCACACGCTGGCGGGATCCACGCCGGGCGGATCGGGCACGAGGAGGAGCGCGTCGCCCGGAGCGAGGCGCGAGACGACGGCTGACCGCGCGGCGAATACAGTGCCGTACACCGGCGTCTCGAAGCGGGACGTGTCTGGAAGGATCGTGGTCATGATCGGCGAAAAGTCTCGTCGCGCTGTGCGCTGCCGCACGGACGACGTGCCTCGGCAGCACACAGGTTACGCATGGGGCATTCACGTGGGCAACGTCCGTTCGTGACCAGCGAGGCGCTCACTTCGTCCAAACCATGAATCGGCCGCCTGCGGGGGCCGGGCAGACGTTCTCATCTCTCGAGGCTTTCAGCATATGCGACTGCTCCGTGTCGTGGCAGCGGCGACAGTCTTCGCCGCGCTCCTCTCGCAGCCCAGTGCGGCGCAGCAGGAGCGGCAGTTCAAGGACGCGTGGTTCTGGGGGGTGAAGACGGGCGGCCTGCTCTATTCATCGGCCACCGCGGATCATTCCGGCGCTCCCCTCGTCGGCGGCGACTGGCTGATCACTCGGTCGCAGGGCGGGCTCTACGTGAGCTTCGACCAGTCGTTCTTCACGACAGGCGGCAGCTACCGAGACCGTGATGCGGACAGCTCGTTCACGCGCAACGTGGATCTGAAGAATCTTCGTCGTGTGTCGCTCGCCGCCATGGTGTTTCCGATGCAGCGTCGCGATCTGCATCCGTACGCCGGACTCGGACTCTCCCTGCAGCAGGTTGGCGCCGCGCAGGTCGTGGGCAATTTCAACAACGCCGCGCGGCTTCAGGTCGCCGCCGACAGCGTGCAATCCAAGAAGACCTCGTTCGCCCCCATCCTCGTCGGCGGCGTACAAGCGCGACTCTCGCCCTTCTCGGTCTTCGTGCAGGCCACCGCCTCCCCCACGCAGCGAGGCTTCTTTCTGCACAGCGGGAGCGGGAGCGGCGGGGTGACGATGTCGATGGAGACGGGGATCCGGTACAACGTGGGGAGCGCAATAGCCAAGTAGCAGGAAGACGGGAAGACAGGAAGACAGGAAGACAGAACGACAGGTACTTCGAAGGGCACACCGACACTGAGTCCGGGGGTGCCCTTCCGTCTTCCTGTCTTCCTGTCTTCCTGTCTTTATCCCCTGGACACGAACGGGTCGTCCCTCACGAGGAATCTCAGGGGCCAGTCGGCGGCTTTCGTGATGCCTACCCTTGGAGTCACCTCCACGTCGGCGTCGGCCACCTCGTCACCGGCGCGGATCACCACGGGGCCGGTGCGTAGCGATGCACCGCTCATCGAGCCGACGATGTCCATGGCCAGGCAGAGCTTCCCCGGTCCATTCGTGAGATCTCGATCGCGCCTGGCGGTCGGCCGGCGCGCGCGCATCAGGTCGATGCCGTCCATCGGATGCACCGCGCGTATCAGCACCGCCGCGCCATGCCCGGCCTCGCGCGTGACGGCGTTGAAACACCAGTACATGCCGTAGATGAAATACACGTACGACCGACCGGGCGGACCGAACAGATGCTCGGTGCGCTTCGTCCGCCCCGCCGCGGCATGGCAGGCCGGATCCTCCGGTCCGATGTAGGCCTCGGTCTCCACGATGCGCGCGCGCGTGACCCCCGCCGCCGTGGTGCACTGGAGCACGGCGCCGAGCAGATCACGCGCGACCAGTTCGGTCGGACGATCGTAGAACGCCGCTGGCAGTGCGGCTCCGACACGAGAACGCCGCGCGGGAAGCGCGGCGTCTCGCGACGGATACATCACCCCTCGCGTGCCGCCGTCTTCCGCGCCCGCGGAGTTCTGGCGGCGGGTTTGCCGGCCGGCGCGCTTGCCGACACCACCTTGGAGGCCGGCGTCTTCTTCACCGCCGTCTTCCTGGCCGCCGCCTTGGCGGGAGCCTTGGCGGGAGCCTTCGCCGCCGGCTTGGCCACCGGTGCTGCCTTCGCGGCGGGTGCCGACTTGCGCGGCGACGCGGCACGACCGCGTCCCTTGCCGGCTGCCGCCGGTGCGGCGCTGGATGCTGCCGGTGCGATGTCAGCGACAGGTGCCGCGACGCGACTCACCGGGTCAACGTGCGCCGGCGCCGGTACGGGTGCCGTCACCGATGCTGCTGGAGCAGCGCTCGAGGCGATGCCAACCACACCGATGCTGAGAAGGTCGGCAGGCGGCGCGCCTGGGCGTCCGCCCCGACCGCGACTGCCGCCGCTGCGCGGACCCATTCCGCGCGGAGCCGCCGGCGTGTTCGCCGCCGGCGGCGCATTGTTCGCCGCGGTCTTGGCAAGCTGCGCGGACACCGACTCCGCTTCCGCAGCGCGCGCGATCTCGAAGTCGTCACCACGACGGCGCAGGTCGATCACGTCGCCGTCGTGCGCATCCTTCAGGATACGCGGGAAGTTGCGATCGCTCAGGCTTTCGCTGTCGCGGCCGAGGAGCTCGCGCGCCTTGGTGCGGACGATGCCCGCGCGGATGGCCTCGTCGCCCCTGGTGAGTGCCGCGACGGACCGACGGATGAGATCGAACGCCTCATCGCGCGTCAGCCGCTCGCCCGAGACGCCGACCTGTTCACCGGCCTCCACAGTCCGCTCCACCCGCTCGGCCTGCGGCGGACGCGGCACGCGCTCGCGACCGCGGGGCGCCGGCGCCGCCGGAGCGAGCGCCGGCGCGGGCATGGTTTCCTCGACGGCGTCAGCGAGGGCGAGCTCGCCTTCGACTGCGCTCTCGGTTCCCGCCTCGCCCGTGCCAGCAGCGCGCGGGCGATCATCGCGATCACGCCCACGACCGCGGCGGCCGCGACGACCGCGGCTGCTTTCCCGCTTCTTGTCGTCCGCGAGCGCCGGAGCATCCGTGCGGGCGGCTTCGTCGGCCGCGGCATTCTCGGCGGCGCGTGCGTCGCCCTTGGCGCCGCTCGGCAGCCCGATCTCCAGCTGCCCATTCTCGAGCTTCGTGGCCGAGAGCAACCCGCGTTGCACGGCGTCCTGCACGAAGCGGGAGAACTTCGCCATGCCGAGATCCTTCTCGTCGAACGAGTTGTCGATCTCCTGCATGACCTGCTTGAGGCGATCGGAGCGCATGACGTCGCCATTGCGCTTCATGCGGTTCACCGACTCGCTGACGAGCTCCCACGGATCCCACTTCTTGGCGGACTCCTCGTCGGAGTTCTTCACCAGGCCGGCGAGGGCGTTGTAGCTGTAGTACTCGTCGCAGTTCATGACGAGCAGATCGCTCGATGACTCGCGAATGCCCACACCGATGACGTACTTGCCGTACTCCTTCAGCTTGTTGACGAGGCTGGCGAAGTCGCTGTCGCCGGAGAGCAGGATGTAGGTTCCGATCTCTGGTCGCGTGAAGACCAGCTCAATCGCGTCCACGGCCAGGCGAATGTCCGTGGCGTTCTTCTTGGACGATCCGTACGCCGGGGCAAAGATCATGTCGATGGACGACTCGGCCAGCGGGACGATGTACTGCGGGTAGCGGCGCCAGTCGGCGTACGCGCGCTGGACGGCGACCTTGCCCTTGATGATCTCGGAGCCGAGCAGGGTGCGGAGCTCGTTGCCAAGGTCGGAGCGGATCCCCATCGTGACATTGTCGAAGTCGATGAGCAGGGCCGCGTTGGGCGCGTGCATCGGGGGGGCGTAGTTGCCCTGACTGGAATGCGGGGCGCTGAGCGCCTGGGGTCCGCGGTGAATGAGAGCGGCGCCGGAGCGCGTCGGTCCATTCCGCGAAGTGCGTGAGTTCATGCTGTCTCTTGCGTCGTGCGACGCATGGCGTGTGAGCGGGCGAGCTGCGTCCGAAGAGCAGCGCCCGTGCTCTCACCTTGCGACGGTCCACCCGATCGAGATGCGATCGGCAAGCGCAGAGGCCGCGTGAGAGTCGGATTCGCGGTGCGTTCGTCCACCGGCTCGCCCCACTGCGCGGATGCGCAGGATCGCAGGGCGGCACCGATCACGCCGACACCGTCATGACTGGTCATCCCTGGCGCCGCGGGCTACTACGCTCGCGCCTCCCTGAATGGCCAAGCTGCTAATCTATAGTAGCGAAAGGAGATGCGTAACCCCGGCAGGAGGCGCCGACGCAGCCGGCGTACGCTGGCTGCTCCAGTGGGCGACCTGTATGTTACCGCGAAACATCCCGCTCGCGCGCCGCGTATGGAGTCTTCGTGAAACAGGTGGGTTTCCGCGCTCGACTCTTCGTCATCCTCGTCGGCTTCGCGCTCATTCCCACGATCGTGCTCGCCGTTGCGTGGGAGTTCACCGTGGTGCGCGCCCTGCCGCTCCTCGGCACGACACCAGCGATGGAGCGCATCGCGGCGTCGGGTGCGGCGGCGATGGCCTCGGCCCGGACCGGTGCGATCTCACCCGCGCAGCGCGCCTCGTTCGACGAGCACGAGGCGGCGCTCGGGGAAGGGCTCCTGCGCGCACGGCAGATGGATTTTCTGATGACGAGGCGCGCGCCGGCGGTCGCGGCCGCCGTCGCGCTGGCCGCGGCGCTTCTCCTGGGCGTGGTGGCGTCTCGCGTCGCCGGCCACCTCTCGCGTAATCTGAGCCGGCCGTTGAGCGAGCTGGTTGGCTGGACCGCGACGATCGGTCGCGGGGAAGAGCTTCCAGAAACGCCGCCGAGAAAGGGCGCTCCGGAGTTCGTGCTCCTGCGCACCCGGATGCGCGAGATGGCCTCGGAGCTCAGCCAGGGGCGCGCGCACGCGCTGGAGGCGGAACGCGCGACCGCGTTGCGAGAATCGGCGCGACAGGTGGCGCACGAGCTCAAGAATCCACTGACGCCCATCCGCTTTGCCATCGCCCGACTGCGGCGCGACGCACCGGCCACGCTGACCGAGACGGTGGACGTGCTCGAGATCGAATCGCGCCGGTTGGAGGAGATGGCGCGGAGCTTCGCGCTGTTCGGACGGCTCCCCGACGGGCCCCATGCTCCCGTGGACCTGGGGGAGCTGGCGCGCGCCACCGCGCGAAGCGCGGTGCCGCCGGGGACGCCGGTGCACGTGCACGTCGCGGACGGCGTGCCGATGGTCCCCGGACATGTGGATGCGCTCGGTCGCGCGCTCACGAATGTCCTGATGAACGCGGTGGAGGCCAGCCCGGACGGCGAATCGATCGACGTGACCGTGCAACTCGCCGGCACATCGGCCCGTACCATGGTGGAGGTGGCGGTGTATGACCGGGGCTGCGGCATTCCTGAATCACGGCTCGCGCGGATCTGGGATCCGTACGTGACGCACAAGGCGGGCGGCACCGGCCTCGGCCTGGCGATCGTACGTCAGACGTTGATCGCGCACGGCGGCGAGGTCGCAGCCGAGCGCCGTGCCGACGGTGGGGGCGGCACGGCGATTCGACTCTTACTTCCGGTGGATGCACCGGTACCTGGAGGTGGCTGATGGCGCAGCTGAACATTCACCCGTCCACGGCATGGCGATGATTGGCGGGCCCGAGGGAGTCGTTGCCATCGTCGCCGTGTTCGGCACGGGGGCGTTCATCTTCCACTCCATCAAGGAAGCCTACCTGAAGCGGCTGGAGATCACGCGCGGAGCCGGCACTCAGGCATTGGGGCGCGACGTGGCCGAGCGGCTGGAGCGCATCGAGCAGGCGGTGGACGCGATCGCCATCGAGATGGAGCGAGTGTCCGAAGGACAGCGGTTCACCACCAGGCTGCTCGCTGAGCGCTCGTCGCCGGCCGTGCACGCACCGCGAGAATAGCGCGCGGCATGTCGAGCATCCTGATCGTCGATGACGAGCCGAATATCCGGCGCATGGTGGGCGCGCTGCTCACGAGCGAGGGCTACGAGGTGCGCGATGCCGCCGACGGCGCGGGGGGACTGGCGCGCGTTGGCGAGAGCTGCCCCGATGTGGTGCTGCTCGACCTGATGATCCCGGGGGAGCTCGATGGACTCGCCACGCTGGCCCGGCTGCGCGAGCTGGTGCCCGACGTGCCGGTGATCATGATGAGTGGCAAGGCGGGGTTGAGCGACGCCGTCAAGGCGACGAAGCTCGGCGCGTTCAACTTTCTCGAGAAGCCGCTGTCTCCCGAGGGAGTGCTCCTCGCGCTCACGTCGGCCCTCGAGCTGCGGCGCGTGCGGCGCGAGGCGCGCGCGCTGCGCGAGGATCTCGGTCTGGCGGGGGAGATGATCGGTGGGAGTCCGGCGATGGACCGCGTGCGTGAGATGATCGCGCGCGTGGCACCATCCGACGCTCGCGTTCTGGTCACGGGAGAGTCGGGGACGGGAAAGGAACTCGTCGCGTCCGCCATCCATTTCGGGAGCGCGCGCCGCGATCGCCCGTTCGTCCGCGTGAACTGCGCCGCCATTCCGCGCGACCTGGTGGAGAGCGAGATGTTCGGGCACGAGAAGGGGGCGTTCACCGGTGCGACCGACCGCCGGATCGGCCGGTTCGAGCTGGCACACACGGGCACGCTCTTTCTGGACGAAGTCGGCGATCTCGGCGCCGAGGCTCAGGCCAAGCTGCTGCGCGCCATCGAGGCGCGGGAGATCGAGCGAGTGGGGGGCGGGAAGCCGATCCGGGTGGATGTGCGTATCGTGGCGGCGACGAACCGCGATCTCACGCGGGCGGTGTCGGACGGTTCGTTTCGCGATGACCTGCTCTTCCGGTTGAACGTGATCCCGATCCACATCCCTCCGCTTCGCGAGCGACCCGATGACATTCCCGCGCTCGTGGCGCACTTTTCCGCCCTGTACCGCGCTCGAACGGGGCGACGTCCGCCGCAGTGGACGTCGGAGACGCTCGCGATGCTGGCGCGCTACCGGTGGCCGGGCAATATCCGCGAGCTGGCCAACATCGTGGAGCGGCTGGCCATTCTGCACGCCGGCGAGAACGTCGGCGAGGCCCAGGTGCGCGCCGTGCTTCCCGTCGACGGCGGGGGAGCGTCGCCGCGACAGCTCCCCGATCCCGCGGGGCCCGACGTGTCGCTCAGCGAGACGCTGGACGACCACGAGCGGACAGTGATCGCGCGCGCTCTCTCCACCGCCGCCGGCAACGTGGCGGAGGCGGCCCGGCGACTGCGCACTGATCGCGCCAACCTGTATCGACGCATGCGGCGTCTCGGCATTCCCGTGGGTGACGAATGACGGTCCTCCAACTGAGTGGACGATCGCGTCCGATGGATCTTCGGCGGGCGGTGCTCGTGATCGGGCTCGTCATGTGCCCGCTGCTCGCGCAGGCGCAACGACGGGACACCGTCCTGGTCCGCGACTGGCTTCCGCCCGATGTGGCGCAGGAGGTCGTCGCGCTCTTCAACGCGACACTGACGTTGCGCGCCACGGACCGACTCGAGATCGAGGCGGGGCGTGTCGTCCCCGGCGATGTCGCGGTGCTGAACGGCCCCGTCGTCATCGCTGGCCATGTGCGGGGGCGTGTGCTCGCGATCAACGCCGACGTCCTGCTCGCCCAGGGAGCTCGCATCGACGGCGATCTGCTCGTCGTGGGCGGGGAGATCGACGGCGTCGATTCCGCGCGCGTTGGAGGCGAGATCCGGGTGCATCGTCACCCGCTCCGCTATACGCTGGAGGGCAATCGCCTCGTCGCCCGGCTCGACGGCCCGCAGCACGTGGAGCAATGGTGGCGGCGCCTCGAGCGGGCCGGCCGCGACAACTTCAACCGGCTCGAGGTGGCGAACGCCGGCGTCTACAACCGTGTGGAAGGACTCCCCGTGCGCGTGGGACCGGTGCTCTACCGCGATCAGGGGTGGGGTCATCTCCGGCTCGACGCCACTGCGGTGGCGCGGACGGCGAGCAGCTTCACGTCGCAGACGGCGGACGTGGGACACGACGTGCGGGGCGAGATCCGGATCGGTCGGCGATTCGGGGCGAGCGTCGGCGGGCGCCTGTTCGACATCGTGGACGGCGTGGAGCAATGGCAGCTGAGCAACGTGGAGGTGGGGCTCTCGTCGTTCCTCTTCCATCGCGACTACCGCGACTACTACGGCCGGCACGGGGGGCAGCTCTTCGCGGCACTCCGCGCCACCAACGACGCCGATTTCACGATCTCGTTCTCCGACGAGCGCTGGCGTGCGCGTGACGCGCGCAATCCGTTCTCCTTCGCCCTGAACGACGTGGACTGGCGCGACAATCCCGTGATGGACGCGGGACGGTTTCACGTGGCGAACGTCACCCTGCGCATCGACACCCGGAACGACGATTTCAATCCGTGGGCGGGTTGGTATCTGCTCGCCGACTTCGAGCGAGGCGCGGGACGCATCGAGTCGGCCGGACCGACGTCGCCCGGCCTGCGCGAGCTCGGTGCGGGTGCGACGCGCTACGGCCGCGCCTTCGTCGATCTGCGCCGGTACGGACGCCTCGCGCCCGGGTCTGCGCTCAACCTGCGCGGGGTGTTGGGTGGGTGGCTGAGCGGCGATCCGCTCCCGCTCCAAAGGCGGCTCTCGATCGACGGGCCGGGCACGGTGCCGGGCTTCGATTTTCGATCCATGGGGGGCACTGACGTGGGCACCTGCACGGTGGGCACCCCGGTCGCCGGTCATCCGGCGCAGTGCGAGCGCATCGCCCTCGGCCAGATCGAGTATCGCAACGACGTCCGCCTGTCGTTCACGGATACGCGTCATGGCGAGCGACGGAATCGCTTCCGCGCCGACGGCGCCTGGGTGCTTTTCGCCGACGCTGGTCGTGGGTGGCTGGTGAACGCCCCTGACAGCCCGCTGAACTTCCGACGGAACGAGCTACCGTCACTGGGGAGCTATCGGACCGACATCGGCGTCGGTATCGACTTCGACCAGATGGGCCTGTACGTGGCCAAGGCGCTGTCGGAGCCGACGGAGCGAATGAAATTCTTCGCCCGCGTCCGCCACCGCTTCTAGGCCGTGCGGCGTTCTGCGGTACACTCCATTCTGGTCGCGGCGGGCCTGCTGCTCGCGACCGGCACGCCGCTTCTTGCGCAGCGGCGTCCGCTGCTCGACGTCTCGCTTCCGGGCGGCCCGCCGGTGGTGACGGCGACGAACCTGTTCGCCGATCCCGACATGCGCGATCTCGTGCGCAGCGGCTTTCCGGCATCGCTCCGCTACCGGCTCGAGCTCTGGCGCGTGGGTGGCGTGTTCAACGATCTGGAATCTCGCCTCGACTGGGAGCTCATCGTCCAGTACGATCCGTCGGCGCAGCGATACCGCGTGGTGCGACGCCAAGGCGACAAGGTGGACGACCTCGGCAGCTTCGCCACGCTGTCCACGGCGCAGCTGGTGATCGAGCGACCCGTGCGCGCCCAATTGCTGCCGGAGCGCGAGGGGCGACGCTACTACTACATCCTGGCGCTCGACATCGAGGCACTCTCCGTGAGCGACATGGACCAGCTCGAGCGCTGGCTCCGGGGCGTGAAGGGCAACACCGCCGCCACGGCGGTTGGCGTGGGTGTGCGCACGTTGATGCTGCGGATGCTCGGCGGCGAAAAGCGGCACGACGAGAAACGGAGCCCAAGCTTCACGTTCGAGCGGTAGGCAGCGCCGCTGGCGTCGGTACGCCAGGCCGACGGCGCTCGGTACGGCTCCGGTGGACCACGAGACACCGAGTCCCGAAAACACAAAAGAGCAGCCTAGTCCCCCGCTGCCCCCGCGTGATGCTCTCGTCCGCCGCGATGCGACGCTGGTATCCCTCGATGCTCGAGCGCCTCGAGCTGGTGGAGGATCGCGTCGCCGTAGAAGGTGCGGATGTATCGGGACTGCGTCTGCGTGAGCCGGCGGACCGCCCACGAGAGATGGACGAAGTGCGGCTCCACGGGATGCGTGAGCGGCTGCATGCCGATCTCGTGCGGAAGCCGGTTCCCCTTGCGCGTGTTGCAGGCGGAACATGCGGTGACGACGTTCGTCCAGTCATTGCTTCCGCCCCGCGAGATGGGGATCACGTGATCGCGCGTGAGCGCCTCGCGCAGCCTCAGCTCCGCCGCGGCACGCCCGCAATACTGGCACTGGTAGCGATCCCGCGCGAAGAGAAAGGTGTTGGTCACCTGACGCCGGAAGCGACGCGGCACATGAATGAACCTGGTGAGCCGGATGACGGCTGGGCGCGGCATCGTCAGCCGTTCCGAGCGTACGACACGGTCCTGCTCCGCCTCCACGATCTCGGCCTTGCCGTCGATCACGAGACGAAGCGCTCGACGCATGGGGACCATGGTCAAGGGCTCGAACGAAGCGTTCAGGGCCAGGCACCCGACGATCAATCATTCCTCCGGTGCAGACGAATCCGTGGAACCTACGGAAGCGAACGGCGTGCATCAAGAGATGTCCTTCAGCCAGCCGCGATACCACGGGACACGAAGGCGCCCGTGATACCGGTGTCACGTGGGCATGCCCTCCTCGGCGAGCCAGCGCTGAAGCAGGTCTGCCGAGCGCTGCACGCGTGCCGGGAGCGCCGGGTCGGCGTGCAGCAACGCGCTGTCGCGCAGCAGGGGCCGGCCGTTCACTGCAACGAAGGAGGCGCGCGTGGCCGCGAGGGAGAACACCGCCGTCGCCACCGGATCGTGCACGGGCCCTCGCGCGTCCGCATCGAGAGGGAACGCGGCCAGATCGGCGCGCTTTCCCGCATCGAGACTGCCGATCTCGTGCTCCATCCGCAGTGCGCGCGCGCCGCCAAGCGTCGCCAGTTGGAGTGCCGCGGCGGCGGAGAGGGCGTCGGGACGCCGGCCGCGGACGCGAGCGAACAGCGCGGCGAGCCGGGCTTCACCCAACAGGTCCATGCCGTCGTTGCTCGCCACCGAGTCCGAGCCCAGCCCGGTGCGCACGCCAGCCGCGAGCAAGTCTCCGAGAGGGGCGATGCCGTGCGCGAGCTTGGCGTTGGATGCCGGACAGTGCGCCACGCTGCAGTCATGGCGCCGAACCGCGGCGATGTCCTCCGCATCCACGTGCACGCAATGAATGAGCAACGGCCGCACGCCAAGCACGCCGAGTCCCTGTAGCAGTGCGACAGGCGACCGGCCGCGCGCATCCGTCGCGATGTCGCGAGCGCGCAGCCCATCGGCGAAGGGACCGCGACCGCTGGACACGAGCTCCGACTCTATCGCGCTCTCGGCGATGTGGATGGCGACGGGCAGCGACAGCTCAGTGGCGAGGTCGGCCGTGGCGCGAAAGAGGGCGTCGGAGACCGTGTACGGCGCATGGGGGGACACGCCGACACGGACCATCGACGTCGCGCGCGCACGCATCGCGGCCACCCTCGTGCGAAGCTCGTCGACGGCGGCGGTGCAATGCGCGGGATCGGGACCGAACACCTCGCGATAGCAGATGCCGCGCACGCCGCGCTCCAGCATGGCGTCGAAGCCGGCACCCGAATCGCCGGTGTCGGCGAAGGTCGTCACCCCACCGAGCACCCCCTCGTCCACGCCAAGCCGCGCGGCGTCGAGGAGCATGGCTGGCGTGAGCACGGCGCGACGCGCGCGGGTGAGCCGGATGATCCACTCATGAAACGGGAGTCCGTCGAGAAACCCGCGCATCGCTGTCAGCTCCAGATGACAGTGCGCGTTGACGAGCCCCGGGAGGAGGATGGAGTCGCCCAGCTCCACGTCCGCGCCGCCCTCGGGCGCGTCGGCGCGCGCGCCGACCCAGACGATGATGCCGTCGCGCTCGATCAGGGTGCCGTCCGGGATGGGCGGCGCGGTGATGGGACAGATCCACCGCGCGTGATAGCGCGTCATCCCGGGAGTCGCATCACGGCCATGCTCCCGTACGCGAGCCGTGGCGCGCCGGATCGTACAGATCGTCGTCAGCCACGCCGAGGCGGCGCGCCATGGCGAGCGGGGCCACGATGTTCGCCACCTGGCCGCGCGAGTGGCCGTCCGAGCCGAGCGAGATGCGCACGCCGCGCTGGACGGCGCGCCGCACGAGCCGCTCGTGCGGCGCGTAGCGGTGCGAGATCTCGAAAGCGATGCCCGACGCGACGAGCGCGTTCACGGCGCGTTCCTCGAGCGCCTCGCTCCACAGCTCCTCCGGATCGATCTCGCGCAGCGAGAGGGGCACCAGTGTAGGATGCGCCAACACGTCCACCGGCATCTCGGCGGCGAGCGACTCGAGGGACGAGACGTGCGCCTCCAGGTAGCCCGCGGCGTCCAACGACGGAGGGGGCGTCCGGTTGAACGCGCGATAGAAGCTGCGGTCGGGCAGCCGGACGGCGTGCAGCGATCCCACACGGTGCGTGAAGCGCCTCACCACCGCTGGGGACAGCTCGCGCCACAGTCCGTCGTGCCAGCAGAACTCCCCGCCTCGCAGGACCGGATGTCGTTCCAGCTCGTCCAGATAGCTCGCGACCGCCGCGGCCGTGTCGAGCGTGGTGGGGGCGTCGCGCGAGATATGATCGGTGACGCTTGGCCGCACGCCGAGCGCCGCCGCGCGGCCGACCACTTCATGCACGCTGAGATCACCGTCGGAGAACGTGGTGTGCGCGTGACAATCCGTGGGCAGCCAGCCCGTCATGCGGGCGGAATGATGAACGGATTGGTCGTGTCGCGAGCGGTGGCGGTCGTATCGCGGCGCGCAGTGTCGCGGGCGGGCCGCACTGGACGCGACGCGCGCGGCATGGGCGTGGCGCCGGGGATGACGACACTGCCGGGCGTTGCGCGGGGCTGCCGGCCGGGCTGGTACGCGGTGTCGCTGGGGAGCGGCTGCGTGGGAGGTCCCGTCGGTGCCGGAGTGTACGTTGGCGGCGACGTCGCGGGCGGAAAGCCGAAGGACGTATCCGCCTCGGCGCCGCCCACCGGCATGGTCGGCATGCAGGTCTGGACGGGGTCCGTGCCGGAGATGAAGTATTCCGTCGCTACGCCGGCACACCCGGGGCCGGCCAGCATGCCGGTGGCCGGATCGATCTGCCGCACGACGATTCCGTCCGGCCGTGGCCAGTCTGGCGGTGCCGGCCTGCGGCGATAGACCTCGTTCATGAACGACGTCCACGCTGGGGCGGCGAGGATGCCACCCTGCGCGTTGCTCTTGATCGAGCGCGGCCTGTCGAGCCCCATCCACACGCCGGCGACGAGATCGGATGTGAAACCGATGTACCAGACGTCGCTCCCGTCGTTGGTCGTGCCCGTCTTGCCACCGGCGGGAATCCGGAATTGGGCGCCGACCGATCCGGCGGCGGTGCCGCGTTGCACGACGTCCTTCATCATGCTCACCATGAGCCACGACTCTTCGGGCGACATCACCGGCACGCGTACCGGAGCGGGCTCCCACAGCACGTCGCCCTTGGCATTCTCCACGCGGACGATGGCGGTGGGAGAGCTGCGCGTGCCGAGTGTGGCGAACGCCGAGTACGACGCGATCATCTCGATGGGGTACACATCGGCCGCGCCGATATAGATGGACGGATACGGCGGGATGGGCGTGGTGATGCCGAACTTCTGTGCCATCTGGGTGACGCTCTGCGCACCGAGCTCCATGCCGGCCTTGATGGCGACGATGTTGCGTGACTGGTAGAGGCCACGGCGCATCGGCATCGGTCCCTCGAACCGACCATCGTAGTTCTGCGGCGTCCAGCTCCCGCCCCCCGACTGCGGCACCGAGAGGGGCGAGTCGTCGATCAGATACGACGGCGGCCGTCCATTCTGGATCATGTCGGCGTAGACGATCGGCTTGAAGGTCGAGCCGGGCTGGCGGAGCGCCTGCGTGGCGCGGTTGAACTTGGAGTCGTCGAAGTCGCGGCCGCCGACGAGCGCGCGCACGGCGCCCGTCCGGGGATCGAGGGCCACGAACGCGCCCTGGAGGTACGGCGAGTTGGCCGACGCCTGCTCGCCGGCCCGCTCAGCGGCGCGGGACATGTAGTACTCGTACGATGGGTGCTTGAATGCCCCGTAGCGGCCGGACTCGATGGCGCGCAACTGGTTCTCCATCGCCCGCTCGGCCGCCGACTGCAGGTCGACGTCAAGTGTGGTGTACACCTTCAGCCCCTGCTCGTAGAGGCGCTGCCCGAACTGCTGCTCCAGCTGCTGACGCACCCACTCCACGAAGTACTGGGCCACGTCGCCCGCTTCGGACTTGCGCGCGAGTTGCAACGGGTACGCCTTGGCGAGGCTCGCGTCGGCATCGCTCACAGCGCCCTGGGCGCGCATGACCTCGATCACCGTGTTGCGGCGCTGGATGGCACGCTCCGGTGAGCGGCGCGGATTGTAGCGCTCCGGCGCCTTGGGAAGACCGGCGAGGATCGCCGCCTCGGCGAGATTCAGCTCCCTGGCCGATTTGCCGAAGTATCGTTGTGCCGCCGTCTCGACGCCGAACGAGCCGTTGCCCAGCGAGATCTGATTGAGATAGAGCTCGAGGATCTTCTCCTTGGAATACTTCGCCTCGATGGCGCGCGCCACCTTGGCCTCCTTCAACTTGCGCACGAGCGATTTTTCGCGCGACAGACGCTCGGGAAAGATGTTGCGCGCCAGCTGCATCGTGATGGTGGAGAATCCCTCGGCAAAGCTCCGCTTCTTGATGTCGGCGAGGATCGCGCCGGGGATCCGGAGGAAATCGACGCCCTTGTGCTGGTAGAACCGCTTGTCCTCGGTCATGACGAAGGCGTTCCGCAGCAGCGGCGGAATCTCGTCCAGCTTGAGCAGCGTGCGCCGCTCCAGCCCGAGCTCGGCGATGAAGCGGCCGTCGGCGGCGTAGAGCTTGGAAGTCTGGCGAGGCTGATAGTCGTCCAGCACCTCCACCGACGGACACGCACCGGCGCGGCACACCAGCGCCCAGCTCGCGTAGGCGAAGCCGGTGCCGAATGCCATGCCGAAAGTGAAGCCGATGCCGAGCCCGCGTGACAGCTTGGGATGGCGACGGCGAAAATTCGTGGAGAACGGGAGATCCATCGAGTCGCGAATGAGAGCCCCTGCCCCGCGTGACGGATGTCACGCCGAGCGGCAGCCGGAAGATTAACGCGCGAGCAGGGGCAGCACCAACGCGGCCGTGCCTGACAATTCTTCCCCACTGGTCTAGTTTTGTGCCATGCCGACCGAACATCTGCTCGACGAGCTTCGCTGGCGGGAGCTGCTGTACCAGCATACCGACGGGGTCCGCGAGGCGCTGTCCGCCGGACCGGTTTCGGCGTATATCGGCTTCGACCCGACGGGCGACAGCCTGCACGTGGGCAGCCTGGTGCAGATCATGATCCTGGTCCATCTGCAGCGCGGCGGGCACCGGCCGGTCGCGCTCGTGGGCGGCGGGACGGGGATGATCGGCGATCCGAGCGGCAAATCGAGCGAGCGCGTGCTGCTCACGGCCGACGTGGTGGCGAGCAACACGGCGTCGATCCGCGCGCAGCTCGCCCGCTTCCTGAACTTCGAGGGACCTGGCGCGGCACGCATGCGCGACAACGCCGAGTGGCTCAACTCGCTCAAGCTCGTGGACTTCCTTCGCGACACGGGAAAGCACTTCACCGTCAACTACATGCTGCAGAAGGATTCGGTGAAGTCCCGCATGGATGCGGGGATCTCGTACACCGAGTTCACGTACATGCTGCTCCAGGCGTACGACTTCCTCGAGCTGCAGCGGCGTGATGGCGTGTCCGTGCAGCTCGGCGGCAGCGACCAGTGGGGCAACATCACCGCCGGCATCGAGCTCATTCGCCGCGTGAACGGCACGGACGCGCACGCCATCACCGCGCCACTCCTGATGACGTCGTCCGGCGTGAAGTTCGGCAAGACGGAAGCGGGCGCGGTGTGGCTGGACGCCGAGCGCACGTCGCCCTACGCCTTCTACCAGTTCTGGCTCGGCGCCGAGGACCGCGACGTCGGCCGTTTTCTGCGCATCTTCACTCTGCTGCCGAGAGCGGAGATCGAAGCGCTCGAGGCATCGAGCGCCGCGGCCCCGGAGCAACGCGTGGCCCAGATGGCGCTGGCCCGGGACGTGACGCGGCGCGTGCACGGCGACGCGGCGCTGTCGGCCGCCGAGCAGGTCTCCGGATTCTTTTTTGGCGGTCTGGATCCCCGTGAGCTCACCGAGGAGGCGTTCGCGATTCTGCGCGCCGAGGCGCCGTTCACCGAGCTCGCGTCCGACGCGTTGGCGAGTGATGGCGACGTCGGCCGCCTGGATGTGTTCAGGATGCTGGTGGCCGCGGGCCTTGCCGATTCGAACGGGGCGGCCAGGCGTCTGCTCGCCCAAGGCGGCGTCTCGGTGAACAAGCGGAAGCTGGGCGCGGCGGAGCGGTTGCTGAACGCGGATGCCTCACTGCTTCTCGGACGTTACATCGTGATCGGGAAGGGGAAGCGCGACGTCGCGGTGCTGCGGGTCAACGGCTAGCCAGCGCACCCAGCGCAAGATCCACGTCGTCCGCCGTGGTGTAACAGTACGGCGCGAGTCGAATCGTGCCTTCCCGCACCGAATGCGCCACCGAAGCCGCGGTCAATCGCGCACTCGTCGCCGCCGCGTCCGTCGGCCGGATCGACACGATCCCGGCGCGCCGACGCCGTGGCGTCACCGTGGCGATGCCGAGCGCATCGACGCCGTCCGACAGCTGCGCCACGCGTTCCGACACGTGTCGCGCCACGTTGCCCGGCCCCAGCGCGTGCAGCAGCTCCAGACTCACCGCCATTCCGGCGAAATCCTGGAAAGGGAGCGTGATCTGCTCGAACCGTCGTGCATCGTCGCGATAGGTGAGATCGTAGGTGAGCAGCCGCGAGAAGTCGTCGGAGTCGCGCACGCTCATCCAGCTCACGGGCTGCGGCACGATGCGGTCGATGAGCGCACGGTGCACGTACGTGAAGCCGGTGCCCCACGGCGAGAGCAGCCACTTCTGCCCACCGCACGCGAGCAGGTCGATCGGCGTCTGCGCCACGTCCAGCTCCAGCGGGCCCAGCCCCTGGATGGCGTCAACCACGAACCAGATCCCACGCGTACGGCAGGCGGCGCCAAGCGCGCCAAGGTCCGCCGTGGCGCCCGTCACGAATCCCACCCATGACAATGCGAGCAGCCGCACCCCGGGCCCGTCGAGCGCGGCGACGAGCGCCTCCTCGTCCAGGCAGCCGTCGCGGCACGGCACTCGAACGAGCGTGAATCCTCGCGCATTCGCCGCCGCCATCCATGGATACACATTGGCGGGAAACTCGAGGTCCGGCATCACGACGACGTCGCCTGGTCCGAGCGGCAGCCCCCACGCCGCGAGATTGATTCCCGCGCCGGTGTTGCCAGCGAGCGCGACGTCGCCGTCCCCCGCGTTGATCAGCGCCGCCGCCTGCTGGCGCGACCGATGGATCACCGAGAACTGCTCGTCGAAGCTGAGCCGGTGCGGCGCGGCCCGCTTTCTCGTGAAGTCGTCCTGCGCCCGCACCGTGCGCTCCGGCAGAGGACCGATGCTCGCGGCATTCAGATACACCGACTCCTCGTCCATCCACGGAAATTCCGCGCGCCGCAACGCGCGCACGTCGTAGCCGGACGTCACGTGCGCGCTGAAGCGGGCGCGTCGATGACGGCATTCTTGCCGGCATGCCGCGGATCCAGCGCATCGCGGAGCGCGTCACCCAGCAGGTTGAAGCCGAGCACGGCGGAGCCGATCGCCAGACCAGGCGCCAGCGACGTCCACGGCGCGTGGCGTAGCTGATTCAGATCGCGGCCGTCGGCGATCATCGACCCCCAGCTCGGCGTGGGTGGCTGCACGCCGAGGCCCAGGAACGAGAGCGCGGATTCGGCCATGATGGCTGCGGCGACGCCGAGGGTGGCGGCGATGAGCACGGGCGCCACGACGCTGGGCAGGACGTGCTGCAGCACGACGCGCACGTCGCGCGCGCCGAGCGCCCGGGACGCGTGCACGAACTCGAGCTGCCGGACGACGAGCACCTGCCCTCTCACCAGTCGCGCCATCCCTGCCCACCCGACGAGTCCGATCGTGAGGAACACCACACCGAGGGACGGCTGCAGCGCGGCGGCCATGGCGATGAGCAGCAGCAGCGTGGGGAATGCGAGCGTGACGTCGGCCAGCCGCATCACGATCTCGTCCACCCATCCCCCCTTGTATCCCGCGATGAGTCCCAGACCGAGACCGAGGGCGAGCGCGATGGCCTGCGAGACGATCCCGGCGGCGAGCGACACGCGGGCACCGTACACGAGCCGCGCCCAGACGTCGCGGCCCTGGATGTCCGTGCCCAGCCAGTGGCCGAGCGATGGACCCTGAAGCTGGTTCACGAGATCGATCGCCACCGGATCGTGTCGCGACACGAGCGGTGCGAGCACGGCCAGCAGCACGATGAGCAGGACGACGCCCACACCGAACCAGGCGCGGGCGTCGCGGCGCAGTGCGCGTTTGACGCGCTCGTTCATGATGGGTCTCCAAGCTCGGGAGGGGTGCCGGGACGCTGGTGCTTCCACCGCCGGTGATGCCAGAAGTACTGTTCGGGCGCGCGCCGCACCCATCGCTCGAGCACGTTGGTGTACGCCACGACGATTCGCTCGACGTCGGCCTCCCGCTCGCCGGTGCGCTCGTAGCGCACTTCCTCGAAGTGCATCACGTAGCGGCCACTCGGCTGGCGCAGCGCGAAGGCGAACACCAGCGGCGCGTCCAGGCGCAGCGTGAACACCGCGGGCCCGCGCGGCGTCTTGGCAAAACGGCCGAAAAACGGCACCCAGCTCGACGCCAACCCCACGGCGCCCTGATCCACGAGCATCGCCACGTGGTGTCCCTCGCGAATGGCGCGCGGCACACGGCGCACGGCATCGGCGTCGTGGATGACCGTCATGCCGATGCGCTGGCGCGTGTCCGTGATGTAGCGGTCGAAGAGCGGATTCTGCATCCGCCGCGCCACCACCTCGAGTCCGCCCCAGCGCGCTGCGATGTACGAGCCACCCAGCTCCCAGTTGCCGAGGTGGCCGCTGACGAAGATGATCCCCTTGCCACCCGCCATCGCGCCATCGACCACGTCGTCGCCCTCGGCGCCTTCGAACATGCCGAGCACCTTGCTCCGATCGTACGCCGGCAGGAGCGCCGCCTCGATGGTCGTGCGGCCGAGATGCGCGTAGGACGCCCGGGCGATGCGCAGCACCTCGCTCTCGCCCAGACCGGGAAATGCGGCGCGGATCTGTCGCTCCACCACGGCGCGACGAACGCCGAGCGGGGCGTAGCCGAGCGCGCCGATGCGCTCGCCGATCGCGCCGGCTCGGCGAAAGCTGAGCAGATCGAGTGCGGCGACCGCACCGCGCAGTCCATAGTACTCGGCACGATGCGAGAGGGTGACCACGCTCACCGTGCCGCCCAGAGGCTTCGGTCACCTGCCGCGGCAGCGGCGGCGGCGAAGCCTTCGATCATCGCCGTCTCCGGGAAGTCGCGCGCCGCGCGCGTGCGGCCGGCATTGCCCATGCCCGTCCGCTGGTGGTCATCGGCGAGAAACGACGCCACTGCCGCCGCCGTGTCGCTGGAATCCGCCGGCGGAAGCAGCACCCCGGCGATGCCATCGGGAATGAAATGGGAGAGCAGCGGCGACCGCTCGGCGATGACCGGCACGCGCGCCGCCATGAAATCCAGGCAGGCGAATGCGCCGTCGTCGCCGTCGGCCGCCACCCAGCCGACATCGGCCGCGGAGAGCAGCATCGGCAGGTCATGGCGATGCCCCAGAAACTGCACCAGCGAGGTGACGCCGAGCGCCGCCGCATGCATGTGCGTGTCCTCCTCGTTGCCGCCCGGCCCGGTCAGCACGAGGCGCAGTTCGGGATGGCGCTCGGCGAGCAGCGCGATCGTGCGGAGTGCGGTGGTGACGCGCGGGCGCGAGCTCAGATCGACGACGCACATCATGAGCATCGCCTTGTCGTCCACGCGGAGCGCCGCCCGGGCCGCGTCGCGCGTGCTTTCCACCAGTGAGACGTCCACACCGAGCGGCGCGAGAAATCCGCGGTCGGACGCGCCGGATCGGGCGCGGTCGGAGTCCGTGGCGAAGAGCATGCGCGACGACGCCATCCTGCCGGCCAGCTTGGTGGAGCGCGTGGCGGTGGCGCCGCCGCCGGCGGGAACTCGCCGGATCACCGCCCCGCGCTCGGCGAGCCGCATCGCCGATGCGGCGACGAGCTGCTCGCGCTCCGTGTGGAGGAAGACCACTTCGATGAACTTGTCCTTGAGCACCGCGCGCAGCCGCCAGGCCGCGCCGCCGACCGTGCCGTCCACCGGGACGCCCACCACGTCGAGCCCCTCCTGCTGAAAGCTCTGCTCGGCCTCCGAGCCCGTGCGGCACACCACCGTGACTGGCTCGCCGCGTGCGGCAAGACCTCGCGCGGCGACGGCGAAGGCACGCGCCGAGCCGGACCACCGGGGCGCCATGTGATAGAACAGAGTGCGCATCGGGCTAGTCAGCTCCAGCGATAGCCGGGATGGACGCCCGGTCAGCGTCGCGGCGAAGCTGCGCCGCATGCAAGCGATGGTAGAGGCCTTGCCGCTCCAGCAGCTCGGCGTGGGTGCCCCGCTCGGTGATCGTTCCCCGATCGAGGACGAGAATCTGGTCTGCGTGCACGACGGTGGACAGTCGATGGGCGATGACGAACACGGTCCGGCCCGCCAGGAGGCGGTCGATCGCCTCTTGCACGAGTCGTTCCGACTCCGTGTCGAGTGCGGAGGTGGCTTCGTCCAGGATGAGGATCGGTGGATCGGTGAGGAGCGCGCGCGCAATGGCGAGCCGCTGACGCTGGCCGCCGGAGAGACGGGTGCCCCGCTCGCCGAGCACGGTGGCGTACCCCTGCGGGAGCTCGGTGATGAATCCGTGCGCATTCGCCGCCCGCGCGGCGGCTTCCACCTGGAGATCCGTGAAGCGGCCGGCGGCGCCGTAGGCGATGTTGTTGTGCACGGTGTCGTTGAACAGCACGGTGTCCTGGCTCACGATGCCGGTGAGACCACGGAGCGCCGCGAGGCGGATGCTGCTCGTATCGACGCCGTCGAGCCGGATCATGCCGCGTGTTGGCTGGTAGAAGCGCGGGATCAGGTCGACAAGAGTGCTCTTGCCCGCGCCGCTCGCGCCCACGAGCGCGACGACCTGGCCGCGCCGCGCGATGAAGCTGACGTCGCGGAGCACCGGCTCGTCGTCGTAGGCGAACGAGACACCGTCGAACTCGAGCGTCTCGCGCAGGCCCGACACGTCCCGCGTGCCGCGGTCCCTGTCCGCCTCGGTGGGCAGGTCGAGCACCTCGAACAGTCGTTCGGCCGAGGCAAACGACTGCTGCGCCGTGGTGGGTGCCTGCGACAGCTGCTTGAGCGGTGGCAGGAGCCGCATGACCATGATCATGAACGTGATGAGCGTGGCGCCGTCCATGGCGCTGCCGCCCAGGAGCACTTCCCGCGCACCGATCCAGAGGATGAGGCAGGCCACGCCGGTGCCGATGAGCTCCGTGAGCGGCTGCGACAGAAAGGCGATGCGGGTGATGCGGATCATCCCCGACGAGTAGCGGCCGCTCGCCTCGGTGAAGCGGCGGTCCTCGTACGGCTCGCCGCGGAACGACTTGACGAGGCGCACGCCGCTCACCACCTCCTGCAGCACACTCGTGATCTCCCCGTAGTCACCGCGCAGGCGGCGATGCCCCTTGCGCAGCTTGCGCAGAATCGGCTGCAGCGCCAGGGTGAGCAGCGGGGCGATCACCAGCGCCACGAAGGTGAGCTTTACCGAGAAGCCGAGCAGGATGACGATCGTGCCGACGATCTGCGCCAGGTTCTGCAGCGTCTTGGTCACGAGCTCGGTGATGACCGCCTTGGTCTGCTCGGTGTCGCTCAAGACGCGCGCAATGATCTGGCCGGTCTTGGTCCGCTGGAAGTACGAGAGCGGCAGACGCTGCAGGTGCGTGAACATGCTGTCGCGCAGATCGCGCGTCACGTTCTCCTGGAGCGATGCGCCGAGCTGGCCCCCGAGCCAGACGAACACGTTCTTGAGCGCGACGATGGCCATGATGGCCACGATCATCACCTGGACCGATCCGAACGGGTCGCCTGGATCGAGGAACCGGCCGACGATGCGCTCCTGCATCGCCTTGATCCAGGCCGCTCCCGTGCCGGGCAGCAGCTGCGGCATCCGGAACAGGGCGTTCAGGAAGGGGATGAGTAGCGTGAAGGAGAATACGTCGAGCGCCGCCGCGATGACGTTGCACACGATCGACGCGGCCATGCGCCAGCCGTGTGGCCGCAGATAGCGAAGAAGTCGACGGTACATGCGCTACCGCTTGGGCGTGAGCAGGGAGACCGGGAGGATGCATTCCTCTGGCGTGACGCCGCCGTGCAGGAACGAGCCGCGATAGCGGCTCTGGTATTCCCGTAGCTTGGTCGGGTACACGAAGAAGCTGTCGCCCGTGGCGAGCAGTGTGTTGGCGCCCAGGCCGCGGCGGGGCAGCTTGAGCATGTCCTCGTTGCGGAACAGGAGCGCGTAGTCGGGGTTCTCGGCCCGCAGATCCTCGCCGAACTTGTAGCGGAGGTTCTGCGTGGCGTCGCGCTTGGCGAAGACCGTGGCCGGCGTGTGGCAGTGAATGGATCCATGATCGCTCGTCACGAGCACCTTCACATGGCGTCGTGCCGCCTCCTGCAGCACACTGAACAGCGCGGAGCGCTTGAACCACTGGAGGGTGAGCTGGCGGAGGGCGATCTCGTCGCGGGCGACCTCGTAGAGGATGGCCGATTCCGAGCGTCCATGCGTGAGCAGGTCCACGAAGTTGAAGACGAACGCGCTGATGCCGTCGGGCGCGATGGCGTTGGCGAGACGGCGCTCCAGCTCGTCCGCGTCGTGCGATGAGGAGATCTTGTCGTACTTCACCGGCATCGTGCGCCCCAGCTCCTTCAGCTGCGCCTCGAGGAGATCCTTCTCGTGCGCGTTGAGCGTCTCGTCCTCGCGCTCGCCCCACCAGTCGGGGAAGCGGGCGGCGATCTCGTTCGGAAACAGGCCGCTGAACAGCGCGTTGCGCGCATAGGGCGTGGCCGTGGGCAGCACGCCGAAGTAGTGCGTCGTCTCGATGTCGAACAACGGCGCGATCACCGGCTCGAGGGCCATCCACTGATCGAGGCGGAGGCAGTCGATCACGACGAACACCGCCGCCCGGTCCCGGTCCACGAGCGGCATGAGGAATTCGGGGACGATGTCGATGGACAGCGGTGGACGATCGTCCTCGAGATTGGCCAGCCAGCGCGGATACGCGTGCACCATGAACGCGGCGAAGTCGCGGCGCAGGTCGGGAAACAGTCCGAGCAGCGAATCGTGCAGCCCCATCTCGTTCGCCGCGGTGAGGTCGAGATCCCACTGCACCAACTCGACGTAGCGGTCGATCCACGCGCGCCAGTCGAGCTGCCGTTCCGTCTCCATCTGCATGGCGCGGAAGCGGTCCACGAAGGCGCGGGCGACGGCCTGCTGCCGGATGCGCGGACCCTCGAGCAGTCGCGCCACGATGGCATACACCTGGCGCGGGGTGACCGGCTTTACCAGATACCCGGCGATGCTGGTGCCGAGCGCCTCGTGGAGGAGCGTGTCCTCCTCGCTCTTCGTCACCATGACGACGGCGATGTTCGGCTGAATGTCACGCAGGGCCTTCATCGCTTCGAGACCGCGCGTTCCGGGCATCTGCTCATCCAGCAGGACGAGGTCGAACGGGCGGCGCCGCACGAGCTCGGCGGCATCGTCGGCGTTGGTGGCGGTCTCTACGTCGAACCCTTTGTCGCGCAGGAAGATGCGATGCGGCTCGAGGAGCTCCGCCTCGTCATCGACCCAGAGGACGGCCTTGGCCTGGTGCGGCATGCCTCAAACGTAGTCCACCACTATAGAGGGAGCAACGCGCGCCGGCTTCGCGCCTGACGGGACGCCGGCGCTGGCCGCGACCCGGCCCCGCGGCCACATTACGCCGTGCCCCTGTCTCTCCCGCCGTACGCGCTCGGCGCGCCGACCTTTCCGTTCCGCCACCTGGCCACCGCCGCTGGGCGCGCTCCGATCGGCGGGACGCGCGAGGTAGTGCTCGCGTGTTTCGTGGTGGCTCGGCTCGCGGCGGATCGCGATCGTGACGTGACGCCCATGGAGGGGCGCGTGGCGCGCGCGGCCGGCGCCCGAGCGTGGCTCGGCACGCTGGCGCTCCCCCCGCTGCTCCGCGGATCGCTGACGCAGTGTGCTGATCGCAGTGCCGACGGCGAGCCGGCCGCTGTCGGTGCCGCGCTGGCCGCGCTGGCCCAGGCGGCGCAGAGCTTCCTGGACGTTCCGTCGCGCACGGAACTGGAGCTGCTCGCTGCGCGATTGAGCCGATAGGGCTCGCTCCACCACAACCTTTCCTTGCTCCGCTGGCGCCAGCGGCCCTATGTTGAGCCATGCCGCGCGGCGCCGACATCTCCCCCCTGTCGCTTCTGCTGGGTCGCGTCGATGCCGTAGCCGATGGGGCCCGCCCCGCGGACACGATGCCATCCGGCTTTCCCAGCCTGGACAAGTTGCTCGGCGGCGGATTTCGTCGCGGCGACCTCGTCGTGCTTGGCGGTGACGTGGGAAGCGGCAAGAGCGCGCTCGCGCTGGCCATGGCCGTGCGCGGGTCCGCGCGCGGCCGTCCGGCGATGTTCTATTCGGGGGAGATGCTGGCCGAGCGTGTGCTGGAACGAGTGCTGGCCATCGAAGGACGCGCGCGCGTGGATGATCTCCGTCGCGGCTCGCTCGACGACCAGACGAGAGCCGCCGTGGGCGCGGCGGCGGTTCGTCTGCGGGACGAGCTTCCGATCGTCGAGCTGTTGCCCGCGGGCGGCGTGTCGGACATCGCCGCGCAGCTGCGCAGTGAGCGGTCCACCGAGTTCGTCGTCATCGACGGCCTCGAGTCGCTGCTCACCGGTGCCCGGTCCACGGCGGAGCAACAGGCGAGCGCCGTGCGAGCGCTCAAGCAGCTCGCATTGGAGCTTCGGATCGCGGTGCTGCTCACCACTGCGCTCCCTGAACTGTCGGCGCGAGACGACCGGCGACCGGTGCTGCAGGACTTCGGCGCGCACGGCGCGGTGAAAGACCGCGCGGACGTCGTCCTCGGACTGTTCCGGGAAGGAATGTACGACAGCGCCGCCGACATCGGCGGCGCGACCGAGCTGCTGGTGCGCAAGAATCGCAACGGCGGCATCGGCTATGTGGATCTGTATTTTTATGCACAGTGGATGCGCTTCGAGGACATGCTCGACCCCGACCGCTAGGAGGCGGTAGCATGCGCGCTCTCTCCCTCATCGCCGTGTGCTGCACGCTGTCCGCCGGCGCGTGCGCCACGGCGGCGCGAAGCACCGGCGAATCGATCGCACGGCTGGAACAGCAGCAGAAGGCGAAGCCGGCCTCCATCGCCCTGAATCGCGCGCTCGGCATCGCGTACTACAAGGAGGCTCGCTATCCCGATGCGCGGCGCGCGCTGGAGACGGCGGCGCGCCTCGAGCCATCCGACGGCACGACGGCGCTCTACCTGGGCCTCACCGCCGAGGCGCAGAACGACGTGCCGGCGGCGAGGCAGGCGTACTCCTCGTACCTGAAATTCGGGCGCACCAGCCGCGTGCGGTCGCAGCTGGAGGCGCGGCTCGCCGCGCTCGCGCGCAAGGAGCTGCTGGCGGAGGCCAGGAGTGCCGTGGCGCAGGAGCAGTCGCTCGGCACCGTGGCGGGATCGCCACGAACCGTGGCCGTGCTGCCGCTGCGGTTTTCGGGAAGTGACAGCTCGCTTCGTCCGCTCGAGCGTGGGTTGGCCGACCTGCTCACTACGGACCTCTCCCGCTCCGCGCAGCTCACGCTGGTGGAGCGCTCGCGCATGCAGGCGCTGCTCGACGAGATCGCACTGCAGCGTGGAGGCCGCACCGATGCGGGCACGAACGTGCGGGCGGGGCGCATGGTGCGCGCCGGCCGCGTGGTGCAGGGGTCCATCCTGCAGCTCCCCGGTTCGCAGCTGCGTGTGGATGCCGCCGTGGTGAACGTGGGCACGGCGCAGGTGCAGGGATCGGCCGAGGGAGTGGACCAGATCGAGCAGATCTTCAACATCGAGAAGCGCATCGCCATGGAGCTCTTCCGTCAGCTCGGCGTGACGCTCACCGTGGCCGAGCGCAATGCCGTGGAGCAGCGGCCCACGCGCTCCCTCGCCGCCTTCGTCGCGTACAGCCGTGGACTGACGGCGCAGGACGAGGGACGTTACGACGACGCGAGCCGGTTCTTCCAGGACGCCGTGCGCATCGATCCCTCGTTCAGCGGCGCCGCGCAGAAGGGGCAGGAGACGCGCGCGATCTCGGCCGGCACCGCGGTGTCGGCGCAGACCGTGGAGACGAGCCTGAAGGGCACGAGCGAGGGCACCATCGTGACCGCCGCCGTCCAGGGCACCACCACGGCCGCGAGCGCAGCGCCAGCGGGGAGCAGCACCCTGGGAGGAACGGCCAAGGCGGCGGCAGGCGACGTGAATGCGTCGCCGAGCAGCACCGCGACGGCGGGAGCCTCCACGAGCACGACCACCGCGGGCGCGGCGGCGGCCGCAGGCTCCGCGCCGGGCACGAAGGACCCCGTCACCGGCGGCATCGTGAACGCGGAGACACCGACCGGAACCGGCAAGGTGACGATCACCATCGTTCGCCCCAGGCCGTGATGCGCGCCCGCCGCGCACCAGGCTTCGCTCTCGCGTGTGCCGTGCTCGCCAGCGCGGCTGGCGCGCCCGCCGCCGCGCAGTCGATCCTCGATAGCGAAGCCCGTCTCGCGCCGCAGTTCGTGCAGTTTCGCGTCAACGCGCCGGCGGAGGAGACGATTTCGCAGCTCTCCGTGCCCCTGTTCCTGTCGATCCCATTCGGCTCGCGCCTGGTGGTGGACGTCGGCACTGCGTACGCGAACGCGCGTTTGACCTCGGCGACGACGACGAGCGAGATCAGCGGTCTGGTCGACACACAGGTACGCGGCAACCTCACGCTCGGCAGCGACTTCGTGATTCTCACGGCGGGGCTCAACCTGCCGACAGGGAACTCCGGCGTCACGCTCGAGCAGCTCACTGCGGCGGGCCGCATCGGCAACCCGTTTCTCGGCTTTCCCGTCTCCAACATGGGAGCCGGCCTCGCGGGCACGGGGGGGATCGCGATCGCGCGGCCGCTCGGCTCGTGGAATGTGGGCTTTGGCGGGGCGGTGCGGCGCTCGGCGTCGTATGCACCGTTCGACGTGCCCGGTGAGACGCTGACCTTTCAACCGGGCAACGAGTACCGTGCGCGACTGGGAGTGGACCGCACGGTGGGCGGGGGACGCGCCGCATTCGCCATCACGTACTCCGCATTCAGCCTCGATGAAGTGGGCGGTGCGCGCTACAGCACGGGCAACCGCATCATCGGGCAGACCGTGTACTCCAACAACATCGGCGGAGCCGATCTCACCGTCGCCGCCTACGACGTGTACCGCCTGCCGGGCTTCTACGGATCGGGAGAACCGGCTGGCCGCGAGAACATCGCCAATGTGTTCGCATCCGTGAGCACGGACCGACTCGGACCGTATCTGGAACCGAGCGTGGAGCTTCGCCACTGGGCCCAGGCGATCGCGGGGGCACTCTCGGGCGAGGGGCGCGGCCCGAGTCGCACGCAGTCGAGCTACCTCGGCACGATCGGTCTCCGCACACGGGTCACGCTCATCGGGCTCGTCATCGTGCCGAGCGGAGGGTACACGCTCGGGTCGCTCGCCACGTCGGACAGCACCGGAGCGCCGGCCACTGCGGGGGTCACCGGCTTCAAGGCACAAGTCGCGGTGCGAGTGGGGCGGTAGCGAACCCCGAGATCCCGCGTTCGGACGACGAACGCCCTGTCTCTCCCGCGAACGTATATTTCCGGGATCAGCGTCCCCACCGCACGTTCGTCCCCTCGAGATGCGAGAGCAGCATGGCCGGCCACAGCAAATGGAAGAACATCAAGCATTACAAGGCGGCTACTGACGCCAAGCGTGGTGTGCTGTTCACGAAGCTGATTCGCGAGATCATGATGGCGGCCAAGCTGGGCGGCGGCGATCCGTCAGCGAACGCTCGGCTCCGGCTCGCGATCGAAGCGGGGCGCGCCAAGTCTCTCCCCAAGGACAACATCGAGCGGGCGATCAAGAAGGGTACGGGCGAACTCGAGGGGGAGGCGATCCAGGAGGTGACGTACGAGGGATACGGGCCGGGCGGGGTCGCGCTGATCATCGATGCAATGACCGACAATCCGACGCGCACGGTGGCGGACGTCCGCCACAAGATGTCGCGCGCCGGCGGCAATCTGGGCACGCCAGGCTCCGTCGCCTTCATGTTCGACAAGAAGGGACAGATCACCATCCCCGTCGAGAGGCATCCGGACGAGGATGCCACGCTGGAGCTCGCGCTCGAGGCGGGCGCGGAAGATTTCCGTCGCGAGGATGATTTCTACGTGGTGACGACGGATCCCGCCTCGTTTCACGCCGTGAAGGGTTCGCTGGAGGCACATGGCGTCACGATCGAGGAGGCGGAGCTGGCGATGCTGCCGCAGAACACCGTGCCCGTGGCGGGCAAGGACGCCGTGGAGCAGCTGCTGAAGCTGATCGATGCACTCGAGGAGCTCGACGACGTCCAGAAGGTGTGGGGCAACTTCGAGATCGACGACGCCGACCTGGCCGACCTCTAGCCGCGGAACGAGGACGCACGCGTGCTCGTACTCGGCATCGATCCGGGCACGGCCAACACGGGATACGGCGTCGTCCGCGGTGGCGGCGCCGCCGCGCCGTCGCTCGTGGAGTGCGGGGTGATCCGCACGCGCGCCCGCGACCCGCTACCCGCTCGGCTGCGTGAGATCTTCGAGGGAATCGGGGAGCTGATCGAGCGGCACAAGCCGGATGCCGTGTCGGTGGAGGATGTGTTCTACGCCAAGAACGTGCGCACGACCGTGGTGCTCGGCCACGCACGCGGCGTGATCCTGCTGGCCGCCGAGCTTCGCGGGCTCGTGGTGAACGAGTTCGCGCCCGCGGAGATCAAGAAAGCCGTTGTGGGATCGGGGAGTGCCACCAAGGAGCAGGTGCAGTTCATGCTCACCCGGCTGCTCCGCCTGAAGAGCGCACCGCAGCCATCCGACGCCGCCGACGGCGTGGCCGCAGCGCTTGCCTGCTTGATGGGCGTGAATCTTCCGCGCATCGACGGCAGCGGTCGGGTGCGCGAGCCGTCGCGTCCCGCGGCCTCCTCCGCCTCGCTCACCCTGCCGTCGAGTGCACACCGCTGATGATCGTCCAGGTCGCTGGCCTGCTCCTGACCAAGGAGCTCGATCGCGTCGAGATACTCACCGACGGTGGGGTGGCCTACGAGCTCGCCGTGCCGCTCAGCGCCTATGAAGCGCTGCCACGGGCCGGCGAGCGATGCTCGCTGCACACGTATCTCGTGGTGAAGGAGGACGGCTGGCAGCTGTTCGGCTTCACGTCGCCGTACGAGCGCCGCGTCTTTCAGAAAGTGCTCGTCGCCAAGGGAGTGGGCCCGGCCCTCGCGCTGGGACTGCTCTCCTCGCTCACCGCGGAGCGGCTCGTGCGCGCCATCCGGGAGAAGGATGTCGCGACGCTGCAGAGCGTACCGCGTGTGGGGCGCAAGAAGGCGGAGCAGCTCATTCTCGATCTCGCCGACAAGCTGGATCAGCTACAGGGTGCGGTGGGCGAGGCCGGGGTCGGTCGGGTCGCGACTCCCGGGACGGACGATGCCATCCGCGCGCTCGTGTCGCTCGGATACTCCACCGGCGACGCCGAGAAGGCGGTCCGCGGCGCGCTGGACGGCGGCGCAAAGGGGATGTCGGCACCGGAGTTGATACGCGCCGCGCTGGCGAGGATCGGGGGGCGTTAGGGCCTAGCCGCCTCACGCGACAGCCGACAGCTTCAAGCCGGACCCCTCCCCCCAACGACTCATGCTTGCTGCCCGTCGCACCGGCACGTTCACCGAATCGGTCATCCGCGAGATGACCCGCATCGCCAACCAGCACGAGGCGGTGAACCTCGCGCAGGGGTTCCCCGATTTCCCGATGCCCGAGCCGATGAAGGAAGCGGCGTGCGCGGCGATCCACGGCAACATCAATCAGTACGCCGTGACCTGGGGCAGCTCGGCGCTGCGCATCGCGATCGCCGAGAAGTACCGGCGATGGTACGGCATGGAGGTGGATCACGACCGGCAGGTCACGGTCACGTGCGGGGCAACGGAGGCGATGGCGGCGGTGTTTCTCGCCCTGTTCGATCCGGGAGACGAGGTGATCATCCTGGAGCCCTTCTACGAGAACTACGGCCCCGACGCGATCCTCGCCGGCGCGATTCCCACGTTCGTCCCGCTCGAGCGGCCCCACTGGACCCTCGACCCCGACCGCTTGGCCAGGGCGTTCACGAAGCGGACGAAAGCGCTCATCCTCAACACGCCGCACAACCCCACCGGCCGCGTGCTCACGCGCGCCGAGATGTCGATGATCGCCGAGTTGTGCATCAAGCACGACGTGTGGGTGATCACCGACGAGATCTACGAGCACATCCGCTATGCGGGCGAGCATCATGTGATGGCGACGTGGCCCGGCATGCGCGAGCGCACGATCACCATCTCCGGTCTCTCCAAGACCTTTTCCTGCACCGGGTGGCGGCTGGGCTACGTCGTGGCGCCCGAGGCGCAGACGGCGGCCATCCGCAAGGTGCACGACTTTCTCACGGTGGGCGCCCCCGCGCCGTTGCAGGCCGCGGGGGCGGTGGGGATGCGATTCGACAACGACTACTACAACCACATGGCGCTCGACTATCGCGCCCGCCGCACGATCCTGTGCGACGCGCTGAACGGCGCGGGCTTCACCTTCACGCAGCCGGAAGGTGCGTACTACGTCCTCGCCGACTTCGCCGGGCTGAGCGACATGGACGACGTGACGTTCGCCAGGTGGATGTGCACCGAGGTGGGGATCGCCACGGTGCCGGGCAGCAGCTTCTACTCCGACAAGGCACTGGGCCGCACGCTCGTGCGCTTTGCCTTCTGCAAGAAGTACGAGACGCTGAAGCGGGCGGCGGAGCGGCTGTCGACGGTGCGGGGCGCGCTCTAGGTCGGCGGCTGTCCGATGTATATTACGCGCCTCTCCCCAGTCCATCCCCCGTTCGGCAGGTAGTGTGCTCCGATGTCGCGCGCCGAGATCACCACGCCGGAAATCCTGTCCGACGAATCCGTCGTGGAGCTCTCGCTGCGGCCGCAGCGGCTGGCCGAGTTCATCGGCCAGCAGAAGGTCAAGGACAACCTGCGTCTCGCCATCGACGCGGCCCTCGCGCGCACGGAGCCGCTGGATCACGCCATCTTCTACGGGCCGCCCGGCCTCGGCAAGACGACCCTCGCCGAGCTGATTGCGCGCGAGCTGCGCGTGAACATTCGCACCACGTCCGGGCCCGCGCTGGAGAAGCCGGGCGATCTCGTGGGCACGCTCACGAACCTGCGTGACGGCGACATCCTCTTCATCGACGAAATTCACCGGCTTCGTCCGGTGATCGAGGAGTTTCTGTATCCGGCGATGGAGGACTTCAAGATCGACATCCGCCTGAGTGAGGGACCGAAGGCGCAGACGATCACCATGCCGATCGAGCGCTTCACGCTGATCGGCGCCACGACGCGCTTCGGCATGCTCACCGCGCCGATGCGCGCGCGGTTCGGCATCGAGCAACGGCTCAACTACTACGCGCCGGAGGATCTGGAGCTGATCGTGCGACGCACGGCCGACGTGCTCAAGGTGGAGATCCACACGCAGGGTGCACGCGAGATCGCGAAGCGCTCGCGCGGCACGCCGCGCGTCGCCAACCGTCTGCTGCGCCGCGTGCGCGACTATGCGCAGGTGCGCGCCGACGGTGTGATCACCGAGGAGGTCGCGCGGCAGGCCCTCGCGATGCTCGACGTGGACCAGTTCGGCCTGGACGACATGGACGGGCGGATCCTGCGGGCCATCATCGAGAAGTTCGACGGGGGCCCGGTCGGCGTCGCGACGATCTCGGCTGCCGTCGGGGAAGACGCGAGCACGCTGGAGGAGGTGTACGAGCCCTTTCTCGTCCAACAGGGCTTTCTCCAGCGCACGCCGCGGGGTCGCGTGGCCACCCCGCAGGCCTATCGGCATTTCGGCTACACGCCGCCGGTAGTGCTGGAGCAGCCGGGATTGTTCTGAGAACTGCAGGAAGGCAGGAAGACAGAACGACACGGACGTCCCTGTCGTCCTGACTTCCGTTCCGCTGTCCGATGCAGCTGTCTTTCTGTCTTCCTGTCTTCCTGTCTTCCTGTCTTCATGCCTGGATTCCTCACGTCGGACTACGATTTCGCGCTTCCCGCCGGGCTCGTTGCGCAGGCACCGCTTCCGCGGCGCGACGCGAGCCGGCTGATGGTGCTGGACCGCGCGAGCGGGACGATCGCGCATCGGACCTTCACCGATCTGCCCGCCCTGCTTCGGCCGGCGGATCTCCTCGTCGTCAACCGCTCGCGCGTGGTGAAGGCGAGGCTGCTCGGCACGCGCGAGGGATCGGGAGCGCCGGCGGAGATCTTCCTGCTCTCTCCGCTGGGCGGCGGCCGCTACGAGGCGATGGTGTCTCCGGGGGGCAAGCTCAGGCCCGGACGCATCGTGAACGTGGCCCCGGGCTTTACCGTGGAGATACTCTCCATCACCGACCGGCGCACGCGCATCGTGCAGCTCACGGCGTCCGCCGGCGTGGACGCGGCCATCGACGCACACGGACACGTGCCGCTGCCCCCGTACATCGAGCGGCCAGACGACGCCGTCGACCTCGACCGCTATCAGACAGTGTACGCTCGTGAAGCCGGCTCGGTGGCGGCGCCTACCGCGGGACTGCACTTCACGCCGGAACTGCTCGAGCGCGTCGAGGCGCTCGGCGTGCGGCGCGCTGAAGTCGTGCTCCATGTGGGTGCGGGCACCTTCAAGCCCGTGGAGGCCGAGGATCCCGCCGAGCATGCGATGCACGAGGAGCACTACATCATTCCCGACGCCACCGCCCGGGCGGTCGTCGAGACGCGCGCCGGCGGGCATCGCGTGTGGGCGGTGGGCACCACTACCGTGCGGACCCTGGAAAGCGCCGCCGACGAGAGCGGCGCGGTGCGTCCGGGTGCCGGCGCGACGCGGATCTTCCTGCGCCCGCCAGCGCAACTTCGCGTCGTCGACGCGCTGGTGACCAACTTTCATCTTCCGCGTTCCACCCTGCTCATGCTCGTGGCGGCATTCGCCGGGTACGAGTTCACGATGCGGGCCTACCACGAAGCGATCGCCCAGCGGTACCGCTTCTATTCGTACGGGGACGCCATGGCGATCGTATGAGCTTCGAGTTCACGCTGGAGTCCACGGCTGGCGCGGCACGGGCGGCGCGCTTCGGCACGCCGCACGGTGACGTGCTCACACCGGCCTTCATGGCGGTCGGCACTCTGGCCACGGTCAAGGCGCTCGATCCGCAGGACCTTCGCGCCATGGACGCGCAGATGATCCTCGCGAACGCCTATCATCTGCACCTTCGCCCGGGCGATGAGCTGATCCGCGAGCTCGGAGGACTGCACGAATTCATGCAGTGGGACGGGCCGATCCTCACCGACTCCGGCGGCTTTCAGGTGTTCTCGCTCGAAGGCCTCCGCACGATCGACGAGGACGGCGTCGACTTTCGCAGCCACATCGACGGCTCGTCGCGCCGCTTCACGCCCGAGCGCGTGATGCGCATCGAGCGCAACCTCGGCGCCGACGTCATCATGCAGTTCGATCACGTAGTGCCCGGACAGAGCGATCCGGCCATCGCGCGCGACGCCAGCGAACGCAGCCTTCGCTGGCTGGCCCGCTGCGCGGCGGCGTTCGAGGAGCTCGAGCGAGACGACCCGATCGCCGGCCGCGGCGAGCAGGCGCTCTTTCCCATCGTCCAGGGTGGCATTCATGCCGGCCTGCGGCACGAGGCCGCGTCACGCATCCGCGACACGGGCGCCTGGAAAGGCTACGGCATCGGTGGACTCTCGGTGGGCGAAGCCAAGCCCGACATGTATCGCATCCTCGAGGCCGTGCACGCCGTGCTCCCGGCCGAGCAGCCCCGCTACCTCATGGGAGTCGGATTTCCCGAGGACCTCGTGGAGGGCGTGCGCCGCGGCGTGGATCTGTTCGATTGCGTGGCGCCCACGCGCATGGGGCGCAACGGCGCGGTGTTCACCGCCGACGGCCGACTCAACATCAAGCGCGCCGAGTTCCGGGTGGACCGCCGCCCGCTCGACCCCGCCTGCGACTGTGCATGCTGCACCCGGTTCACCCGCGCCTACGTGCGCCACCTCTTCGTGGCCGACGAGATCCTCGGGCTGCGCCTGCTGTCGCTGCACAATGTACATTTCCTCGTGTCGCTCATGCGGCAGGCGAGGTCGGCCCTGCTCGGCGGCACCTTCGACGGCTGGAGCGAGCAGTGGCTCCAGCGCTATCACTCCCGTACCGCGACCGCCCCCTCCGTATGACGACCTCCCTCTTTCCCGCCCTGCTCGCCCTCCAGTTCGGTGGTGCCGGCGGGTCCATGCTGCCGTTCGTCGTCCAGCTCGTCGCCATCTTCGGCATCTTCTACTTCGTGCTCATCCGCCCGCAGCAGGCGCAGAAGCGGAAGCACGAGGACGCTCTGCGCGCCATCAAGCGTGGCGACCAGATCGTCACCTTCGGGGGGATCATCGCGGAAGTGGTCCACGTGAAGGACGCGAGCGGCGGCGAGAAGTCGCGCGGCATGGAGGACCAGATCACGATCAAGTCCGCGGAGTCGCGACTCATCATCGAGCGCGGACGCATCGCCCGCGTCGTGGGCGCCGGCACCAGCGCGCCCGCGACCAAGGAGTGACGCCGTAGCGTGTCGATTCTCGACATTCGCGTCCTTGGCGACCCGATCCTTCGGCAGGCCACGACGCCAGTGACCGAAGTGACGGACGAGCTGCGACGGTTGGTCGACGACATGTTCGAGACGATGCACCACGCGCGCGGCATCGGTCTCGCCGCACCGCAAGTGGGCCGCACCGAGCGTCTCTGCGTGATCGAGATCGAAGGGGAAGCGCTGGTGCTGCTCAATCCGGAGGTCGTGCGGAGCGCGGGCAAGTCCAGGGGCGAGGAAGGCTGTCTCTCGATTCCGGACATCTATGCCGACGTCGAACGGCCGAAAGACGTCGTCGTCCACGCCACCGATCTCGATGGCACGGCCGTGGAGGTCGAGGCCACCGATCTTCTGGCACGATGCCTCCAGCACGAGATCGATCATCTCGACGGCAAGCTCTTTCTGGACTACCTCAGCGTGCTGAAGCGCACCGCCGCGCTCACCAGGTGGAAGCTCAAGCAGGGCGACTATCCAGGTCATATCCGGCGCGTCTCGCTCGAGACGCCAGAGGATCTCGAGGAGCACGAGCACCACGAGGAGGAGCTCTGAGCACGTGCGCGCGGCCTGGCTGAACAGTCGACGCGGACCGCAGCGGTGCGCGTCCCGATGGGCTACCTGCCGTGCGCGGCGCCCTGCTATCATGTAAAGAGCCGGCAGTGTCGCGCTTCGGCTGGCCGCCGCCGGCCGTCCGGCAGTCACACGGAGCAGCATTGTGCGCGTCCTCTTCTGGGGTACTCCCGAGTTTGCCACTGCCCCTCTCCGCGCGTTGTCCGGAGAGGGGTTCGACGTCGTGGGCGTGGTCACGCAGCCGGACAAAGCGGTGGGACGCCACCGCTCCACCCTGGAGACCTCCGCGGTGAAGCGCGTCGCGTTGGCCGAGGGCTTTCCCGTACTGCAGCCGGAGAAGCCGCGGGGCGCGGAGTTTCTCGCGCAGATCGCTGGTCTGGCCCCCGACGTGAGCGTTGTGGTCGCCTACGGCCACATCCTGCCCAGAGTCGTCATCGAGCTGCCGCGTCTGGGAACGCTCAACATCCACGCCTCGCTCCTCCCCGCATTGCGCGGTGCCGCGCCGATCCAGGCAGCCATTCGCGACGGGCACGGGGAGACCGGCGTGACCATCATGCAGATGGTACCGGCGCTCGACGCGGGTCCCATTCTGCATACGGCGCGCACGCCCATCATCGATGACGAAACGGCCGGCGAGCTGGCAATGCGACTGAGCGAACTGGGCGCGAGCGCGTTGATCCAAGCGCTCGCGCTCATCGAGCTGGGCGCCTCGCGATCCCGACATCAGGACGAGGAGCAGGCGACGTACGCCGCCAAGCTCACGCGCGGGAGCGCCACGATCGACTGGAGCGGGTCCGCGCGAGAGGTGGCGCGCCACATCCGCGCGTACGACCCCAGGCCCGGCGCCTGGAGCCGGTTGCGCGGCGCGGAGGTGAAGCTGTTCGGCGCGCGTGAGGCGCCGAGCGCGCCCTCGCACGCAGCGGGCGCCGTGATCGCCGTGGATTCGTCGGGGCTCCTGGTGGCCTGCGGCACCGGCGCGGTCCGCGTCTCGGCCGTACATCCCACCGGCAAACGGCGGCTCACGCCGATGGAGTGGGCCAATGGCCGGGGTGTGGCCGTCGACGACGTCTTCGACTCCAGCGCCGCTCACCGTCCGTAGGATCCGCCTGTCCGCTCGACTATCTTTCGCCACATGACGATGCTCGCGAGGCCTGAGCCGCCCAGAGGGATGCTGACGACCCGCGGCGCGAGAGTCACGCGCGCGGCGGCTGTGACGTCAGTCCGGTGACCGGGCCGGTACGCCCGGTGGTGCCGCCTCCGCGCGGGGCAGTCACCGACGCGCGCGCCGCGGCGGCGGACATCTGCACCGACATGCGCGGCGGTGATCTCCTCGATCACAGCTTCGAGCGCCGCACCGGACGGCTCGATCCGCGCGATCGCCGCTGGACCCGCGAGCTGGTATATGGCATGCTCCGCCGCCGCAATTGGCTGGACGCGCTGCTGGCCGATCGGGTGTCCGGCGGCCTGTCGCGTCTCGATCACGACATGATCGACGTGCTCCGGCTCGGCGCGTACCAGCTGCTCGCCATGGGCAGCGTGCCGGCGTACGCCGCGATCGGGCAGACGGTGGAGCTGGTGAAGAAGCGCCACAACGTGGGCGCGAGCAAGCTGGCCAATGCCGTGCTCCGGCGACTCGATCGCGAGCGAGACGCGCTCGTCGTCGCCACGCCGGCCGACCTGGGCGAGGCACTCGCCCTGACATTCTCGCATCCGCAGTGGATCGCCGAACGCTGGCTCGCGCAGTTCGGCGAGGACGAGACGCGCGGGCTGCTCGCCGCCAACAATCAGGAAGCGCCGCTGGTGGCGCGCCCATACCACGTGGTGCGGGAACAGCTCGAAGCAATGCTCGAGGCGGCGGGTGTCGAAGTGGGCGACGCGCCGCTGGTGCCCGACAGCATCGTGATGCTCGGAGGAGTCGGCGCCCTCACCGAACTCGGCGCGTTCAAGCAGGGATTGTTTCATCTTCAGGATCCCGCGTCCACACTCGTCACCACCTACGCCTGCGTGCCGACCGGGGCGCGGGTGGCCGATCTCTGCGCCGCCCCCGGCGGCAAGGCGCTCGAGCTGGCGCGACAGGCCGGCGTCGTGTTCGCGGGCGACGCATCTCGCACGCGTCTCGCCCGCGTGCGGGACAACGTGCAGCGACTCGGCGCGGAGAACGTGATCCCGTTCATCGGCGATGCGACGCAGCCCGCGATCAGCACCATGTCCAT
>JBKJIY010000125.1:0-11892 GCA_046598315.1 Gemmatimonadaceae bacterium
ACCACACCTTCGTCCCTGTCTGCTTCTTCGACACGTCGCCGAGCACCTTGAGCTTCGTCTGCGTGTCGCCGCGCATGAAGTCCATGTAATGCTCCTTGCCATCGCGCCGGATCCACACCTTGAGCCGCTCCGACAGCGCGTTCACGACCGACACGCCCACACCGTGCAGTCCGCCCGACACCTTGTACGTGTCCTTGTCGAACTTTCCGCCCGCATGGAGCACGGTCATGGCCAGCTCCACCCCGGGGATCTTCTCCACCGGATGAAGATCGACCGGAATGCCGCGGCCGTTGTCCTCCACGGTCACGGAGTTGTCGCCGTGAATGGTGACCGTCACATGGTCGGCGAAGCCGGCGAGCGCTTCATCGATGGAGTTGTCCACCACCTCGTACACGAGGTGATGCAGCCCCCGCTCCGACGTGGAGCCGATGTACATGCCGGGACGCTTGCGCACTGCCTCGAGTCCCTTGAGCACAGTGATCTGGCCCGCGCCGTATTCCTTCGGCGCGGCCGGGTCGGTCGGATTGGTCATGAAGCATCGGGTGTGGGGTCACCAGCCGTCCGGTCCCGAATAAAGACCGGAAGCCGGAGGTCGTTCCGTCCGGGAAAGCTAATCGCGGACGGACGAGGACGCAACCTGCCGCGGCGTTTCTAACTACATGCATGGCAAGCACTTAGCAAGTCGAGGCGAGCTGCGTTGGCCCGTCGGCGGTACCCTGCGGATCGCGCGCGTCGCAGGCCGCTTCAATCCACGGGACCGACTGATGCATCACAGGGTAGCACCATCCGTCCACTCGACTCGTGGATGACCCCAGCACCCCACCCGAGGACACTCACATGCATCGCTTTCATCGTCCAACCGCCATCGCTGCCGCCGCGCTGCTCGCCGGATTCGCCACGCCCGCCGTCGCGCAGAAGGGACACGGCGGATCGGGCCACCAGATGACGCCGCCCTCCGCTGCCGGCATCCACCGCGAGAACGAGGAGCAGGCCAAGCGCGCCGACAAGATGGTGCGCGAGCAGGAGAAGGACGCTTCGCGGATCGTCGAGGCGCAGGAAAAGTCTGCGTCGAAGCAGGCGAAGCGGGCCGACAAGATGGTTCGCGAGCAGGAGCACGCCGCCGCGAAGATCGTTCACGATCAGCAGAAGGCGGCGGAGCGGAAGGACAATTACGGAAAGGTACGCTCGGAGCAGGCGCATGCCGCCAACGCGCAGCGCAAGGCGATCCACGACGCGGACAAGGCGTCGGACCGCGCTGAGCGACGCGCCTTCAACCAGGCGCGACACGACTCCAAGGCGGTTCTCAAGGACATCCGGCTCACGGCCGTGCAGAAGGCTCAGGTCCGCGCCATCGACCGCCGGTTCGACACACAGCTCAAGGTGCTGGAGCGTGAGGACCGCGCGAACGAGAAGGCGGGTCGTCCGACCGATGCGGCACTGGTACAGCGCATCAACGCGTTGCGCGATCAGGAGCGGGCCGAGGTGCGGCTGGTGCTCACCCCCACGCAGGTCGCGACCTTCGACGCCACCGTCGCCCGCCGGTCGGCCCGCCCGTAGTCCGCCGCGTGTGTGAGCCGGCCATCGCCGGCTCACACGTCCTACGCCCGCAGCAGCAGCCAGCGAATCTTTCTCACCGGCGCACGTCCCGGCGTCGTGTTGAGGACCTTCAAGAGTTCGGGCTCCATCAGCGACAGCTCCATCATCCAGCCGTTCGTCGTCACGCTCACGAACAGCGTGCCGTCGGCGGTGATCGACTGTGGCACGGTCACGGCCGCGATCTGAGGCCCCACCAGACCGGCCCATTCCGGAATGAGGCCGGCCTGCTCCACGCGCGCCGCCACGCCGCTCTCCTGCAGCACGCCGGCCATGATGTCGGCAATCGACGTCGGTCGCTTGCGGGCGGGGCTCACGCTTCCTCCGGCCGCACGGCCGCTCCGGTGTCCACGAGGCCGTCGGCAATCCGCCACCGCGGGAGCTGGGTGAGGGCGGGCGGGATGTCGCTCGCCCGCGGTACGGCCAGCAGCGTCTGCCCGATGCCTCGCTCGGCGAGCAGCTCGAGGATGCGGGCCGAGCGTCGCGCGTCGAGTTCGGCGAATGGATCGTCGAGCAGGAGCAGCGGCGTGGCACCGAGCCGCTCCTTCAGCGTCTCGCCCTCCAGGAGCCGCATCGCGATGGCTGCGCTCCGCTGCTGGCCGGCGGATCCGAACGCCCGCAGCTCGCGGCCATCCAGCGTGAGGCAGAGATCGTCGCGATGCGGGCCGGCGTGGGTGAGGCCGCGGCGCACGTCCAGCCCGCGCTTTGCTTCGAGCGCACGCGCGAGCGCTTCCGCCACGCTGGCGACGTCGGACGCCACGGGCTCCAGCGCCGTGGCGTAGCGCATGCCCACGACGGAGCGCTCGCCGATCGACGCGCACATGTCGCCGAAGCGCACGGCCGCGGTTGCTGCCCACGTCGTGCGCGCGTGCCAGAGCACGGCGCCGTGTTCGGCGAGCGGCGCCTCCCACACCGCGACACGCTGTTCGGTCTTGCTGCCGCCTGCCCGAAGCGCGTCGCGGAGGGCGGCGTTGCGCTGCGCCAGCGCAAGGCGGTATCGCTGCAGCGCACCGAGATACGGGCGCGACGACAGCGCCAGCAGGATGTCCAGATAGCGCCGCCGTGCGCTCGGGGCGCCGGCCACCAGCTCGACGTCGGCCGGCGAGAACAGCACGCACGGCAGCGCGCCGAGTGCGTCGCTCAGACGCGCCGGTTCGGCACCGTCGAGCTTCACTCGCTTGCGGCGGCCGAGGCGCTCGAAACCCGCGGAGACCTCGTGGTGCGCGCCGCCGGCGGTGCGGGCGCCGATATGAAAGCCCGGCGCGGTGAAGCGCACGACGTCCACGTCGCGCGCGCCGCGCACCGACCGCAGCAGGTGGAGATAGTACACGGCCTCGAGCAGGTTCGACTTCCCCTGCCCGTTCTCGCCCACGACCGCGGCACCGGCAGACGGAAAGACGAGATCGAGTCGCGCGAGGTTGCGAAAGTCGCGCAGCGCGAGCGAGCGCAGGACGACGTGCCCGCCGCTCACGTGCCGGTGAAGGTCGCCGCGCGCTTCTCGAGAAATGCCCGCATCCCTTCCGCTCGGTCCGTCGTGGCGGAGAGGAGACCGAAGTACGACGCCTCCAGCGCGATCGCGTCGTCGAGCCCCATCCCCAGCCCGCGATCCACCGCGTCGATCACATGCGCGAGGGCGAGCGGTCCGTGTGCCAGCATCGTCGTCAGCATCGCGCGCGCCGAGTCCAGCAGCTCGCCAGCCGGGACCACCTGGTTCACCAGTCCGATGCGAAATGCCTCGGCGGCGTCGATCATCTCGCCGGTGAGGAGCAGCTGCAGCGCGCGCCCCTGCCCCACGAGGCGAGGGAGCCGCTGCGTCCCGCCGTAGCCGGGCACGATGCCCAGCTTCACCTCGGGCTGGCCGAACTTCGCCGCCTCGGACGCGATGCGCACGTGGCAGCTCATGGCCAGCTCGCACCCACCGCCCAGAGCGAAGCCGTTGACGGCGGCTAGCGTGGGCTTGGGCGATGTCTCGAACGCGCGGAACACCGATTGGCCACGCTGCGCCCGCGCCTTCATCGCCAGGGCGTTCTCGTTCACCATCTCGCCGATGTCGGCGCCCGCGACGAACGACCGGCCGGCGCCGGTGAGCAGGATGCCGCCCACGTCGTCCCGGCGGCCCGCCTCCGCGATGGCGAGGCCCAGCTCGGCCATGAGCGCATCATTGAGGGCGTTGAGCTTGTCGGGCCGATTCGCCGTGATCGTGGCGATCCGGTCGGCGACCTGGAATGTGAGGAGCGCGTAAGCCATGATGCCGTGGTCCGGGGCCGGGCGAAGTGACGGAATCTACATGTGCGGACCGCAATTTGCCCCGCGGGCTCCGCCATGACGCAATGGCTGGAGCGGAGAGGGACGAAGACGCGCGGGTTTGCCTACGTGCGGAGCAACGGCACGGCCGTGCGCGACGCGCGCACCCTCGAGCGCATCCGCGTCCTCGCCGTGCCGCCGGCCTGGACCGACGTGCACATCGCCGCCAGCGCCCGCGCCGAAGTGCAGGCGTGGGGCCTCGACGCCAAGCTGCGGAAACAGTACCGCTATCACGCGCGTGCGGTGGAGCGCGGGCAGCTCCGCAAGTACTACCGCGTGCGCGAGCTCGCCAAGGAGCTGCCCGCGCTCCGCAAGCGGATGCGCGCACACGCGGCGTCCCGAACGCCGTCGCGCCGCGCCGCCTCGGCTTCGGTGGTGCGCCTCATCAGCGAGAGCTTCTTCCGCGTGGGCGGCGAACGGTATGCTGAAGAGAACAAGACCTTTGGCATCACCACGCTGCGCAAGCGGCACGCGACCATCGTCGACGGCCAGGTGATCTTCGCGTACGTCGGCAAGAAATCAATCCGGCAGCGGCAGGTCGTCACCAATCGCGAGCTCGTCCGACTCGTCACGCGGTATGTGGACACGCCGGGTGCGCGGCTCTTCCGGTATCGCGACGGCCGGCGCTGGCGCGATCTCACGGCGCGCGACGTGAACGAGTATCTCCACGAGACACTCGGCGTGCCCTACAGCGCCAAGGATTTCCGCACCTGGGGGGGCACGCTGCGCGCCGCGACGGTGCTCGCCGAGCTGGGGCCGGCGGGGAGCCTCACCGAGGCGAGGCGCAACGTCATGACGGCCATGCGGCTCGTCGCCTCCGAGCTCGGGAACACGCCGGCCATCTGCCGCAAGTCGTACGTGCACCCGATGGTCATTGCCCGCTACCTCGACGAGGGTGACACGATCAGCTTGCCGGCGCAACATCGCGCCGGCCCCGACCGCTATGCCCACTCGGCGGAGGAGCGGGCGCTGGTGCGCTTTCTCGATGTGCACTTTCCCGAGCGCAGACGCTCGCGCCGTCGCGACGGCGCGCTGTAGTGCGGCAGTCGCGGCCAAGCGGCTGCACGCGCGTCACGCTGTGTCCGCTTCTCCACTGGAAATGGCGGGCGGGTGCGAAAGATGCCACTACTCACGGATTCAGCCGCTGGCGAGGCGTCGCGCACGTCGCGACACCACAGCGGCAGGGGTCTACCAGGGAGGAAGCATGAGGGTACCAATGCGGAGCGCACTGATCGTGGCGGCAGTCATCGCCGTTGGCGCATCGAGCGCCGGTGCGCAGGGAATGGCGATGGGCAAGGACCGGATGGCGATGGGCAAGGGGATGAAGATGTCCAGCGCCACGATGCAACGCATGATGAGGGGATGGCCCAAGGCGTCGAAGGACGCAACGATGGACATGATGAAGAAGTACGGCGCCCCGCTGCACATGAACGAGCACATGGCGATGTGGGGACCGGGCGGCGGATGGAAGCGCACGGTGGTCTACAACTACGAGGTCGATCATCAGTTTCCCGGAGCGCATACCGATGTCATGCAGCAGTGGGTGAACTACCGTGTGCCCGTCGGAAAGTTCAGCGATCTCGCCATGTACGACGGGAGCGTCGTGGCCGAGCGAACGAACGGCGAGCTGTCGGCGCGGTGCGACAAGGAGGCGGCGAACTATCTCGCGGTGAACCTCGCGCACGAGATCGTCACGGGCGCGCGAACGGCAGCGGATGCTCGGCGGATGTACGGCGAGCAGATCATGAAGATGAAGGCCGGACAGAGCGCGCCGTATACCGAGCGTCTCATGTTCACGCCGGCCGCGGGCGGTACGGCGGACCCGGATCATCCGTAGCTGAGTCAGCGCTCCAGACGGCGGCGTCCTGCATGGACGCCGCCGGCAGGTGCATGGCGCGGAGGCACCAGGACGGCCCCCGCGTGTAGACTGCAGCATGTCTCACCGACTGCCTCTCGCTCCGGCCGCCAGTGTCGCGCGGGCGCTCGATGACCACTGCGCGAGTCTGCTCGCCTGCCGCCGGTGCGCGCATTCCCCGGGGATCCAGCCCACCATCTCGCGCGCGCGAGCGCCGCGCGCCATGCTCGTGGGACAGGCGCCAGGTCAGGTGGAGGCTGCCGGCGGACGTCCCTTCGCTGGCCGAGCGGGTCGCACGCTGTTCCGTTGGCTCGATCGCGCGGGGCTCGATGAGCCCATCGCGCGCGAAGTCCTCTACATCGCCGCCGTCACGCGCTGCTACCCCGGTCCGCACCCCGGCGGTCGCGGTGACCGGGTGCCCAATCCGCGCGAGCGAGCCCACTGCGCCGATTGGCTCGACGGCGAGCTGCGCATCATCCGTCCCTCCGTGATCGTTCCCGTCGGACGTCTCGCGATCGACCGCTTCCTCGGCGGCCGCCCGCTGGCGGAGCTGGTGGGGCGCGAACACGTCGTCTCGCACGAGGGCGGCACGTCAGTCGCGATTCCGCTGCCGCATCCGAGCGGGGCGAGCAGTTGGGTCAACGCTCCGTCCAACCGAACGCTCCTCGACGCCGCACTGGACCTCCTCCGAGTCCGGCTCGCCGAACCGACGACCCTAGACCGCATCGTGGCATGATCAGGGGCATCGTGCTCGTCTTCTCGCTCGGCTCCAGGCAAGGCGCGCCGCCGCAGGACGCGTGGTTCGGGCCCGACAAGGTGAAGCATTTCTTCGCGTCGGCGTTCGTGCAGAGCATGTCGTACGGCTCGCTCCGCGCGGCGGGGGCGTCGCACGGCGGTGCCCTGGCGGGTGCGACGGCGGCGACGACGGCGGCCGGAGTGGGCAGAGAACTGCGGGACCGCCGCGTGAAAGGTGTATTCAGCGGCCGAGACCTTGTCTGGGACGTCGCCGGTGCCGGCGCGGTCACTCTCCTGCTCGCGCGCACGGAGCGGTAGCGACCCTGCTGGCGAGGGCCCGCTGTGTGTAGGGCAAACGCCGATGGGGCCGGCTTCCGAGCCATCGTTATATTGATTGCGGACAACGACTTTTCCCCGCGGCGCCAATGGCCAAGGCACGGACGAAATTTCTCATCGGTGGTGCGCTGGTTCTGGGCACGGCTGGGTACCTCATGGCGACGTCCATCAAGGACACCGGCATGTACTACCTCACGCCCACTGAGCTGGCTGCCAAGCTCGAGGCCGATCCCACATTCCGCGGCACCGGCGTGAAGATGGGCGCGCGGGTGGTGCCGGGCTCCATTCAGCGGGTGCCGGGCGGAAAGGAGTACGCGTTTGCGGTGACCGACGGCGCCCAGGTGTACCCGGTGGTGTATCGGGGCATCGCGCCCGACACCTTCACCGACGAGGCTGACGTGGTGGTGGAGGGCCGCATGGGCGATGACGGGACCTTTCACGCCACGACGCTGCTCGCCAAGTGCGCCTCGCGATACGAGAATGCCCCGGAGGCTGGCCAGCCCGGCGCTGACAAGTACAAGCAGACGCCCGGCTACAAGGCAGGAACGCGGGCATGATCCTCGTCGGAGAGCTGGCGCTGTGGGTGGCGCTGCTCATGGCCGCCTGGTCCGCCGTCACGTCGTTCTCGGGCGGCACGCTTGGCCGCGAGGATCTCATGGCGAGCGGCCGCCGCGGACTCTACGCCACCTGGGCGATGGTCGTGCTGGCGTCAGTGGGACTCTGGACGGCGCTGTTGACGCACGACTTCTCGCTCAAGTACGTGGCGTCCAACACCGCGGCAAACATGCCGAAGATCTACGTATTCTCCGCCTTCTGGGGGGGGCAATCTGGATCGATGCTCTTCTGGTGCCTCATCCTGGCGTCGTACAGCGCGCTCGCCATCTGGGCACTCCGCGACAAGGCGCGCGATCTGTCACCGTGGGCGACGGGCACGCTGGCGGCGATTCTCCTGTTCTTCATCGCCACCACCTGCTTCAAGGCCAACCCGTATGACCGGTTGAGCTTCGTGCCGGCGGACGGCCGCGGGATGAACCCGCAGCTCCAGAATCCCGGCATGGCGATCCATCCTCCCACGCTGTATCTGGGCTACGTCGCGACGGCGATTCCGTTCGCCTTCGCCATCGCCGCGCTCGTCACGCGCAAGTTCGACGCCGAGTGGCTGAGCATCGTGCGCCGCTGGTCGCTGGTCTCCTGGTTCTTCCTCACCATCGGCATCACCCTCGGCATGTGGTGGGCGTACGTGGAGCTGGGCTGGAGTGGCTACTGGGCGTGGGATCCCGTGGAGAATGCGAGCCTCCTCCCCTGGCTCACCGGCACGGCGTTCCTGCACTCGATCATGATCCAGGAGAAGCGGGGGATGCTGCGGAAATGGAATGTGGTGCTCGTCGTCACCACGTTCCTTCTCGCCATCTTCGGCACCTTCCTCACGCGCAGCGGCATCATCGAGAGCGTACACTCGTTCGCGCAATCGCCGGTCGGGACCTGGTTCGGCGTCTTCTTTCTGGGGCTCCTGGCCACGACGATCTACTTCGTCACCACGCGGCTGAAGGATCTCGAGGCCACGGCCGAGCTGGAGAGCATGGTGAGCCGAGAGGCCGCCTTCCTCTACAACAACCTCGTCCTCGTCGGCATCGCCTTCTCGGTGCTGTGGGGCACGCTCTTCCCGATCATCAGCGAATGGGTGCGCGGCTCCAAGATCACGGTGGGCCCGCCCTTCTTCAATACCGTCAACGTTCCGCTCGGCCTGCTCCTCCTGGCCCTCACGGGCATCGGTCCGCTCATCGCGTGGCGCAAGGCGTCGACGTCCAACCTCAGGCGGCAGTTCATCTTTCCCGTGCTGGCCGGCATCGGCACCGGGATGCTGCTCTACGCCGCGGGCATGCGGAACTTTCACGCCCTCGTCGCCTACACGCTGGCGGGCTTCGTGTCCGGCACCATCGGCCAGGAGTTCTTCAAGGGCATCGCGGCGCGACGCAGCATCCACGGCGAGGGACTCCCGGTTGCCGTGGTGCGGCTGGTGGCGCGGAACCGGCGTCGCTATGGCGGCTACATCGTGCACGCCGGCATCGTCATCCTCTTCTCGGCCTTCGCCGGGCTCGCGTTCAAGAAGGACTACGATGTGCAGCTCAAGGCTGGGGAGACGAAGCTGCTGGTGGACCCGCTCGGGCATTCGTGGAAGTTCGTCAGCCAGGGGGTGTCTACATCGGAGACGCTCAACCGGTTCGTCACGGCGGTCGGGCTCGAGGTGTGGCGGGACGGCGTGCCGCAAGGGATCGTCACGAGCGAGAAGCGACAGCACTTCGACAGCAACAAGCAGCCGCAGTTCGAGCCAAGCACCGAGGTGGGCATCAGGACGTCAGCGGGACTCGACTTGTACGTGGTCCTCGCGGGAGTGCGCGACGAGACGGCCGAGCTGCGCGTGAGCTTCAACCCCCTGGTCGTCTGGGTGTGGATCGGCGGCCTGGTGATGGCCATCGGCGGACTCATCGTCATGTGGCCGCAGGCCGAGCGACGGCGCGCCGCGAGCGGGTACGCGGCCACGCTCACGCCGGCCGCTCGCGATCTTGCGCTGAAGCCATGATGCGGCGTCGCGAGTTTCTGGCCGGCGCCGCGCTCGGCACGGTCGGGCTCCTGGTGTGCAGTCCTCTCGCCGGCCAGGAGAGCACGCAGCCCAGGGGTGGCGCGGGGCCGGCGGAGGGAAGCACGTCGAATCTGTTCGACATGAATCAGGGCGCCGCGCAGACGGTGCGCCGTCCGCCCAAGGCGAATGCCGTCGCCTCCATGACGCCAGCGGTGCGCGATGATCTCGAGCATCAGATCCGCTGCCAGTGCGGCTGCACGCTCGACATTTACACATGCCGGACCACCGACTTCTCGTGCCAGGTGTCGCCCGCGATGCACCGCGACGTCATGTCGCTGGTGGAGGGTGGCTACTCGGCCGCCGAGATTCTCGACGCCTTTGTCGGAACGTACGGCGAGCGCGCGTTGATGGCGCCGCGTCGTGAAGGCTTCAACCTCGCTGGCTATCTCGTGCCCTTCGCGGCACTTGCCGCGGGCGCGGTAGCCGTGGTCGTCGTGCTGCGGCGGATGCAGCGGGGTGCGGGCACGGTGGCGACCGCGATCGATGCGCGGCAGGCCGCGCTGGGCACGGATGACGAGATGGCGCGGTTGGACGCGGCGATCAAGCGGGACGTGTAGTGCTCGCGCTCGTGATCGGCACGCTGCTGGCCCTGAGTGCGCTGGCCTACGTGCTTCTGCCGCTGTTCGCCGGCGCCGAGCCCGCGCCACGGCGCCGTGTCTTCGCGCTCGCGACGTCGGCCCGCGTCGATGAGGAGGACGCCGTCGTGGCGTTGCGGGAAATCGAGTTCGATCGCGCCACCGGCAAGCTCTCGGACGGCGACTACGCGGAACTCAAGGCGCGGTACACCGCGCGGGCGCTGGAGGCGATGCGTGCCAGTGCGTCGCCCGCGGATGGCGACGGCATCGAGGCGGCGGTGCTGGAGTACCGAGCGCGGCTTCGGAGCTGCGTGCGCTGCGGCCCGCGTCCGGAGGCTGATGCGACCTGGTGCTCGCACTGCGGTCTGTACCTGCCGGGCGACTGTGGTGCGTGCGGCGCGCCGGTGGCGGAGTCCGGTGCCGCCTTCTGCACGGCGTGCGGACGCCAGCTCGCGGCCTGACGCGCGCCCCGTCTACTTGATGCACTCCAGCGTGCTCTGGTAGGAGGGCAGCACCACGCTCGCCTGCGAGAAGCCCGCGCGCCGCGCCTCCTCGAGCATGAAGTCCCGGGCATACGCAACGGCGCTCTCCGGATAGCGATCGTTTTCCACGCGCGCGGCCCCGCGCGGGAAGCGGAAGGTCCACCGGTTGCCGAGCAGGCCGAGCCGCTCGAGATCGTCGAGGCAGAAGAACGTCATCGACAGCACGCCGCCGGGCCGCAGCACGCGACAGCTCTCTCGCAGGTAGTGCTTGATGTCATCCTCGAGCAGATGCGAGAACAGCGACTGCGAGAACACCAGGTCGATGCTGTCGCTCGCGACGTCGAGCGTCGGCTTGTCCGACGTGCTGCCCTCCGGCCGGTACACGCTGCTCCCCATGTCGACGAGCGAGAACTGGAAGCGCTCCGCATCGAAATGGCGGCGAGACCAGTCCACCATGTCCGGATCCACGTCGAAGCCGTGATACCGGCCGATGAATCGCGCGTCGGCGTAGGCGAAGTCGCGCAGGCCGACGGCACTCTTGCCCACACCGCTCCCGATGTCCACGATCGCCGAGTCCAGCCGGGCGAGGCCGCGCGAGAAGAAGTACAACCACAGGTTGTGCGACGCGGTCAGATAATACAGGTGCGGAAACAGGATGGAGTTGCCCACACCCGTGCGCACGATGTAGCGCAGCGGCGGGATCGGTCGCTTCGTGAAGACTCGCAGCAGCAGGCGTGCGAGCGAATCGAACGTCGCAAGCACGGGCTGCAGCAGCGCCGACCGCGACAGGAGCGCTGTCGACGGCACGAACTTGCGAGCCAGGCGATCGAAACGGGGGAGAGGCATTCACTGGCGAGATGAAGAGAAACGCTGCGCCGGAGAGAGGGAATTCTATCTCGCGCGTGCGCTTCGCGCATTCCACCAATGGTGGCCTGCCCGGCAGGCATGACGGTGGAGGACGATCGCGGAACGACCGGCGCACAGGCACCGGCGACGGCCTAGCGTTCCACCGCCTCCAGCCGCCGACGCGCTATCCCGATCGGCACCATCGTCGTGGCGACGCAGAGCACGAACGCCCCGCCGAGCCCGAGCCACATCTCCACGGGGGAGCTGGCCGTGCCGTAGAACTGCGCCGAGAGATAGCTGTACACGGGCCGCGCCTCCAGCACGATCACCGCCGCGATGAACGCGACCGCGGTGATCATGAAGAGCAGCCCGCCGAACGACGTCGGGATCTGCGCCGCGTTCTCCGTTTCGTACTGGGGGAAAAGCGTCCCGAACCCCAGCGCCATCCCGCACAGCGCAAACGTCATCATCGTGATCGTCATCACGGACACGGCGAACATGAAGTCGCTCACCTGCAACAGCGCG